>NZ_JBCNKR010000004.1:1286669-1653893 GCF_039595935.1 Flavobacterium sp. | reverse complement strand
TAGAGCCTTAGTGTTAGCTATACGCACGCTGGGGAAAAAGATGCTCTGGTTTGATAAGGATCTGAGATTGTATTACTCTTGCTGTTAATTTAAAGAAATAAACTTTTAAGTAAAAACGAGTCTTGTAGCTCAGTTGGTTAGAGCGCACCCCTGATAAGGGTGAGGTCGGCAGTTCGAATCTGCCCGGGACTACTTTTTAAGCTTAAGTAAAGGAAATTCTGGAAGCTGGGATTCACGATTGGGTTCTAGTTCTCCAGATTGAAAAATGGGGCCATAGCTCAGCTGGGAGAGCGCCTGCATTGCACGCAGGAGGTCAGCGGTTCGATCCGTTATTCTCCACAAAAGCCGTAACTTTAAGCTTTAGGCTGTAAGCTGAGAAAGCCTAAAGCATATTGCTTGAAGCCTAAAGCGAAATAAGTTCTTTGAAATATTGAGATAAGAAAATAATAAGAAAGTAGAAAGCGTCTTTATTGGATAAGCAGTAATGCAGGTAATAAAAATGCAAAAAAAACGGTCATAATTCAGCGGTTATGATTGGTCAATAAGGCAAGGAATAAGCGCACACGGTGGATGCCTTGGCAGTCAGAGGCGATGAAAGACGTGGTAGCCTGCGAAAAGCTTCGGGGAGGCGGCAAACAGACTTTGATCCGGAGATCTCTGAATGGGGAAACCCACTATCGTTTCGACAGACTATCATGTAGAACACCGAAACATAGGGCTGAAGAGGCGAACCGGGGGAACTGAAACATCTAAGTACCCCGAGGAAAAGAAATCAACCGAGATTCCCCCAGTAGCGGCGAGCGAACGGGGAGGAGCCCAGAACCAGTGCTGTTACGGCAGTGCTGGGGTTGTGGAGATTTTAGTGCAGAACGGAACCGTCTGGAAAGTCGGGCCATAGAGGGTGATAGCCCCGTATGGGTAATAAATGTAATAGATAGTGGTATCCTGAGTAGGGCGGGACACGTGAAATCCTGTCTGAATATGGGGGGACCATCCTCCAAGGCTAAATACTCCTGACTGACCGATAGTGAACCAGTACCGTGAGGGAAAGGCGAAAAGAACCCCGGGGAGGGGAGTGAAATAGAACCTGAAACCGTATGCGTACAAGCAGTGGGAGCCTCTTTGTGGGGTGACTGCGTACCTTTTGTATAATGGGTCAGCGACTTATATTCAGTGGCAAGGTTAACCGAATAGGGGAGCCGTAGCGAAAGCGAGTCTTAATAGGGCGATTTAGTCGCTGGGTATAGACCCGAAACCGGGTGATCTATCCATGGGCAGGTTGAAGGTTAGGTAACACTGACTGGAGGACCGAACCGACTACCGTTGAAAAGTTAGCGGATGACTTGTGGATCGGAGTGAAAGGCTAATCAAACTCGGAGATAGCTGGTTCTCCTCGAAAGCTATTTAGGTAGCGCCTCATGTATCACTCCGGGGGGTAGAGCACTGTTTCGGCTAGGGGGTCATCCCGACTTACCAAACCGATGCAAACTCCGAATACCGAAGTGTCAGCGTGGGAGACACACGGCGGGTGCTAACGTCCGTCGTGAAAAGGGAAACAACCCAGACCGCCAGCTAAGGTCCCAAATATGGTTAAGTGGGAAACGATGTGGGAAGGCATAGACAGCCAGGATGTTGGCTTAGAAGCAGCCATCCTTTAAAGAAAGCGTAATAGCTCACTGGTCGAGTCGGCCTGCGCGGAAGATGTAACGGGGCTCAAACCACACACCGAAGCTGCGGGTGTCACGTAAGTACGTGGTAGAGGAGCGTTCTGTAAGCCGTTGAAGGTGGGTTGAGAAGCTTGCTGGAGGTATCAGAAGTGCGAATGCTGACATGAGTAACGATAATGCGGGTGAAAAACCCGCACGCCGAAAGACCAAGGGTTCCTGCGCAACGTTAATCGACGCAGGGTTAGTCGGTCCCTAAGGCGAGGCTGAAAAGCGTAGTCGATGGGAAACAGGTTAATATTCCTGTACTTCTGGTTACTGCGATGGAGGGACGGAGAGCATGAAAGCTAGCCGCGAGCTGACGGTTGTTCCGGTTTAAGTACGTAGGTATAGGTGCCTGTAGGCTAAAATGCGCAGGAACCCTGAGGCGTGAAATGACGAGAGCACTACGGAGTCTTCAGAGACAAAGTAGATAGATGCGCCTAGCTTCCAAGAAAAGCTTCTAAGCTTCAGGTAACCAGGAACCGTACCCCAAACCGACACAGGTGGTCGGGTAGAGAATACCAAGGCGCTTGAGAGAACTCGGGTGAAGGAACTAGGCAAAATGGCACCGTAACTTCGGGAGAAAGGTGCGCGCCCGTAGCTGAAGTCTGGGAAGCCGAACAGCTCGAACGAAGGTACCAGCTGGCTGCCCGACTGTTTATTAAAAACACAGCACTCTGCAAACACGAAAGTGGACGTATAGGGTGTGACGCCTGCCCGGTGCCGGAAGGTTAATTGATGGGGTTAGCGCAAGGCGAAGCTCTTGATCGAAGCCCCGGTAAACGGCGGCCGTAACTATAACGGTCCTAAGGTAGCGAAATTCCTTGTCGGGTAAGTTCCGACCTGCACGAATGGCGTAACGACAGCGGCGCTGTCTCCACCCGAGACTCAGTGAAATTGAAATCGCTGTGAAGATGCAGTGTACCCGCGGCAAGACGGAAAGACCCCGTGAACCTTTACTATAGCTTGACACTGAACTTTGATCCTTGATGTGTAGGATAGGTGGGAGGCTTTGAAGCGTGGACGCCAGTTCGCGTGGAGCCATCCTTGAAATACCACCCTTCATAATGTTTATGCTTGAGGTTCTAACCGGTCCGTTATCCGGATTGAGGACAGTGTATGGTGGGTAGTTTGACTGGGGCGGTCTCCTCCCAAAGAGTAACGGAGGAGTACGAAGGTGCGCTCAGACCGGTCGGAAATCGGGCGCAGAGTGCAAAGGCATAAGCGCGCTTGACTGCGAGACAGACACGTCGAGCAGGTACGAAAGTAGGTCTTAGTGATCCGGTGGTTCTGTATGGAAGGGCCATCGCTCAACGGATAAAAGGTACTCCGGGGATAACAGGCTGATACCGCCCAAGAGTTCATATCGACGGCGGTGTTTGGCACCTCGATGTCGGCTCATCACATCCTGGGGCTGAAGCCGGTCCCAAGGGTATGGCTGTTCGCCATTTAAAGTGGTACGCGAGCTGGGTTTAGAACGTCGTGAGACAGTTCGGTCCCTATCTGCCGTGGGCGTTGGAGATTTGAGAGGGGCTGCTCCTAGTACGAGAGGACCGGAGTGGACGAACCTCTGGTGTTCCGGTTGTCACGCCAGTGGCATTGCCGGGTAGCTATGTTCGGAAGAGATAACCGCTGAAAGCATCTAAGCGGGAAACTTGCCTCAAGATGAGATTTCCTTATAGGGTCGTAGAAGATGACCACGTTGATAGGCTATAGATGTAAAGGCAGTAATGTCATAGTCGAGTAGTACTAATAATCCGTAAGCTTATGTACACCCTTTTCCCTCTCGTCCCAGACGAGAGGGAGGAAACTTTCTAAAACTAAAACTTACTTTTCTTTATCTCAGTATGTTAAAATATTTGCTCGACGCAGAGCAGTTGATGGTTAATAGTTGATAGTTGATGGAAAATCCCAGCAGCCGACAACCACAAACCAACAACTAACAACCTTAAGGTGGTTATTGCGGCGGGGCTCACCTCTTCCCATCCCGAACAGAGAAGTTAAGCCCGCCTGCGCAGATGGTACTGCATTATTGTGGGAGAGTATGTCGTCGCCTTTCTTTTTGAAAAACCCTATCCGTTCTTGGATAGGGTTTTTTGGTTTATAATTGTTTTATAAGAATATAGATTTTTTTAAAAGTTTAAACTGTTAAATTAAAGTCAATTGTTACTCTTCTTTATTTATACTTTAGAAATTTCAGATTTGAATGAGTATTTTTGTGTTTAAATTATTATTTAAACATGAGAAAAAGTATTTTACTGTTGGCATTGTTAATTATAACAAATCTAAGTGCTCAACAACGCCCTAAATTAGTAGTTGGTATTGTAGTGGATCAAATGAAAATGGAATATTTATATCGTTTTTCAGATGATTTTTCTCCAAACGGATTTAAAAGATTAATGAATGATGGATTTGTTTTCCAGAACATGCATTATAATTATATGCCAACTTACACCGCTCCTGGGCATGCTTCAATATATACTGGAACAACACCTGCTACGCATGGAATTGTTGGAAACGAATGGTTCAGCAGAACACTTGGCAAAGAGATGTACTGTACAGATGATGCAGGAGTTAAAACTATAGGTGATGGAACTGCTGAAGAAGGAGCAATGTCTCCTAAAAATCTTCAAAGTACAACTATTACAGATGAAGTTCGTATGGCTACCAACTTTTCTGGTAAAGTAATAGGAATGAGTCTAAAAGATCGTGGGGCTATTTTACCAGCCGGTCATTTTGCGAATTGGGCATTTTGGTATAGTAAAACAGGATCTTTTATTTCTAGTACGTTTTACGGGGATAAATTGCCAGAATGGGTATCTGAGTTCAACAACGAAAAAAACTATTTAAAATATCTTAATAAAGGCTGGGATTTATACAAACCTGCGTCAGTTTACAATGAAAGTCTTCCTGATAATAATCCTTATGAGGGTAAATTATATGGAAGCGCTGCACCTGTTTTTCCATACGATTTGAAATCTATGTATGAAAAGAACGATGCGGGTGTTATTAGAGCTACTCCTTTTGGGAATGATCTTTTAGCTGAATTTGCAAAACGTGCAATTGAAAAAGAGGAATTAGGGAAAGATAATATTACTGACTTTTTAACAGTTAGTTTCTCTTCTACAGATTATGTAGGTCATTTACTTGGGCCAAGGTCTATGGAACTTCAAGATACTTATTTAAGATTAGATCAGACTATTGCTGACTTTTTAGCTTATTTGGATAAAATGGTTGGCAAAGGAAATTATTTGCTTTTCTTAACAGCTGATCATGCAGGAGCAGAAAATGTTATTTATCTTAAAGATCGTAAATATAATGTAGATAATTATCCTTCAAAAGATGTAAAGAAAAGTCTTCAGGATTTTTCAACGAAAACTTTTGGAGTTGATTTGATTTTGAATTATTCTAATTTCAATATTTTCTTAAACAAACAAATTATTAAAGAAAAAGGATTGGAACTTGCAAAAGTAAAACAAGCATTTAAAGAATTTTTGATTACTCAGCCACAGGTTAAAAAAGTTTATACAGAAGAAGAAATTCTGGCAAATGGAGGGAATGATTATTCGCTTAATTTTGTAGCAAAAGGTTATGATGTAACTCAAAACGGTGACTTAGTTATTGTAGATAAGCCGGGAGATATAGAATATGCCACTACAGGAACTTCCCACGGTACAATTTACAGCTACGATACTCACGTTCCGGCTATTTTTTATGGCTGGCATATTAAGAAAGGAGAATCTTATGATAAAAAAGCTATTACTGAAATTGCGCCAACAATAGCTCAAAAGATTAAAGTTACTTTTCCAAATGGAACTGAAGCCAAAGTAATGACTGAAGTTTTAAATGATAAAAAATAAATTAGAATATAAAATACCTGTCCCTGAAAAGACAGGTATTTTTATGCAATAAAAAAAGGCTTTTCAATTAAGAAAAGCCTTTTATAAAAGTGATTTAGTAAGCACTTATAAGTATTAGCACTATGCGTTTGCTAATACTATTTCTTCGTTAAAAGGAAGATTCCAAGCCTCGGCAACACCTTTGTAAAGGATTTTTCCATTAGCAACGTTTAATCCTTTTTTCAATTCTTCGTTTTCAGCACAAGCTTTTTCCCATCCTTTATTAGCTAATTGTACTGCATATGGTAAAGTAGCATTCGTTAAAGCTAAAGTTGATGTATAAGGAACAGCTCCTGGCATATTAGCTACACAGTAGTGAACAATATCATCAATAATAAAAGTTGGGTTTTCGTGAGTTGTTGGAGTACAAGTTTCGATACATCCACCCTGATCAACAGCAACGTCAACAACAACAGTTCCCGGACGCATTAATTTTAGCATGTCACGAGTAATTAAGTGAGGTGCTTTTGCTCCTGGAATTAAAACTGCTCCAACAATTAAATCCGCTTCTTTAATAGCTCTTGTGATGTTATAATGATTAGACATTTCTGTATTTACGTTCGCTGGCATAATATCGTCTAACTGACGTAAACGTGGCAAACTTAAATCCATGATAGTTACCTGAGCACCTAATCCAGCAGCCATTTTTGCAGCTTGAGTTCCTACGATTCCACCACCTAAAACTAAAACTTTAGCAGGAGGAACACCTGGAACACCACCTAAAAGAATTCCTCTTCCTTTTAATGGTTTCTCTAAGTATTTTGCACCTTGTTGAATTGCCATACGACCAGCAACTTCAGACATTGGAACTAATAATGGCAAACTATGGTCTGTTTTTTCAACAGTTTCATAAGCTAAACAAACAGCTCCTTTTTCAAGCATAGCGTGTGTTAATTCTTCTGAAGATGCAAAGTGAAAATAAGTAAATAATAATTGATCTTTTTTGATTAAAGGGTATTCAGAAGCTATAGGCTCTTTTACTTTAATGATCATTTCTGCAATTGCATAAACGTCTTCTATAGTTGGTAAAACTACTGCGCCAGCCTGAGCATATTCTTCATCTGCAAAACCGCTTCCTAAACCAGCAGTAGCTTGAACATAAACTGTATGTCCGTGTTTTTTCATTTCTGAAACACCAGAAGGGGTTAAAGCAACTCTGTTCTCATTATTTTTAATTTCTTTTGGAACACCTATTATCATGTTGTTATATTTTTTATTTTTTATTGAAATTGTTTTACAAATCTACAGATAGAGAATAAATTATGGTTTAATCTGTTATAAATAAGAAAATATTATTTTATTTTTTAATTTTACAGAAAAAATTTCTTTATTAGACGAAAAACTATTCTCTAAAAAGAAAAAAAGACTGAATTTGTGATATTTTAATCAAACGTTTTCGTTATGGCTTTAGATGAAATTGACAAAAAAATCTTACGTCTTCTTCAGGAAGATGCACATTACACTTTAAAAGATATTGCAAACAAAATAAATTTGTCTCTAACACCTGTTCATGATCGGGTTAAACGTCTTGAAAAAGAAGGTGTTATAGAGAAATATGTGACACTTTTAGATAAGAAAAAATTAGGTAATAATTTAACGGTTTACTGTCAGGTTACACTAACAAAACAGACTTATGATACTTCCGAAGGATTTAATCAGTCGATTTTGAATTTACCAGAAGTCGTGGAATGTAATTATGTTTCAGGAAACTTTGATTATATGCTGAAAATTATAATTCCGGATATGGAAAGTTACCATCATTTCCATCAAAAGAAATTATCTGTACTGCCCGAAGTTTCACTCATTAATACTGTTTTTGTAATTTCTGAAGTAAAAAGCACAACAGTACTTCCTATTTAAAACAGAAAAAACCACCAAGAAAACTTGATGGTTTAAAAAAAGTTAGTTTGATTGTGAATTAATAATAAGTATAACGTCTTACTTTGGCAATATATTTTGCAAGACGAATTACCTGATGACTATAGCCATATTCATTATCGTACCATATATAAAGAACAATGTTTTTTCCGTCTTTAGAAACGATAGTGGCGTTGCTGTCATAAATAGACGGAGCTGAAGTTCCAACGATATCAGATGACACCAATTCGTTATTTAATGAATATTTAATTTGCTCTACCAGTTCTCCCTCAAGAGCATATTTTTTCATGATTTTATTAACGCCGACAATCGAAGTCGCTTTTTTAACTTCTAAATTTAAAACAACCAAAGATCCATTAGGTACAGGAACTCGTATGGCATTTGAAGTTAATTTTCCTTCTAAAGAAGGTAAAGCTTTTGCAACGGCACTTCCGGCTCCGGTTTCAGTAATAACCATATTTAAAGCAGCGGCTCTTCCTCGACGGTATTTTCTGTGCATATTGTCAACCAGATTCTGATCGTTTGTATAAGAATGAATGGTTTCTAAATGGCCTTTTGTAACACCTAAAGTATCCTCAACAGCTTTTAATACTGGAGTAATGGCATTAGTTGTACATGAAGCTGCTGAAAAAATGTTAACTTCATCAGGATTGTATTCGTTGTGATTTACGCCATAAACAATATTAGGAACTCCTTTCCCTGGAGCAGTTAATAAAACTTTGTCAATTCCATTAGATTTTAAATGTCTTTTTAAAGCTTCTTCAGTAGTATAAGCACCTGTATTGTCGATCAATAAAGCGTCGTTAATTTCGTATTGAGTATAATCGATTTCTTCTGGAGAATTTGCTGTAATAATATGAACTGTAGTTCCGTTAATGATTAGAGCATTATTTTTTGGATCAGCAATTACAGATCCTTGAAAATCTCCGTGAATAGAATCATAACGCAATAATGAAGCTCGTTTTTCTAAAGTTGATGCATCATTTTTATCACGAGTTACAATAGCTCTAAGTCGTAACTGATTTCCTTTTCCGGTTTTAGACATTAATTCTCTCGCTAATAAACGCCCGATTCTTCCAAAACCATAAAGAACAACATCTTTAGGAAGAATTTCTTTTGATGTTTTTGCCTTTTTTAATTTTTCGATAACAAAATATCTTGCATCAGGGTATTTTTCGTCTTCTAAACGATATTCATAAGTTAATTTACCAAGATCAATTTTTGCAGGCGGAAGATCCAAAGACAGAACAACTTTGGCTATTTCTACAGAGTCAAAAATCGTAATAGGTTTGCCCACAAACTCACCTGCATATTGGTGAAGATTAATAATATCACTAACATTTTTATCCAACAGCTGGTTTTTAAATAAAACCATTTCAATGGATTTGTCATACCATAAATCACTAATTACTTTAATTAATTCGACACCAGCTCTTCTTCGGTCGACTTGTAATGATACCTCTTTTTGGTATAAAGAATTTTTATTCATAATTGATTAAATTGAAATAATAAAACGCTCACTTATTTTATAATTTGGCGCAAAAGTATCTATTTCAATCGATTTCGTAAACTATTTTAGCATTTATTTTTGAAAATGAAAAAGCCACCTTAATTTTTTAAGATGGCTTTTTTTAAGTTTTCAGTCACAGTCACAGTTGACAGTTTACAAACAGACTGAAAATTGAGACTGTCAACTGAGACTGAATACTGCGACTTAAATTATAATTCTAAATATTTCTCCGTTTTTGTTAATCATTTCGATACGAACACTCTGTCCTTCATCTTTTTTGCTTAACAGTTTGGAAACAGTTTCAACATTCGTTGCTTTTATATTATCAATACTTAAAATAATATTTCCTTGAAGTTCATTTTGATACTGCATCAAATTTTCATTTGTGATGTTTTTGATTTTTACACCATAATCAATTTTGAATCTCTTTTTATCAACAGCATCAATATTTTCTAACTCAATTCCTTTAAATTCAGTGCTGAAAAACTCATTTTTGCTTAAAGTTACAGGAACAGTTTTTGTTTTTCCATCTTTAATATAAGTTACTTTAACAACATCATTTGGACGTTTTGTATTAATGTAACCTGAAAGGTCAGCAAAAGTCGAAATGTTTTGTTCATCTAGTTTTACAATAATATCACCTTTAGTAAGACCCGCTTTTTCGGCACCCGAATTTTTAGAAACTTTATTGATGTAGAAACCTTGCGTTTCAGTAATCCCTAATTCTTTTGAAGCAGTACTGTTTAATTCGCCGCCTTCAACACCCAGAATTCCTCTTTGAACATTTCCGTACTCCATTATATCTTCAATAATTTTTCGGGCAATATTTGAGGGAACTGCAAAAGAATATCCAACATAAGAACCTGTCATAGAAGAAATCATAGTGTTAATTCCAATCAATTCTCCTCTGGTATTTACTAAAGCTCCACCAGAGTTTCCAGGGTTCACAGCAGCATCAGTTTGAATAAATGACTGGATTCCGCTTTGATCTAAATTTCTGGCTTTCGCCGAAACAATTCCGGCTGTAACTGTTGAAGTTAAATTGTATGGATTTCCAACGGCTAAAACCCATTCACCTACTTTAACAGAATCTGAATTGGCGAAAGCAGTATAAGGCAGTTTTTCATCAGCATTAATTTTCAATAATGCAATGTCCATTTTAGAATCTGTACCAACTAATTTCGCTTTATATGATTTTTTATTGTTGAGGGTTATTTCAATTTCGGTTGCGTCTTTAATAACATGATTGTTTGTCACGATATAACCATCTTCAGAAATAATAACACCAGATCCGGTTCCTACTTGTTCTTGCTGCTGCTGTCCGCCATATCCATAGAAAAATTCCATCATAGGATTGCTTACGGTTCTTCTCGAAACATTTTTAACGTGAACAACAGTGTGAATTGTTTTATCTGCAGCTTCAGTAAAATCAACTGCTTCTGCTGGTAATCCAACAGTTTTGCCATATGAATTAGGAGCAAGAGTTACAACAGAATTTCCTTTTCCAAAGAAAGAATCACTGCCGTCAAATAATAACTTGTAAGCACCAAGGGTAGTAGCACCGCTTAGTAGTGAAACTAAAAATAAGGTTGAAAATTTTTTCATATTAGTGTTTTATGTTTTAAGTTATTTAGGTATTTTTTATAATGATATCTAACGTAAAATTATGCCAAAAAATTATTTAGAAAAATGGTTTAACTCTCTTTAACACTGATTAACATTTCATTAATTAATCTTCGTATTTTTGTGTTTCAGACAGGCAAAATACTAAAATAAATTTTATAAGGATTAAGCTATTTTTGAAGACATTATAAGATATTTTCTTACTATTTAAGCGTGTTATAACGATGACTATATAAATCAAAAAATAAATGATAACATTAAAAGGCGATACTATATATTTACGTGCACTGGAACCAGAAGATTTAGAATTTGTGTACGGAATGGAAAATGATCAGAGTATTTGGGAAGTCAGTAATACGAATACTCCATATAGCCGTTTTTTGATTAGGCAGTATCTTGAAAATGCACAACAGGATATTTATGAAGCCAAACAATTGCGTCTGGCAATATGTCAGGATGTAGATTTTCCGGCAATTGGATTGATCGATTTATTTGAATTTGATCCCAGAAACAACAGAGCCGGAATTGGTATTGTTATTCAGAAAAATGAAAACAGAGGACAAAATATTGGTTCTGAGGCATTAGAGCTTTTAATAAAGTACTCTTTTTTTAATTTGAATCTACACCAACTTTATGCAAATATTAGTACAAATAATGAAGCAAGTATAGCACTTTTTACTAAATTTGGTTTCGAGAAAATAGGAATCAAAAAAGACTGGATTTTGCTGAATAACCACTATCATGACGAAGCAATTTTTCAGTTAATCAATAAAAACATTTAAACTAATAGCTTTGAAATTAAAAAAAATCATCTCACTAACCGCTGTAGCCGTAATTTCTGTTTTACTGATCTACGGTTTTATTTTAATAAGCCGAATTTTTAGTTCCAATACAAAATTTGAAGAACAAGAAGTATACGTTCATGTTCCAACAGGATCTGACTACAGTGATGTAAAAAAAATATTAGCACCTTATATTAAAAACTTCGACAACTTTGAACTTGTGGCAAGTAAAAGAAGTTATCCGGAAAATGTAAAATCAGGTCGTTTTCTTCTTAAAAAAGGCATGAATAATATTGATTTAGTTCGTGCAATGCGATCAAATGTTCCGGTAAAATTGGCTTTTAATAATCAGGAACGTTTGGAGAATTTTGCCGGAAGAGTAGGTTCTCAAATCGAAGCTGACAGTACATCTTTATTGAAAGCTTTTAAAGATTCAACATTTTTAGCTCAAAACGGATTTAATGAAGAAAATGTTTTTGCGATGTTTATTCCAAATACGTATGAAGTTTATTGGAATACATCTGCAGAAAAATTCCGCGATAAAATGATCAAAGAATATCATAATTTCTGGACTCCGCAAAGAATTGAACAAGCAAAAAAACAAGGTTTAACTCCGGTTCAGGTTTCTATTTTAGCTTCAATTGTTCACAAAGAATCTGTGAAAAAAGATGAAAGACCACGTATTGCAGGAGTTTATTTAAACCGTCTTCGTTTAGAAATGCCATTGCAGGCAGATCCAACTGTGATTTACGCTTTAAAATTAAGAGACAATAATTTTGATCAGGTTATAAAAAGAGTTTTTTATAATGACTTGATTATGAAATCGCCATACAATACTTATGTAAACATAGGTCTTCCTCCAGGACCAATTGCAATGGCTGATATTACAGCTCTTGAAGCAGTTTTAAACCCGGAAAAGAATGATTATATCTATTTCTGTGCCAGTGTTGACCGTTTTGGTTATCATGAGTTTGCTTCAAATTATGCAGAACATACAAAAAATGCAAAAAGATATTCAGACTGGATTGCTAGTCAGGGCGTAACAAGATAGTTTTGAATTTAAAAGAATACCTTTTTTTTTCGGTTTTATTTATATCAAGCTTTCAATCTTTTTCTCAAAATAAGATTGAAAGCTTTTTAACTCCGTCAGATACTTTAAACAAAAAAAGACAAAATGCAGTAATTGTAACCGAAACCGCTTTGGCTTCTGCTACTTTATTGGGGTTAAATCAATTATGGTATGCTGATTATCCACGATCTAAATTTCATTTTATAAATGATAATAATGAATGGCTTCAAATGGATAAAGTAGGTCACATGTATTCTTCGTATCATTTAGGAAGATTTGGTGCCGAAATGCTAAACTGGAGCGGTGCAGATCAAAAAACGCAATTGATTTATGGGGCAGGTTTAGGTTTTGCTTTTTTAACTGCAGTAGAAGTTTTAGATGGATATTCATCAGAATGGGGAGCGTCTTCTGGAGATGTAATTGCAAATGCTACCGGAACTGCACTATATGTTTCGCAGGAATTATTGTGGAAAGAACAACGTATTATTCCAAAATTTTCTTTCCATACTACAAAATACGCTGATATTCGCCCAGATGCTTTAGGGAAATCGCTCAATGAGAAAATTTTAAAAGACTATAACGGACAAACTTATTGGCTTTCTGTAAATCTTCACTCTTTTGCAAAAGAAACCAAGATTCCGAAATGGTTTAATGTTGCTTTTGGATATGGAGCCGAAGGTATGTTGTCTGGAAATGTTCACGATCAAAATTTAAATTTTGCAGAAAATCCAGAAATATATCGTAAGTTTTTTCTTTCTTTTGATGTAAATTTAGCTAAAATTGACACAAAATCGCATTTTTTGAAAACAGTTTTTTCTGTTTTTAACACAATAAAAATTCCGGCGCCAACTCTCGAATACTCCGCCAATAAAGGCTTTAAGGCACATGCTCTATATTTTTGATTTTGCTTAAATTGTTGATTATCAGATTTTTTTGTTTTTCGTTACCTTTGCATCCGTAGAAATTTCAAAAAGGTGACAGCGATTTGAAGAAAAACAATTTATGATAAAGAAGTGGTATTTTTATGCGAGTTTAATCGTAATTATTACATTTTTAAGTTTGGGTTTTAAACCCTTTAGTGTCGAAACCAAACCGTGGTTTCTAACAGAAAAAACAGATGGATCAGAATACATTTATCCATCTTTAGAAGAGGATGACTATCCTAAAGTAAATCTAAACGCCCCATACACAGGAAATCATCTTATCGGTTTTAAAGAAGCAGTTGCTTTTAAAGAATCTCAGGGGAAATACCGAATGGTAAATTCACTGGGTTACATGGGAAAATATCAATTTGGTTCAAAAGCCTTAAGAGCTATCGGAGTCAGAAATGACAAAGACTTTCTAAAAGATCCTGCTTTACAGGAAAAAGCTTTTGTTGCATTATTATCCAAAAACAAATGGATTTTGCGCAATGAAATCAGAAAGTACGAAGGAAAAGTGATTAATGGTGTTGAAATTACTGAATCTGGTATTTTAGCAGCTGCCCATCTTGGAGGTGCAGGATCTGTAAAAAACTTTTTTAAGAACGGAGGAAACAGGCATTTTAGAGATGCTTTCGGAACTTCATTAAAAAGTTATATGCGTGATTTTGCAGGCTATGACCTTTCGTTTATTGAAGCAGACAACAATGCGACAATAAATGATTAACAATTAAAAAAAATCCCGATCTAAGAATCGGGATTTTTTTTGAACTCTATTTAGTCAATTAATATTTCGAGAATCTGAATTGCAGTTTCGCTAATTTTAGTGCCGGGACCAAAAATTGCTGCCGCTCCGGCATCAAATAAAAATTGATAGTCTTGTGCGGGAATTACACCGCCAACAATTACCATAATATCATCACGACCATGTTTTTTAAGTTCTTCAATAACCTGCGGAACTAAAGTTTTATGACCAGCCGCAAGAGACGAAACCCCTAAAATATGAACATCATTTTCTACAGCTTGTTTTGCAGCTTCAGCCGGAGTTTGAAACAATGGACCAATATCGACATCAAAACCAACATCGGCATAACCTGTAGCTACCACTTTTGCGCCGCGGTCATGACCATCTTGCCCCATTTTGGCAATCATAATTCTTGGACGTCTTCCTTCTTGTTTTGCAAAAGCATCTGCTAATTGTTTTGCTTTTTCAAAATTCTCATCGTTTTTTATTGCTGCACTATACACACCGCTAAAGGATTTAATTTGTGCTTTAAACCTCCCAAAAACAGTTTCCAGAGCGTCACTTATTTCGCCTAATGTAGCTCTGTTTCTGGCAGCTTCAACGGCAATTTCTAACAAATTACCTTCTGCGGTTTTGGCACAATGAATTAATTTTTCCAGTGATTGATTTACTTTTTCAATATCTCTTTTTGCTTTAATATCTTCAAGACGTTCTATTTGCTGTTTACGAACCATTTGGTTGTCAACATCCAAAATATGAAGCGGATCTTCTTTTTCTAATCTAAATTTATTGACGCCGACAATAATATCCTGTCCGCTGTCGATTCTGGCTTGTTTTCTCGCCGCCGCTTCTTCAATTCGAAGTTTCGGAATTCCGGCTTCGATGGCTTTAGTCATTCCGCCAAGCTCTTCAACCTCTTCAATTAATTTCCAGGTGTTTTCTAAAATTTCATTGGTCAAAGATTCAACATAATAACTGCCGCCCCAAGGATCAACAGTTTTGGTGATTTTAGTTTCTTCTTGTAAAAATATCTGAGTGTTTCGGGCAATTCTTGCTGAAAAATCAGTTGGCAAGGCAATGGCTTCGTCAAGTGCGTTGGTATGCAGAGACTGTGTTCCTCCAAATGCCGCAGCCGCCGCTTCAATACAAGTTCTGGCTACATTATTAAACGGATCTTGTTCTGTTAAACTCCATCCACTGGTTTGGCAATGTGTTCTTAATGCTAATGATTTATCACTTTTTGGATTAAACTGCTGAATCAGTTTTGCCCAAATCATTCGTCCGGCACGCATTTTAGCAATTTCCATAAAATGATTCATTCCGATGGCCCAAAAGAAAGAAAGGCGGGGAGCAAAATCATCAATTGTCATTCCGGTTGATAATCCCGTGCGGATATATTCTAAACCATCTGCTAAAGTATAAGCCAGTTCAATATCGGCTGTTGCTCCGGCTTCCTGCATATGATATCCCGAAATAGAGATCGAATTGAATTTTGGCATTTTTTTGCTCGTAAATTCAAAAATATCCGCAATAATTTTCATCGAAGGAGCAGGTGGATAAATGTAAGTATTACGCACCATGAATTCCTTTAAAATATCATTCTGAATCGTACCCGAAAGTTTATTCAATTCAACCCCTTGTTCTTCGGCGGCCACAATATAAAAAGCCATAATGGGTAAAACGGCGCCGTTCATAGTCATTGAAACTGACATTTCGTCAAGCGGAATCTGATCGAATAATACTTTCATATCTTCAACAGAATCAATGGCAACTCCAGCTTTTCCAACATCGCCCACAACTCTTTCATGATCTGAATCGTAACCGCGGTGCGTTGGTAAATCAAAAGCAATGGAAAGTCCTTTTTGACCTGCCGCAAGATTTCTTCTGTAAAAAGCATTACTTTCTTCGGCAGTCGAAAATCCGGCATATTGACGAATTGTCCACGGACGACGAACATACATTGTAGCATATGGGCCACGCAAATTAGGCGTAAAGCCAGCTCCAAAATCCAAAAACTCTAAATCTTCAATATCCTTTTCAGAATATTGTTTTTTGAGTTTGATTCCTTCGGCGGTTGCAAAATTATCTGTCGAATTGTCTAACTTTTGACTTTCGACTTTCGACTTTTGACTTTGAAGATTAATATGTTTAAGGTCTTTTCTCATTTTATGTTGAATGACTAACGAAGGTTTTTAAGCGAATTAATCATACTATGCATTATTAAATAGTATGGTAAATAATAAAACAATATTCCTAGCACCATGGCTGTAATTCCAATAAAAATCTTTTTATAGTTTTTATATGTAACTCCGATTGTCAAAAAAATTAGACAAGTAACGATCATAATTAATGATAATATCCAAAAAGCAATAAAATAAAATCCCATTTTATTCTTGTTCCAGCCTTTCCTGTTCCAACTTTTCGGCTAATCTTTTTTCAATAATTGGCGTAATTAATGTTTTTCGTGGTTTGATTTTTACAAAAGGAAACAATTCTAAATCATGTTTCATTCTGTCTTCTTTGTTCGGATATTTATTAGTGCCTAACAAGATTTCTTTTTTAGAATCGAATAATTCCTGCTCTTTATTGGCACTTTCCTGAATTTTCTTTTTAATAGTTCCATCATTCAAAAGTTTTAAGAAACCGCCATTTGCTTCAATATCTTTGAATAAAATCAAACTTTTTTCTGCCAACTGCATGGTTAAACTTTCAATGTAATAACTTCCGTCTGCCGGATTATCAACTTTATCAAAATAACTTTCGTGTTTTAAAACTAAAAGCTGATTGCGCGCAATTCGGTCGCCAAATTCATTGTCTTTATGATACAAAGAGTCATAAGGCAAATTGGCAACAGCATCGGCACCGCCTAAAATAGCCGACATGCATTCGGTTGTAGTGCGAAGCATATTGACATTATAATCGTAAATAGTTTTATTGCGTTTTGTTGGTGTAACCAGAAAATGACAATCTATATCAGGGTTGTATTCGGCAGCAATTAATTTGAAAAGCATTCGCAGTGCACGAAGTTTGGCAATTTCAAAAAAGTAATTTGTTCCAACAGATATTTGAAAAACCATAGGTTTTGAAAAATCAGCAAAACGATTCAAATATTCATTAGCATGTGCTAAACTATAAGCTATCTGCTGGGTAATATTAGCTCCGGCATTTTGGTATAATCCAGAATCTATGCTTAAAATTGAAAGATTAACTTCTTTTGAAATTTTATCGATTGTTTCAAAATTGTTTTTATCTGATGTTGTAAACCAGTTTCCTTCTCTTGCTAAATAACCAATTGGATCTAAATTGATATAAAACGTTGCTTTTTTCTGTGCAGAAATACTGTCTAATTTTTTAACGAAATCGATTGAGAGAAAACTCAAATGAAAATAAACAATTCTGCCTTCTAAAGGAAGATTTTCTAGTAAATTTTGAACGTTTATATTTTCGTTTTGAATAGTAAAACGTAAACTTTCAGCACCTCTTTCAATAGTATTTATTGCTCTTTTTACCGATTTATCGATATCGTGAACAAATATATTTTGGCAGATTTTAAATTCTGAAGCCTGAGTTTGTACAGAAGCAGATTTGGTAAATTCGTCGCTGTGATAAAAAGGTTTTACCTGAATATCTTCCGGAGAATTCCAAATAACGGTTTGGTTATAATCGGCTCCATCTAATTCAAACTGAATTTTTTGTTTCCATTGTTTGGATGAAATCGGATTAAAATCTTCGAATAAGTTAGTCGCCATTGAGTGTTTTTGTTTTTATTCTTTGTCTTGAATGGTATCTCCTTCAAAATGAATGATATAAATGTCTTCGCTGTCTTTTTTCATAAAGTACTTTTCGCGAGCATATTTTTCTATTTGTTCAGGATTTTTGAGTTGTTTGATCTGTTCCTGATCTTTTTTTATTTCGTCCTGATAATATTTTTTATTGTCTTTTAACTCGTTAATCTGCTCATCTAAAAAACGATGATCAAAATAGGAATAATTATCTAAAAAGAGCATCCATATTACAAAAAAGGATAATACCCAGACATATTTATTGCCCAGAAGCTTAAACCATTTTTTGTCTTTATACGGATTTTTAAATTTCATATAACTGAATGTTTCTTTTGAATATGATAAAACTCTTTAATCCCGCTTTTGTCTTTATTTTTCTTGGTTTAAATGGATAAAGACAAAAGCGCGAATAACTCCTGTTTTTTATGGTTTAAATTTACGATAAAAATTATGAAATTCTCTGATTAATTACAGCACGAACTACGTCGATTGCTACTGTATTGTATTTGTCATTCGGGATAATAATATCGGCAAAAGCTTTTGATGGCTCGATAAATTGCTCATGCATAGGTTTTAAGGTAGTTTGATAACGATTTAAAACCTCGTCGATATCACGCCCGCGTTCAGAAATATCTCTTTTTAAACGACGAATTAATCTTTCGTCAGAATCTGCATGAACAAAGATTTTAATGTCAAACATATCACGTAATTCCGGATTTGTTAAAATTAAAATTCCTTCAACAATCATTACTTTTCTTGGATGTGTCGAAACAGTATCGTCTGTTCTGTTATGCTGAATAAAAGAATAAACCGGCTGATCGATTGTTTCTCCGGCTTTTAATGCCTTAAGATGTTTTACTAACAATTCAAAATCGATAGCACGCGGGTGATCAAAATTAATTAATGCTCTTTCGTCAAACGATAAATTATCGGTTTGTTTATAGTAAGAATCCTGAGAAATTACACCCACTTCAGTGTCTGGTAATTCGTTCATGATTTGGTGTACTACCGTTGTTTTTCCACTTCCTGTTCCTCCTGCAAGTCCAATAATGAGCATATTTTTTTTGTTTGATTATTTGTTTGGCAAAAATAATAATTTAACTGAATTGCTAAACATCTAAAGTAATTTAACCATATAAGTAATATAAGTAAATTTAAGCTAGAAGATCTTTAAACAGAATAATACTTAACTGAACTTATATTACTTATATGGTTAAAAAGATATTGAAAAACATAAAAAAAATCCCGAAAGTAAACCTTCGGGATTTGGTGCAATCAGTATAGTTTTAAAAAAATATTCTGAATTTAGTAAGCACTTGTAATTATTTATTCTTTTTTGCTTTTATCATCATTTCAAGCTGATCCCAAAGTTCTTCCGGAATTGCTTCTAATAAATTAAATTGTCCGGCACCTTTCAGCCATTCTCCTCCGTCAATTGTAATAACATCTCCATTTATGTAAGATGAAAAATCAGATACTAAATATGCAGCAAGATTTGCCAGTTCCTGATGATCACCAACACGTTTCAAAGGCACTTTTTTTGCCATATCAAACTTTTCAGAAAGATCTCCCGGCAATAATCTGTCCCATGCACCTTTTGTTGGGAATGGTCCCGGAGCAATTGCATTAGATCGAATTCCGTATTTTGCCCATTCAACAGCAAGACTTCTTGTCATTGCCAAAACTCCCGCTTTTGCTGTAGCACTAGGAACAACATAAGCAGATCCTGTCCAGGCATAAGTAGTTACAATATTTAAAATCGTTGCCGATGTTTGTTTTGTATCGATCCAGTGTTTTCCAAAAGCCAGAGTACAGTTTTTAGAACCTTTAAGTACGATATCTATAACAGTGTCAAATGCGTTTGCAGATAAACGTTCAGTTGGAGAAATAAAATTTCCGGCAGCATTGTTTAAAAGAACATCTACTTTTCCGAAAACTTTTAAAGTTTCCTGAAGCATATTTTCTACTTCTTCATAATGACGAACATCACATTGAAGAGGTAAACATTTTCCTCCAGTTGCACTTTCCAGCTCAGCTGCTGTGGTTTTTAGCTTTTCTAAATCTCTTGAAGTAATCGCTACCTGAGCTCCTAATTCTAAGAAATATTTTGTCATAGCTTTTCCCAAACCGCTTCCGCCGCCTGTAACTACAATGACTTTGCCTTTTAAAGCATCATCACGTAACATTTTATCTGTATAGCTCATATTTTTCTTTTTTTACAATATTAATTAAAAAAATAGGATGCGTGCATAATATTGTTATAAATTTTTGGTAAAATTTATATTTCGCACAATTTTTTTGCAGCAGACTCTAAAGTGAAATCATCTTTAGCAAAGCAAAAACGTATCAGTTTTTGATCTTTATGATCTGAATAAAAAGTAGAAATAGGGATGGCTGCAACACCATGATTAATAATGAGGTTTTTGCAAAAAGTTACATCGTCTTCATCTGAAATATTGGCATAAGAAGCTACCTGAAAATAAGTTCCTTCGCAGGGCTTTAATTCGAAACGACTGTTTTTTAGTAGTTTTTGAAAATAATCTCTTTTTTCCTGATAGAATTTCCCCAAAAGATTTACATCAACAACATCTAAATATTCGTTGATAGCAAATTGTGAAATGCTGTTTACGCTGAAAACCAAAAACTGGTGCACTTTTTTGATTTCTTTCATTAAATGTTCAGGAGCAATAGTGTAGCCAATTTTCCAGCCCGTAATATGAAATGATTTCCCGAAAGAAGAAACCATAACACAGCGGTCTAAAAGAAAGCTTTTGGTATGTGCCGAAATATGTTTTTCTTCAAAAGTAATATATTCATACACTTCATCAGATAAAACTATAATATCAGGATATTTTGAAAGTATTTTTTCTAATTGAAGAAAATCAGCTTCGTTTAAAATTTTTCCAGTTGGATTATGGGGATTATTGATAATCATCATTCTGCTTTTTGCAGAACAAGCCTTTTCGATGGTTTCCCAATTTGACGTATAATCATCATTTAAAGCCACTCGAACTGGTTTTGCTTTACAAAGTAAAACAGGAGATTCGTAAGAATCATAACTCGGATCAAGAATAATTACTTCGTCATTTTCTCTTACTAAAGCTAGAATAGTTGTAAAAATTCCCTGTGTGGCGCCTGCGGTAACCAAAAGTTCTAAATCAGGATTAATCGTTCTGTTGTATGAATCCTGAGTCAGCTTTACAATTTTATTCATCAACGGCGGATAACCTGCCATCGGTGTATATTGGTGTACATTTTCCTTTGCTAATCTTGCCACAATATCCGTTAATCTTTCATCAACAGGAAAATTCGGAAATCCCTGAGAAAGATTTATCGCATTGTATTCCGCTACCATTTTAGACATTACCGTAAAAATGCTTGTGGTTACGTTTGGAAGTTTACTCATGACTAAGTTTGATTTAAGGGAAAACTTGTGAGTGAAATGTAAAAGAATCTAATTCGATTTAATGGTTATGGGTAGTGAATATAAAACCCTTATCTTTTTACCATTTTGCTCGCCAGGAGTCCATTTTGGACATTTTTTTAGAACTCGAATAGCTTCATTTCCAGTTCCATAACCAGCATCTCTAAGAATTTTTATGTCGGTTAATGCACCATCTTTTTCAACTATAAATGTTGCGTAAACTTTCTTTCCATTTAAGTCAACATTTGCAATTTCAGCATCTTGAGGGTACTTAAAATTGTTATCAACAAATTTGTAAAATTTCTCCATACCTCCTGGGAAGTCTGGTTTAACCTCTATGCCTGCAGTATTGTAAACAGCATTGTCACCACCTTCATCTACGACTGTTGATATAGGAATATTAGGTTCATCTACTGTTAAATCTGCATCAGAATAATTACTAGTATTGACTTTTACAATTGGTATTTCAGAATTTTTTGTTTCTGAAACTTTTGTTTTAGAATTCTTTTTAGTGTTTTGTGAAAATGAATTTTGTGCAAAACAGATTAAAAGTAGTAAAAGGAACTTTTTCATTATGATGGTTTTAAGGTAAGTTTACATTTTATGAATAATAAAAATCGTAGGACGTTTATCAATGTCGATTTTTAATTTTTTCCAATCCGAAACTTTCATTGTTTTAATAAATTCTGTCGGCAGCGTAATATCTGTAGCAATACACAAATGTGTCGACGGATTTAAAATCTGCAAAAGATCTTCAATCAATTTATTGTTTCTATATGGGGTTTCAATAAATAACTGTGATTGGTTTTTGTCCTGAGATAATCGTTCAAAATGACGTATTGCTGATTTTTTTTCATCTTTATCAATTGGCAAATAACCATTAAAGGTAAAACTTTGGCCATTCATTCCGGAAGCCATCATTGCCAATAGAATTGAAGAAGGCCCAACCAACGGCACAACCTGAATTCCTTTTTCATGCGCCAATTTTACAATAACAGCGCCAGGATCAGCAATTCCGGGACAGCCCGCTTCACTCATTAATCCCATATTTTTTCCTTCTAATAAAGGTTTTATGAAATCTAAATGTTCGCTTGGTTCTGTTCGTTTATTAAGAGTAAAAAGCACTAATTCCGATTGTTTTTTCTCTGGATAAACTGCTTTTATTGATTTTCGGGCCGTTTTATCATTTTCAACAATATAGTGGTCGATAATTTCAATGGTTCTTCTTACGGTTTGTGGTAAAACATCCATCGGATCGCTTTCGCCCATTGTGGTTGGAATAAGATATAATTTTCCGAGAAGTTTCATGTTCGTAGGTTTAAAAATTAAAAAATTCAATCATTTCTTTTTAGAAACAATTGAATTAGGAGTGTTTTTTCAGAAGCTGGTCAGCAATTATGTCCGTTACTTCGTCAAGCATTTGGTATACGTTGTCAAAACCGTTGGCAGTCCCGTAATACGGATCCGGAACATCGACATTTTCATCCGGGAATAATTCGTTAAGAATCAAACGGATTTTATTTTTATGCTCAGGAGTTTTGGCTAAATGAACTACATCGCGAAAATTCGAATTGTCCATTACATAGATATAATCAAATTCATCAAAATCAGAAGGTTGAATTTGTCTGCCTTTTTGTGCGCTGATATTGATTCCGTTTTTGCGGGCAACCTCTATAGAGCGTTTGTCAGGACAATGTCCAATATGCCATGATCCTGTTCCTGCAGAATCTATAATAAATTTGTCTGCGGGTAATTTTGATGCTAAAATGCCTTCTGCTAAAGGGGATCTGCAAATATTTCCCAAACAAACCATTAAAACTTTTACTGGCATGATTCGCGTTATAGCGTTAGTTTTTTGTTGATGTCTTCGACAAATTTTTTGAATTGTTTGTCTGTAGAAACTAAATTATCAACGGTTTTACAAGCATGTAAAACGGTAGCGTGATCGCGGTCTCCAATTTGTGAACCAATGTTTGCCAAAGAAGCTTTTGTAAATTTCTTTGCAAAGAACATGGCCAATTGTCTTGCCTGAACAACGTGTCTTTTTCTGGTTTTAGACTGAAGTGTTTCAATATCAAGCTGAAAATAATCAGACACGATTTTTTGGATATAATCGATAGAGATTTCTCTCTTAACATTTTTAACGAATTTCTCAACTACACTTTTAGCAAGTTCGATTGTAACTTCTTTTTTGTTGAAAGAAGACTGAGCGATTAACGAAATGATCGCGCCTTCAAGCTCTCTAACGTTAGATTTGATGTTACGTGCCACATATTCTAAAATATCTTCCGGCATATCAACACCATCACGATATAAAATATTTTTTAAGATCGAGATACGGGTTTCATAATCAGGCTGGTGCAATTCTGCAGATAATCCCCATTTGAAACGAGATAACAAACGCTGTTCGATATCCTGCATGTCAACAGGAGCCTTATCAGAAGTTAAAATTACCTGTTTTCCGTTTTGGTGTAAATAGTTGAAAATGTGGAAAAACACGTCCTGAGTTCCTGATTTTCCAGATAAAAACTGAACATCATCAATAATCAAAACGTCGATCAATTGGTAAAAATGAATAAAATCGTTACGATTATTCTTTTTAACCGAATCAATATATTGTTGTGTGAAAATCTCGGCAGAAATGTATAATACCGTTTTTTCAGGATATTTGTCTTTTACTTCAACACCAATTGCATGCGCTAAGTGTGTTTTTCCTAAACCAACTCCTCCAAAAATCAACAAAGGATTAAATGAAGTTCCACCCGGTTTATTAGCAACTGCCATACCTGCAGAACGGGCTAAACGGTTTGAATCTCCTTCTAAGAAATTGTCGAAACTGTAATTTGGATTTAATTGAGACTCGATTTTTAAATTTCTGATTCCCGGAATTACAAATGGATTTTTAAGTTCAGGATTTAGGTTTTTAAACGGAGCATCAACCTCTTGCGGTTTCATCGGAACTCTGTTGGAACTTGGCAGCTGCTCGGTAAATGGCTGTTTATTTCCGTAAGTGTTCTCCATTTTAATTTTATAGAGTAACTTTGCATTTTTTCCAAGTTCTTTGGTAAGTGCAACTTTTAATAATTTTACGTAGTGCTCTTCGAGCCATTCGTAAAAAAATTTACTTGGTACTTGAATATATAATGCGTTATCGGTTAGCTCAACTGATTTGATTGGTTCAAACCAAGTTTTGTATGCTTGATCTTGAATATTGTCCTTTATAAAAGACAAACAGTTTTCCCATACCGATTGAGCAGTTTTAGTCATAGATTCAAATAAATTTTTATTGTTTTATAAAGATTCTCCTATAAAAAAAGGAGCAAAAATATTCCATTTTTAAGGATAACAAATATGTGAACAAATTTCTGTAAAAAAAAATATTTTGGTATCTAATTTTATAAAAAAATGTTGTAAGAGGGCTTGAATAATTTAATTTTTTTTAATACATTAATAATGAAAAATCATCAAACGCAAGTGCGTGTTCGTTACTCCGAAACTGACCAAATGGGAGTCGTTTATCACGGAAATTATGTGCCTTATTTTGAAATTGGACGAGTGGAATGGCTTAGAAATAAAGGGGTTTCGTATAAAAGTATGGAAGAAAGCGGAATTGGGCTTCCTATTGTATCCATGCAAATTAATTATAAAAAATCTGCGCGGTATGATGAACTTTTAACAATTCATACTACCTTCAAAAGTCAGTCGTCTGTTAAGATTGAATTTGACTGCGAAATCTATAATGAGGCAAATGAGTTATTAACAACTGCAGTGTTTATTTTAGTATTTGTTTCGTTAAAAACAGGTCGTCCAACTGCCCCTCCGGATTATATTTTAGAATTGTTTAAAACGCTGGCATAATTGTTAAAACGAAAGCACTTTTTATACGAATTTAGATAATTTTAATATCAACTTCAAACATTAAATCAAAAATGTCGAATATGGATTCGGCATTTTTTTTTCGCGTTTTTGTCACAATCTTTCCAATCGGAAGACCTGAATCTTCATCCATTTCCATTTCCTGTGATGTGATTTCCAGTTTTCTTTCTTTAATAACCCGCATTACTTTGTTCATGTTTTTATAGTCGAAAGAAATCAAAAACTCGACATCAATTGTTTTTTCAACAATTTCACAAACTTCTAATGTCATTTGTGCCGTAGTTCGATACGCTGCTATTAAACCGCCAACACCTAATTTTGTTCCGCCAAAAATACGAACCACAACTATAAGAACGTTTGTTACTCCAAAAGATTGTATTTGTCCGTAAATAGGCGCACCGGCAGTATTGCTTGGCTCGCCGTCGTCGTTGGCTCGATAGGAAATTTTTGGAGCTGTACCCAGTTGATAAGCATAACAAAAATGTACAGCATGCGGATGCAGTTTCCGTAAGTTTTCTATAATAGGTTTAACTTCATCCTCATTTTCTATAGGAAAAGCATAACCAAAGAATTTGCTTCCTTTTTCTTTAAAAAGAACTTCTTCAGATTCTCCGGCAATGGTTTGATATGTATCGTTGTGTTCCAAACTTAAAATTCTATTTTTTTTTGCCACAGATTAAAGAGATTAAAAAGGATTTCTTTTTTTTTTGCTCGGTGTTAATCTCTGTGGGGTTTTTAATATTTCACGCAGATTTAAAAAGATTTAAACTGATTTAAGCAGATTATTATAAAACTAAATCTGCTTAAATCTGCAGAATCTGCGTGAAAAAATCATTTTAATCTGTGGGAAAAATAATTTTTATAATATTTTTTTATCAAATAAATCTACAACATCTTCTTTGCCAACCTGTAAATTCCAGATTTTAAAGCCCATCGCTGCGGCAGAATCTGTGTTTTCTTTTTTATCATCAACAAATAAAGTCTGCTCAGGAATTAAATTATGTTCGTCAATTAAATGCTGAAAAGAATTGGTATTTGGTTTTCTTTTTCCTATTTCAAAAGAAAAATGAACCTTTTCAAAACAATTATAAAAATCAGTATAAAAAGGAACGCCAACCGTTTTTTCAAAAGTGGCAATATGAATAGAATCGGTGTTGCTCAATAAAAACAAACGATATTTTTTTGAAAGTTCTTTTAAAAAATCTAATCTGTAAGAAGGGAAATCAGCTAAAACGGCATTCCAGGCTTTTAGGATTTCTTCAATTGAAGCATTCGGAAGCTGTTTTTGAAAACCACCCAAAAAATCATCATACGAAATATCTCCTGTTTCAAACAGAAGGTTTAAGCGATCCAATTCAGAATTCCATTCTTTTAACCCTAAATTCTGTAATCCGGAAATAGTTCCCTGTTTATCTAAATTGATAAAAATATCTCCAAAGTCAAAAATTATCGTATCAATCATAATTTCTTATGTATATTAATTCATCCTCCTGAATATAAGTTTTAACGCTCTTTTTCTTTTGAATTTGAGGTGCTTTTGTTCCCTTTTCAAAAGAAGTTTTTCCTGTAAAAATTCGGGCTTCATCCCACATATTTTCATCTATAAAAGATTGCAGGGTTTGTCTTCCGCCTTCAATAATTACAGATTGAACCTGATGCTGATATAAAACATCCAAAATTTGCTGAATGATATTGGTATCAAAATCTATCTTTTCAAAAATCGTATTTTCAGTTGAAATATTATTTTCAGATTTTGTAAAAATGATTGTTTTTACACTTTCATCAAAAACAAAACTGTCTTTAGAAATTCGATTATTTTGATCCAAAATTATTCTAACAGGATTATTGCCAGCCCAGTCTCTGGTGTTTAATTTGGGATTATCGTCAATTACGGTTTGTGTTCCTGCTAAAATGGCTTGTTCCTCGCTTCTCCATTTGTGAACCAATTGACGAGAATAACTATTCGTAATCCAAACCGGTTTTCGTTCCTGATTTTTTTCTTTTTCAGGCGCCAAAAAGCCGTCCAGACTTTCTGCCCATTTTAAAATAATATAAGGACGCTTTTTTTGGTGAAAAGTAAAAAACCGTTTATTCAGTTCGTTGCATTCATCTTCTAAAACGCCAACCGTAACGTTTGCGCCGGCTTCAATTAGTTTTAAAATGCCTTTTCCGGCCACTTTTTCATTTGGGTCAACCGTTCCAACGACAACATTCGGGATTTCATTTGCAATAATCAAATCACAGCACGGAGGTGTTTTTCCAAAATGAGAGCAAGGTTCTAAACTCACATAAATGGTAGCCTTTTTCAAAAGCGATTTATCTTTTACAGATCGAACCGCATTCACTTCGGCATGAGGTTCACCGGCTTTTTTGTGCCAGCCTTCGCCAATAATCCTATCTTCATAAACAATTACACTGCCTACCATTGGGTTTGGATAGGTTGTTCCAAACCCATTTTGAGCAAGTTCAATGCATCGTTTGATATATTTCTCATGTATATTCACGGTGCAAAAGTAACTATTTTTGAGTTTTGTGTCTAATGTTGCAAAGATTGTTATGAAACAATCCAAAATGTTATGAAAGTATCAAAAAAGTATTTTTACTTTTGTATAGATATGCTAATAAATAAAATGGAAAATTGGATTATCAGAAGAATTAAAAAAGAAGACAATCAGGCAATTGCAAAATTAATACGATCTGTTTTTGATGAAATGGAAATTCCTAAAGTTGGAACGGCTTATGAAGATCCGTATCTTGATTTGATGTTTGAACAATACAATAAACCACAGTCAGTATATTTTGTGGTTGAAAAAGAAGGTGAAATTTTAGGCTGCGCCGGAATTGCTCCTTTAGAAAATGGAGACCCAAAAATCTGCGAATTGCAAAAAATGTATTTTTTACCCGCAGTTCGAGGATTAGGAATTGGCAGTAAAATGATGGAAGAATGTCTAAACGAAGCCAGAAATTTTGGTTTTGAAAAATGTTATATAGAAACAATGCCGTTTATGCATGCGGCACAAAAATTATACAAAAAATCGGGTTTTGAATATTTAGATGCGCCAATGGGTTGTACCGGGCACAGTTCTTGCCCTGTTTGGATGTTGAAAAAATTATAAGCCAATGAGAAAAATTATTTTTAGCCTTTTTTTAGCTTCAATTTTGTTTTCCTGCAAAGACACAGCAGAAAAGAAACTTGTTAAGAGTTCAGGAACTGCAAAGGATACAGTAAGTAAAACTGTAGCAGAAAAAGAAAATAATATTGAAGAAGAAGAATTTAAAAATGAATTTAATATTCTGATACCTCAAAATTACAGGACTTTTAATAATCAAAATCCGGTAAAAGCATTAAATGAAAAATGGGTTGAATTGTATAAAGAAAATGAAGACTATTTTTTAGGAAAACCAAATTATAAAATCGAAAAAGGATATAGTGAATGTTCCGGAGATTCAGTGCTTTCTATTATTCCGGAAAAGAAGGTGGTATTGTTGATGGATTATCCGCAGTTAAAAACCGGAAAAATAAAATCGCTGAAAATTGACATTGACAAAATCTGGCCAAAAGAAAAACTAAGTTTTGTGTTTAATAATGTCAATTATACTTTGAGAGGAGAAGGGAAGGTTCTTTCTGAAGAAAAAATAAATACTGACGATGATAAAATAGAGATTTTTAAAAAAGTAGAAGATTATAAGCTGTATTTAACCGTAGGGAATAATCCGGAAAAACTGCTTTTAACAGAAAACTCTTTTAATGATACATTTGTAGAAATGCTTTTTGCAGGTGACATTGATGGTGACGGAAAACTGGATTTTATTTTTGGCGCCAATAGAGATTATGAAGAAGACCGTGCGCTTTTGTTTCTTTCGTCAAAAGCAGAAAACGGAGAGGCAGTGAAAAAAGTTTCAGAAATAGCAGTACAATTTGACTGCTAAATAAAATTAAGATCTAAATAACGCAGATATAAAAAATGAAAATTAAACAATATCGTACTCAGTTTATTAAAGAGTTAGCTCCTTTGTACGATGCGTACGAAGCAGAAAGTTTTTTCTATTTAATTTTAGAAGACAAACACAAACTGCGTCAAATAGATTTAGCCTTAAATCATGAATTGTTTTTTTCTGAATCAGATTTTGCTGTCTGGGATTTATTACTGGCACAATTAAAAAGAGAAGTTCCTATTCAGTATTTACTGGGAAAAACCAGTTTTTACGGTTTAGACTTTGAAGTAAATGAAAATGTTTTAATTCCGAGACCGGAAACAGAAGAACTGGTAGAATGGATTATAAATGAAAATGCGGCGACGGATAAAAGTAAAAAATTAAAAATTTTAGATATCGGAACCGGAAGCGGATGTATTGCGATTTCGCTTGCCAAAAATCTGCCAAATGCAGAAGTTTATGCTATTGATGTTTCGAAAAAAGCCATAGAAACTGCGAAACGAAATGCAAACAGAAATAAAGTTGATGTAACTTTTATGTTTCAGGATATTTTAGAAACCGATGAATTGAAATGTCAGTTTGATATAATCGTTTCGAATCCTCCGTATGTTCGAAATTTAGAAAAAGAAGAAATCCGAAAAAATGTTCTGGACTATGAACCGCATTTAGCACTTTTTGTAGATGACAATGATGCGTTGGTCTTTTACAGAAAAATAGCTTCTCTGGCTCAGAATAATCTTTTAGAAAACGGAAAGTTATATTTTGAAATCAATCAGTATTTAGGAAAAGAAATGATTGATCTTTTAGGTAAAATGGATTTTATAAATATTGACCTGCGAAAAGATATCTACGATAATGACAGAATGATTTCCGGTAGAGTTTCTAAAGCTGTATAGCTGTTATTTTTTTTACAAAGGATGAAAACACGAATTCGGAATTTTAATTTAGATCAAATCTCTGAAGAATTTGATATTTTAATTCCTTCAGAAGGTTCTTCGGATTTAAAAGTTACATATGTTAATTTCGAGTTTGAAGAAAAACCAAACCATAACATCACTGCGAAATTTTTTCTCAATGAAAACAATGATCAATTAGTTGAATTTAATTTTTTTTACTTCAAAAATATAGATCTAATCTTTTTTAGATTTATATATCAATGGGGGATAATTGATTTGAAAAATAAAAGACTAAAGAGAAATGTAATTGATTATTCTCTAGATTTTCCATTTTTCTACTTGTATGAAAACTGTATTTTAATAGTAGATGATGTATTTGCAGAAACTGTAACATTTGATGGTAATACAATAGATACAATTCGAAATGAGCAACCTTATGAAATAATTGAGTTTGATAATTATTTTGAGTTTGACATAATAGGAGTTGAAAAAAGAAAACTTATGAAATTTACTCATAACGCAAAGCTTCAATAGGATCTAATTGAGAAGCCTTAATTGCGGGATACAAACCAGAAACGATAGCCACCATAAAACTTGTTGCAAAAGCAGCAAAAATCGCCATCCACGGAATTACAAAAGCGAAACTCATTGCAGAGGCAAAAGCAAAACCAATTAAAATTCCCAGTACAATTCCCACCAGACCGCCAATTTGTCCAATCAGCAGTGTTTCAATAAAAAACTGAACAGATATAGTCACTTTTGTTGCGCCAAGTGCTTTGCGTACACCAATTTCACGAGTACGTTCTGTAACAGAAACGATCATAATATTCATTAGAGCAATTGAAGAACCTAAAATGGTAATGATAGAAATAATCCAGGATGCCCAGCCCAGATATTTTGTAATTCCTAAAATTCGGTTGATTAAATCGTCGCTTCGTCCAATTCCAAAATTATTATCACGTACCGGACTTAGTTTACGAACTCTTCTCATTGTACTTGTCGCATTATCAACGGCTTCGTCTAAAAGTTCTTTTTTAGAAACCATGACACTAATCGTATAATTAATGTTTGGAGCAGTAAATAAAGAGCGCGCTACCTGAATAGGAATCAATACCCGTAAATCCTGATTGTTTCCAAAAGTAGATCCTTTTTCTTTTAAAACGCCAATAACTTTAAAACGCGCACCGCGAATCGAAATCGTTTTGTCGATTGGGTTGACATCTTTCAGTAAACCTTTTTCAAAATCAGAACCCACAACGCAGGTGTACGTATTATTGTCAATGTCAAATTGATTAAAAGATCGGCCTAATGTAGTTTCTAAACCAGAATTGGAAATATAATGTTCATCTACACCCACAATAGCAATTTCCGGATCCGTTTTAGTATCTAAATATTTAACCTCAGAAGTCGAAGATGCAGTAAAGGAAAGAGAAGTTTCGGTAAACGGATATTTGTATTTGTTTTTGAAGGCAACTGCTTCCGGATAAGAAATAATAGGATTTATAATTTCACGTTCATTTCCGCCTCGGTTTCGAACCGTATTTTCATATTGATTGATATTGAAAGTATTCGCACCCATCGAAGCAAAATTGGTAGAAACTGTATTTTCAAGAGCTGTTACAACCGTTAAAATTCCAACCAAAGCTGTAATCCCGATAGCAATAATTAAAACAGTAAGAATGGTTCGTAATAATTGAGTTTTGATAGAACCAAAAGCAATCCGAATATTTTCTTTAAATAATTTCAGCATCATGACCAATTTGTCACGAAAATACGGTTTTTGTTACAAGTTTGTTTTCGAACTGCTATTATTTATTTTAAAAAGTAAGATATTTGCAGACTTAAATTAAGTTGAAAGTTGGAAAGTAATTTAGTCTAAAAGTGTAAAGCTGCATGTCTAAAAGTCCAACGACCTAAAAATCTAAAAAAAAATAATTTTAAAGGTTTATGAATTTAAGTTTCAAACGAAATCTAAAATCTAAAATCTAAAATCTAAAATCAGAAAAGATGGCTTCAAAACCAAGTATTCCACAAGGGACAAGAGATTTTTCACCTGCCGAGGTGTCAAAACGTCAATATATTATTCAGACGATAAGAACTAATTTTGAGAAATTTGGTTTTCAGCCAATAGAAACTCCTTCGTTTGAAAATTCAGATACTTTAATGGGGAAATATGGGGAAGAAGGAGATCGTTTGATTTTTAAAATATTGAATTCAGGTAATTTTTTCTTCAATAAAAATAAAATTGAATTACCAGAATCTTTGGAAGCACTTCAAACAAATTCTGCAGAAACAATCAGTCTTGATCAAAGAATTGAGCTGAATAAATTTACAGGAAGAATTTCAGAAAAAGCATTGCGTTATGATTTGACTGTTCCTTTTGCCAGATATGTTGTACAGCACCAAAACGAAATAGAATTTCCTTTTAAAAGATACCAAATCCAGCCAGTTTGGAGAGCAGATCGTCCGCAGAAAGGCCGTTACAGAGAATTTTTTCAATGTGATGCCGATGTGGTAGGCTCAAAATCACTTTGGCAGGAAGTTGAATTGGTACAGTTATATGATACAGTTTTTACAGCTTTAGGTCTAGAAGGTGTTACAATTAAAATCAATAACAGAAAAATTCTATCTGGAATTGCTGAAGTAATTGGTGCTTCAGATAAATTAATCGATTTTACAGTTGCCCTTGACAAATTAGATAAAATAGGTGAAGATGGTGTAAAGAAAGAAATGATTGAAAAAGGTATTTCTGAAGAAGCTTTGGTAAAAGTACAGCCGCTTTTCAGTTTTAGTGGCACTTTTGCAGATAAAATCAATCACCTTTCAGAATTGTTGTCATCTTCTGAAGAAGGAATGAAAGGTGTTGAAGAATTAAAATTTATTTGTGACAATGTGGCTGATTTAGGTTTGTCAACTGCAATTTTAGATTTAGATGTTACTTTGGCACGCGGTCTAAATTACTATACAGGAGCTATTTTTGAGGTAGCAGCACCAAAAACGGTTTCAATTGGTTCGATTGGAGGCGGTGGTAGATACGACGATTTGACTGGTATTTTTGGTTTAAAAAACATGAGCGGTGTTGGAATCTCTTTCGGACTGGATAGAATTTATTTGGTTCTTGAAGAATTAAACTTGTTTCCTGAGACTGTTGCGGCAACTTCAAAAGCTATGTTTTTAAATTTTGGAGACAAAGAAGCGTTGTATGCTTCAAAAGCAATCCAAAAATTAAGACAGGAAAATATAAAAGTAGAATTGTATCCTGATAACGTAAAAGTTGGGAAACAGTTTCAATATGCTGATAAACGTTTGATTCCGTTTGCAGTAATTGTTGGAGATCAGGAAATTACTTCAAATACATATGCACTTAAAAATTTAGTGACAGGAGAGCAGGTTTCTGTAGATTTTGACGGATTGAAAAAAGCTTTGTTAGGTTAACTATTTGTAACGAAGTTTTTTGCCACAGATTACACAGATTTAAAGGATTTTTTATTTCACGCAGATTAGGCGGATTTTAGCAGATTTAATTTAATTTTTATATAAAATGAATCTGCGCAAATCTGCCTAAATCTTTTTTAAATCTGCGTGAAATAAAAATTTAGGTTAACTATTTGAAATAAAGGTTTTTGATTCAGACAGCCTATATTTAAAGGATTTTCTTTTGAAATCTCTACCTGAAATAGTTGCTTGAGAAGAAAAAAAACTTTTAATTTGCCAACCTTAAATTACGGGCGTAGTTCAAGGGTAGAATAGCGGTCTCCAAAACCGTTGATGGGGGTTCGAATCCCTCCGCCCGTGCAATATTTTTTTACCGCAAAGGATTTTTTTTACCGCAAAGATCGCAAAGATTTTTACGATGAATACTTTAAAAAGACAAAGTTCACAAAGCTAAATCAATACAAAGCTTTGCGAACTTTTCCTTTTTTAAAAAGCTTAAGAGTAAAAAATCTTAGCGTTCTTTGCGTTAATTTTTTTTTAAGATAAAAAGCATAAAAAAAAGCTTCGTCTCTGTAAGGCGAAGCTTTTTTTAATATAAGGTAAACTTGAATTAATAATTATTTAGAGACCGAAGCCAACCCTTAAATTCAATTTTGATAGGTAATAATTTAGTTTTTACTTTGGAGATCAAATATACGACAAACTAAAACGTAATAGTCTTAAAATTATAATAAAATTTCAAGCCTGTAATTTCGTTTTTTAAAAGGCTCATAATTAATAAAGTGACAATTTGACATTTTCAAAGATTTGGCAGTACTTTTGCAATCCAAAACAAAGTAATAAATAAAATGAAGTTTAAGAATATTTTTAAAAATAAAAGTAATATGACTACGGAAAATACAGAATTCGATCAGGAATTAGATGATGTAACGTTAGAAAACAATGCAAACGGAGAGCAGTTAATTGTTGAAGAATTAAGTGTTGAGGAGCAATTAGCTAAAGACTTGGCTCACGAAAAAGATAAGTTTTTGAGATTATTTGCTGAATTTGAAAATTACAAAAAAAGAACTTCAAAAGAGCGTCTTGAATTGTTTAAAACTGCAAACCAAGAAGTTTTATTGGCTATGCTTCCTGTTTTAGATGATTTTGACAGAGCTGCAGTAGAAATCAACAAATCTGACGACGAAAACCTTAAAAAAGGTGTTGAGCTGATTCATGAAAAATTGAAAAGTACTTTAGTTTCTAAAGGTTTAGAGCAAGTTGAAATTCAGGCAGGAGATGCTTTCAATGCTGATGTTGCAGAGGCAATTACTCAAATTCCGGCTCCATCTGACAAATTGAAAGGAAAAATCGTTGATGTTATTGAAAAAGGATACAAATTAGGAGACAAAATTATTCGTTTCCCTAAAGTTGTAGTTGGAAACTAAAAGCAATTAAGATTCTGAAATTCAGGTTTAATATTGGAATTTGGAATTTTAAAATTTAGAATTTTACCTAAATTATGAAAAAAGATTTTTACGAAATACTAGGCATTTCAAAAAATGCTGACGCTGCCGAAATAAAAAAAGCATACAGAAAAAGTGCTTTAAAATACCATCCTGATAAAAATCCGGGCGACAAAGAGGCAGAAGAAAACTTTAAATTAGCGGCAGAAGCTTATGAAGTTTTGAGTGATCCGCAGAAAAAAGCAAAATACGACCAATACGGACATCAGGCATTTGATGGTTCTGGCGGATTTGGCGGTCATGGCGGTATGAATATGGATGACATTTTCAGCCAGTTTGGTGATATTTTTGGCGGTGGATTTGGCGGTTTCGGAGGCGGAGGCGGAGGTCCTCGTCGTGCTAAAGGAAGCAATCTTCGAATTAAAGTAAAACTAACTTTAGAAGAAATTGCTAATGGTGTTGAGAAAAAAGTTAAAGTAAAACGTAAAGTTCAGGCAAAAGGTGTAACGTATAAAACTTGTACAACTTGTAATGGTCAAGGTCAGGTAATGCGTGTAACCAATACTATTTTAGGAAGAATGCAGTCTGCATCAACTTGTCCTACATGTGGTGGTTCTGGTCAGATTTTAGATAAAAAACCAGCCGAAGCAGATGCTCAGGGAATGGTTCAGGAAGACGAAACAGTATCAATCAAAATTCCTGCTGGAGTTGTTGACGGAATGCAGTTGAAAGTTTCTAACAAAGGTAATGATGCGCCAGGAAACAGTATTCCGGGAGATTTAATTGTTGCTATTGAAGAAATTGAACACGAATTCTTAAAACGTGAAGGAGAAAATGTTCACTATGATTTATACATCAGTTTTCCAGAGGCAGTTTTAGGAGCTTCTAAAGATATTGAAGCTATCAACGGAAAAGTTCGTATTAAACTGGAAGAAGGAATTCAATCTGGAAAAATCTTAAGATTAAAAGGAAAAGGTATTCCAAGTATCAATGGTTACGGAAGCGGAGACTTATTAGTTCACGTAAATGTTTGGACGCCAAAAACATTAAATAAAGAACAAAAACAATTCTTTGAAAATGCTTTAAACGACGAGCACTTTGTTCCAAGCCCGGAAAAATCAGAGAAATCATTTTTTGAAAAAGTAAAAGATATGTTCTCATAATCTAAACTTTTTTAAAAGTGTTTAAATAATTCAAAAACCCATTCTAAGCATAAATAGAATGGGTTTTTTGCGTATTATTATGCAGATTCGCTACTAATTATTTACTTTTACAGCCTGTTGGCAGAAATAGCAGAAACCAACACAAGAAAATCTAAAAAACAAAATGAGCAACTTACTCGAAGTACATAAAGTCGTAAAACAATACGGCGATTATGTAGCGCTTAACGAAGTTTCATTAAATGTGCCAAAAGGCAGTATATATGGGCTTTTAGGTCCAAATGGAGCAGGAAAAACTTCCCTTATCAGAATCATCAATCAAATTACACTGCCAGACAGCGGTGAAGTGATTTTGGATGGAGAAAAATTACAGCCAAAGCATGTGCAGACCATTGGCTATCTTCCGGAAGAAAGAGGTTTATACAGCTCGATGAAAGTAGGCGAGCAGTGTTTGTATCTGGCGCAAATGAAAGGACTTTCTAAAACCGAAGCCAAAAAACAATTAGATTATTGGTTCGACCGCTTAGGAATTCAGGGCTGGTGGAATAAAAAAATTCAGGAACTTTCTAAAGGAATGGCGCAGAAAATTCAGTTTGTGGTTTGTGTACTTCATAAACCAAAACTGCTGATTCTTGATGAGCCTTTTTCAGGATTTGATCCCGTAAATGCCAATATTATTAAAGACGAAATTTTAGCGTTAAAAGAACAAGGCTCAACTATTATTTTTTCAACGCACAGAATGGAAAGTGTAGAGGAGTTATGTGAAAATATTGCCTTAATTCATAAATCAAACAAACTGATTGAAGGAAAAGTAGCCGATGTAAAACGTCAGTTTAGAACGAACAGTTTTGAAGTCGGAATTCTGACTAACAATGTTGAAGGTTTGATGTATGATATTACACAAAAATTTACGGTTTCTCCGGCAAGTTTTAAATCATTAAACGACGATTTAAAACTAAATATTCAAATAGGAAATGCCGCACCAAACGAATTGTTACATGTTCTTACACAACGCGGACAGGTAACGCATTTTGTTGAGAAAATTCCAAGTATAAACGATATTTTTATTCAAACGGTTACTGAAAATAAAGTTTAGATTTCAGATTTTAGATTTTAGAGTGAAGACCTAAAATCTAAAAATCTAAAGTCAACAATCTAAAATCTAAAATCAAGAAATGAGTATTATTTCATTAATTATAAAAAGAGAATTTATTGCCAAAGTCCGCAATAAATCTTTTGTTGTCATGACTTTTTTGAGTCCGCTTTTGTTTGTAGCAATAGCCATTTTTATTGGTTATTTAAGTTCGATGAAAGCCGAAACAAAGCGTATCGCTATTCACGACGAAACCGGTCTTTTTGCATCTGATTTTTTAAAAGAAAACAAAAAAGGTGCTGAATTCAAATATTTAAATCTGTCTGAAATTGAAGTGAATGCTTTAAAAGACAGTATTAATAAAGAAAATTTCAGTGGTTTAATTGTTATTCCTAAAACGAATTCAGAGAAAGATCTAGAAAGCAAAATCGAGTTTATTTCCAACAATAGCCCAAGTATTTCTTTTGTTGAAAATACACAAGATATTATTGCATCAAAAATTACAAAATTAAATCTCGAAAAAGCAAAATTAGATACACTTGCGATTCAAAAAGCCAAATCAAATGTCAATTTACATTTGGTAAAAGCGTCCGGAGAAGAAAGTTTAAAAGGTTTAAATGAAGTAAAAATTGGTATTGGCGGTGCTTTTGGATATCTTATTATGATGTTTATAATCATTTACGGAAACATGGTAATGAGAAGTGTAATCGAAGAAAAAACAAATCGCATTATCGAAATCATCATTTCATCAGTAAAACCATTTCAGTTAATGATTGGTAAAATTGTCGGAACTTCATTAGCCGGGATTCTGCAGTTTACAATTTGGGCCATTATTGGTTTAAGTCTGCTTTTTGCAGCCTCGGCATTTTTTGGGGTTAATGTTGGTCCTGAAACCCGAATTCCGCCCGTATTGATGCAGACACAGCATGATTTACCAGGAATCATACAAATGGGATTAAAAGAGGTATGGAATCTGCCAATTGCCAGTGTTTTAACAGGTTTTGTAATTTATTTTATTGGAGGATATTTTCTATACAGTTCCTTCTACGCCGCGATTGGAGCAGCTGTAGATAATCAAACAGATTCTCAGCAATTTTTACTTCCAATCTTAATGCCTTTAATTTTAAGTGTATATATAGGTTTTTTTACAGTTGTAAATGACCCGCACGGAACGGTTGCTGTTGTATTCTCAATGATTCCGCTTACATCGCCAATTGTAATGTTAATGCGAATTCCGTTTGGAGTGCCGTGGTGGCAAATCGCAATTTCGGTATCATTATTGTTTGCTACCTTTTTCTTTGTAGTCTGGTTTGCCGGAAAAATTTACCGTGTAGGTATTTTAATGTATGGCAAAAAACCAACATGGAAAGAATTGTATAAATGGCTTAAATACTAGCTTTTTAAAGTTGCAAAGTTACAGAGTGACAAAGGTTCAAAGTTTTTGTATTTGAATTTTTTATAACTTAGAAAGGTAACTTTAAAATTGTATTGAAGTATAAAAGATATTACTAATAGCAGGTTAATAGGTAACATAGCGACAAAGATTTTAAACTTTGTCACTCTGCAACTTTGCAACTTTGAACCTTAGAAAAAAATGAGTAAAATACTAATTATCGAAGACGAAGCAGCGATTAGAAGAGTTTTGGTGAAAATTTTATCAGAAGAAAATGATTCTTATAAAGTGGATGAAGCAGAAGACGGTGTTTCAGGTCTTGAAAAAATAAAAAACAACGATTACGATTTGGTTTTGTGTGATATCAAAATGCCAAAAATGGACGGAGTTGAGGTTTTAGAAGAAGTAAAAAAAATAAAACCAGAGATTCCGATGGTGATGATTTCAGGACATGGCGACATGGAAACTGCAATTCATACGATGCGTTTAGGAGCTTTTGATTATATCTCAAAACCGCCAGATTTGAATCGTTTATTAAATACAGTTCGTAATGCTTTAGACAAAAAACAATTAGTAGTAGAAAATAAAATACTAAAGAAAAAAGTCAGCAAAAATTACGAAATGATTGGCGACAGCGAGTCGATTAATCATATCAAAGTAATGATTGATAAAGTCGCTACAACTGAAGCCAGAGTTCTAATTACAGGACCAAACGGAACGGGAAAAGAATTAGTAGCGCATCAATTGCATGAAAAAAGTGAACGCGCTAATTTTCCTTTAATCGAAGTAAACTGTGCCGCGATTCCGAGTGAGTTGATTGAAAGTGAATTATTCGGACACGTAAAAGGTGCTTTTACATCGGCAGTTAAAGATCGTGCCGGAAAATTTGAAGCAGCCGATAAAGGAACAATTTTCTTAGATGAAATTGGAGATATGAGTCTTTCGGCGCAAGCCAAAGTTTTACGCGCCCTTCAGGAAAATATGATTACCAGAGTTGGTGCAGATAAAGATATTAAAGTTGATGTTCGCGTTGTAGCAGCAACTAATAAAGACTTAAAAACAGAAATTGCCGAAGGCCGTTTCCGCGAAGATTTATACCATCGTCTGGCAGTTATTTTAATCAAAGTTCCGCCATTGAATGAAAGGCGTGATGATATTCCGGCTTTGATTAAACATTTTGCAGAGAAAATTGCTTCAGAGCAAGGAAACGCCGTAAAAGGATTTTCTACTCAAGCGATACAATTACTGCAGGAATACGATTGGACAGGAAATATCCGTGAACTTCGAAATGTGGTAGAAAGATTAATCATTTTAGGAGGAAACGAAATCTCTGAAAGTGATGTAAAAATGTTCGCAAGCAAATAAATGCTTCACGCGATAAGCTTTAAGCTGTAGGCTTTAGGCTTTTAAAAGTAATATTTTTAGCTTAAAGCCTACAGCTTAAAGCCTACAGCTTAAAGCCTAAAGCATTAAAAAAAATGAAACTAAAAAAGATAAACGAGAAATTACAAGACGGATTAATTGAAAACGGTTTGACCGAGGCTAATGCTTTGCAGATGGAAACCTTTTCAACCATAAAAAGTGGTGCCGATTGTGTAATTATTTCTCCGGATGGAACGGGAAAAACAACTGCTATTGTATTGAATGTGATTCAGCAATTGGCAGGGAAAAATGAAGAATCACCTCGTGCTTTGATCATTGTTGAAGACAAAGAAAAAATGACAGCAATGGTTGAGCTTTTTAACAAATTAGGGAAATATACCAATCTCGAAATTTATGGCGTGCATGACAAAGGCGATATGGATTATGATAAAAACTACGTTTCAACCGGAATTGATGTTTTAATTGGAACTCCAACCAAATTAAACGATATGTTTAGTACGGCGGGATACAATGTAAATCGTTTAAAAATGTTTATTTTGGATGATGCTGATCCTATTCTGAAATTACGTCACGAGCCAAAAATCATGCGTATTTCAAACAGTATTGCTAAAACGCAGCGTTTAATTTTTGCTGAAACGTTAACTGAACGTATCGAAATCCTTGCAGATAAAATGTTAATTGAGCCTTATTTATTTGATATGGATGAAGAAGGAGAGGAAGAACTGGATGAAGAGGAAGACGATATAGAAGAAGAGTAAATAGTCGCAGTTTACAGTCACAGTTTTTCTGGAAACTGAGACTGAGACTGAAAACTAAAATTAAATATGGAAATACTCAAAACGCTTAAATTCTTTTCAATTGTACTTTTGTGCTTTTTTCTGGTTATTTATATTTTGATGATTTCCTATGTTTATTTTAATCAGGTTGAATTAGTTTTTCATAGTTCGAGACTTCCAAAAGATTACAAATTTGATTACCAGCAGAAATTTGAAGAAATCAATATCAAGTCATTTGATGGAAACAATCTGAATGGATTATTGTTTAAAGCTGAAAATTCTAAAGGCTTAGTTTTTTATCTTCATGGAAATGCCGGAACACTTGAAACCTGGGGCAAAATAGCAAAAATTTATACCTCTTTAGGATACGATATTTTTATTTTGGATTACAGAAGTTTCGGTAAAAGTGAAGGTGAAATCGAAAATGAAGAACAATTGTCAAAAGATATTTCAATTGTTTACAAATCAATGACTAAAAGATATTCCGAAGATAAAATTATAATTGCCGGATATTCTATTGGTTCTGGTTTTGCGACTAAATTGGCTTTAGAAAATAAACCAAAAGCTTTGATTTTACAGGCTCCGTATTATAATTTTCTAGAATTATCGAGTTCAAGAGTGCCTCTTTTTCCAGATTTTATGAAAAAGTTTAGTCTGGAAACGAATGTTTATCTTCCAAAAATAAAAACTCCAATTTATATATTTCATGGAACTGACGATAAATTAATTCCTTTTGAGAATTCAGTTCGGTTAAAAAAACTTTTAAGCTCGAATGCTTATTTATATCCGTTGAAAAATCAGGAACATATTGGAATAAATGAAAATGAAAGTTTTCAAAATCAATTAAAGAAAATATTAGAAAATTAATAACTAAAAATAAATGTCATGGGATTAATGAAAGTGTATTCAGGAAGTGAAGTGTTAGCAATTGCTTTGCAGGAAAGATTAGAAGAAGCGGGAGTAGAAACCGTGAAAAAAGATAATATTCAATCAGCTCGTTTAGGAGGTTTTGGCGGTACAGATCTGGCTGTTGAGGTTTTTATTCAGGAAACAGATTTTGCAAAAGCAAATCCGGTTATTGAAGAATTTAGAATGAGTCTTTAAAAGTTTTCAGTTGCAGTTTTCAGTTTACTATTAGAACTGAAAACTGCGACTGAAAACTGCAAACTAAAAAAATGCAATACAAAATGTTAGTGCTCGACATGGATGATACCTTGTTGACAGATGATCACAGAATTTCGGATTTAAATAAAAAAGTTTTATTAGAAGCACAGGCAAAAGGTGTTTATGTTGTTTTGGCTTCAGGGCGACCAACTTCTGCAATGACAGCTTACGCTAAAGAGCTGGAATTAGATTTAAACGATTCTTATATGATTTCGTTTAACGGAGCAGTTATAAGTCGTGTAAAAGACGATTTGGTTTTCTTTGAACAGAAATTAACCGTAGAACAAATTCATGAATTATATGATTATAGTGTGAAAATGAAAACTCATATTATAACCTATTTAGACGATGAAATTATAAGCGAAACGGATTCTGAATATATAGAAGTTGAAAAGGAAATTACAGGAATGGCGCATCATAAAGTTGCCAGTTTTAAAGATTATGTTGACAGGCCTGCTGTAAAATGTATTTTATTAGAAAATCCGGCCTATTTAAAAACAGTAGAAAAAGATTTGGCAGAAACAATGCCGGATTTGAGTGTTTCTATGTCGAAACCTTTTTTCTTAGAAGCAGCACAGCAAGGAATTGATAAAGCCAACAGTTTAAAGCTTTTGGCAGAAAAACTGGGAATTCATCAAAATGAAATTATTGCTGTGGGAAATGCCGGAAATGATTTAACAATGATCGAATATGCCGGTTTAGGTGTTTGGGTAGATAATGTAAATCCCGAGTTGCGCGATAAAGCTGACTTAATTGTAGCTTCAAATAATAATGATGGCGTTGCTGAGGTTGTGCAGAAATATATTTTAAATTAAAGTTGATGAAAAATCCAATCGAAACAGAACGCTTATTATTGCGAGAATTACTTCTTTCAGATGTAGAAGGAATGTTCGAATTGGATTCTAACCCAAATGTTCATATTTATCTCGGAAATAAACCTGTCACCACAATCGAAGAAAGCAAAGCTCAGATTGAAAATATTCAGCAGCAATATAAAGATTTTGGAACAGGGCGCTGGGCAGTGATTCTAAAAGAAACCAATGAATTTATTGGCTGGTCTGGAATTAAGTTTATTACAAATGAAATAAATAACCATCAGAACTTTTACGAGATTGGTTATCGGTTTATAGAAAAACACTGGAATAAAGGTTACGCAACCGAAGCCGGAAAAGCTTTTATAAATTACGCATTCAGCGAAATGAAAGTCGATGCAATTTATGCCTACGCAGATGAAGGCAATCAGAATTCAAGAAAGATTCTCGAAAAACTCGGTTTACAATTTGTAAACTCTTTTGAATATGAAGGAGAAATTGAAGTTTGGTACGAATTAAAAAATCCAAACTTATAATTTGTTTAAAGAAATCCGTTCCAAATCTTTGAAGCCTTGTAAAAAGTCTGCAAAGATTTGGAAAACGTAGTTCTTTAAATTATTTATTTTTTTGCTACAGAAACAAAATATTTATTTCCGTCACCCATTGTAAGTTTTACACGTTCGTCGCAAAGGTCGATAGCATAATTTACACTTTCGTAACAGCTGCAAGTAGTGTTTTTGTCTTTAGACATTTCAGTTTTGCAATTGTTATTTTTAAATGTAGCTAATTGTGGAGTATATAAACTCACTAAGTCTGTAGAAGCAGTTACCAAAGAGATAATACTTGCAGAGTTATTGTTAGTAATTCTGTAAACAATTCTGTCAGTATAGTTTACTTCATTTACAGTTACTTTACGAATGTAGGTATAGGCTGTAGATTCTGCACCAGGCTCCTTTACTTCAAATTTAAATCCTACCGCACGAATGGCAATATCAAATTGTGACTGAGAATTTAAACTCGCCCAAGTTGTCAAAGTACTAATAGATGGAAATGGATTTGCATTTGCAGCCGGAGCATTAGTTTGCGCTTGCGAACTAAAAATGGTTAAGAACATCAAGCAGATTGTGGGTAAAAATGCTTTCATAGTGGAGTTTTTGAATTTTTAATTTTTGCCTACTCTTTCTGGTTTTCGGCGTTCCCATTCGTTTTTAATAACAAAACAACAACATAACGATTGAAAATCAAAATTGTTTTATATGAATTGTTATAATATTAATATTAACGTTTAAAATCTCTAAAAACTCAATTTAAAACTGAAATTTTCTAAGCAAAGTTAAATGTAAGAAAATTTTAATTTAAAACTAAAAAAAATGCATTTAATCGATAAAATTTGCATTTGATCGATATTTTTGTCATTTTATTCTTATCGAATTAAAAAGTAAATCTTTTAGAATCCTTAAATTTAAGAAATATTTGATTTGAAATTTAGTTTTTTAAATCATTTTAAAATTAGTGATTAATGCAAAATATTGATATATAGTACATTATTGATTTTATTTTAAAGAATATTGTATGTAAATTTGCAAACTCTTTAATAGAGATGTAAATATAATATCTTACTACTTATAAATGTAGTGTACTCCCATGGAAAATAGAAAAAAAGTTGCTTTTTATACACTTGGCTGCAAACTGAATTTCTCAGAAACATCCACAATTGCGAGAAACTTTCAGGATGAAGGTTTTGATCGTGTTGATTTTGAGGAAATTGCCGATATATACGTTATCAATACCTGTTCTGTAACAGAGAATGCTGATAAGCAGTTTAAGCAGGTTGTAAAAAAAGCAATGAAACTTAATGATAAAGCTTTTGTTGCCGCTGTTGGATGTTATGCTCAGTTAAAACCAGAAGAATTGGCCGCAGTTGATGGCGTTGATTTGGTTTTGGGAGCTACAGAAAAATTCAAAATCACCGATTATATTCATGATTTGAGCAAAAACGATATGGGTGAAGTGCACTCATGCGAAATTGCCGAAGCTGATTTTTACGTTGGAAGTTACTCAATTGGCGATCGTACACGTGCTTTCTTAAAAGTTCAGGACGGATGCGATTATAAATGTACCTATTGTACAATTCCACTGGCAAGAGGAATTTCAAGAAGTGATGCTTTAGAAAATGTCTTAAAAAATGCCAAAGAAATCTCAGAACAAAATATCCGTGAAATTGTTTTAACCGGAGTAAATATTGGAGATTACGGAAAAGGGGAGTTCGGAAATAAAAAACACGAACATACTTTTCTGGATTTAGTTCAGGCTTTAGATAAAGTAGACGGAATTGAGCGTCTTAGAATTTCATCTATAGAACCTAATTTATTGAAAAACGAAACGATAGATTTTGTTTCAAAAAGCAGAACTTTTGTACCGCATTTTCATATTCCATTACAATCAGGAAGCAACGATATTTTAAAATTAATGAAACGTCGTTACCTGCGCGAAGTTTATACAGACCGTGTAAATAAAATTCGCGAAGTCATGCCGCACGCTTGTATTGGTGTCGACGTAATTGTTGGTTTCCCTGGTGAAACAGACGAACATTTCTTAGAAACGTATCATTTCTTAAACGAAATGGATATTTCTTATCTGCACGTTTTCACTTATTCTGAAAGAGACAATACGGAAGCGGCGAATATGGAAGGAGTTGTTCCGGCAAATGTTAGGGCAAAACGAAGCAAAATGCTTAGAGGTTTATCGGTTAAAAAACGTCGTGCTTTTTACGAAAGTCAATTAGGAACCAACAGAACGGTTCTTTTTGAAAGTGAAAATAAAGAAGGTTATATTCATGGTTTTACCGAAAACTACGTAAAAGTAAAAACTCCGTGGAATCCTGAATTGATAAATACTTTGCACGAAATTAATTTAACTAAAATTGATGAAGACGGAAGTGTGCGTATGGAGTTTGTAAATAAGCTGGCAGAAGCGTAAAAGATATAGAGTTTTAACTTTGTCAAAGTTTTAAACTTTGACAAAGTTCTAATCGTTACATGAATGACAAAAAAAGCCCTTTGTAAAAAGGGCTTTTTAATTATCAAAATTCTATTTCTGATTCTCAGGAATGACTAATTTCAAAGAATTAATATAATCCGTATCAAATTCTATAACTCTGATTTTTTCGGGATTAAAACTCAATTCGCCGCCAAACTGACCTCTGGTATCCAGAAAATCTATTGTAAGTTCTTCATCTGTCAAAGAAATTAATTTTCCTAAATAAGCTGACTTTGCAGACTTTTTAGAAATCTGAAAAATGCCATGTTGATTGTTGATAAAACTTAAAATTGAATTCAAATCCCTAATTGGAATAATATCTTCAGAATTTGTTTTTAAACCTTTTAAACGAATTACTTTTTCTGTAAAAGCCAAATCCTGATCTCTATGAACAGCTTCAATATTTTTATTTTTCAGAATTACATAACCATCCAAAATATAATCAACAGGATTGTTTCGAAGTAAAATCCAGTCGTCAGAATAATCAATAAGAAATCCTGTAAAAAGTTCCTTCTTATCTGTGAATTCTATCGCTATTAATTGTCTTAAATATTGTTCCATTTGATTTTATGTTAAGGCTGTTAGGAACTTTGTCAAAGTTTTAAACTTTGACAAAGTTGTCAGAGAAATGTTTTTTAAGGATTAGTAGACCAAATACTGCTGTTTTTGATAAAAACTCTACGGTTTAATTTTAACTGCGCAATGATTAAATCAGCCATATCTTCAGACTGCATTACTTTTTCAGGATTTCCGTCAGTTAAGTTTAAATCAATTGCCATATCAGTTGCAACTGTACTTGGCGTTAAAGCCGTAACACGTATATTGTGTTTTCTCATTTCCTGCATCAAAGAATCTGTTAAACCTAAAACAGCAAATTTAGAAGCACTGTAAGCACTTGTCATCGCATTTCCGTTTAAACCGGCAGTTGAAGAAATGTTGATAATATCTCCCGTTTGTCTTTCAATCATATTTGGGATAATAGCACGAGTTGTATAATACGTTCCCATTAAATTAACCTGAATAATTTTTTCCCAGTTGGCAGGTTCTAAATCCAAGAATTTTGCAAAAGAAGCAATTCCGGCACTGTTAATTAAAATGTCTATATGTTTAAATTCGGCTAAAGCTTTTTCAACTGCATTATTTATAGAATTAATATCCGAAACATCGGCAGATAAAGCCAGAGATTTCACCCCCAGTTTGTTGATTTCAGCAGCAAGATTGTCAACGTCAGCCTGAGTTCTTGAAACTAAAATTACGTTTACACCTTCTTTTGCTAAAGCAATTGCAGCGGCTTTACCAATTCCTTTACCAGCGCCGGTAATGAACGCATTTTTATTTTTTAAGTCTGTCATGATTTATTTTTTAGAAATGCAGAAAGCATTATTTTAAGTCTAACAAAAATAAAGCTTTTGCAAACTAAAATAATGCTTTCGGGTGTTTTCTTAATCTAAGTTTAACAACTTTATTATTCTTTCAAAACCATGTCGATACACATTACGGCAGCCAGAATTAATTGTCTAAGCGGACTGTCTGCTGCTACAGTATCTTCAATTTGAAGTACATAATTATCAGCACTTGTAAAAAACTCTTTTCCTAATCCTGCCCATTTTTTACTTACCTGAGCAAGTTGTTTATTTTCATGAGAAAATTTAAAATCCCATCCTGTCCACTTTCCTTGCAATGTTGCAGCAGGTTTGTCATTTTTATCTAAAATTTCAAATCTTCCTCCAAACGAGAAAAATTTTTGTTTAAAAGTTCCAATTAACCTGTCTTTTTCATCAAAGACTTCAACAGTCGAACGGAAAATGGCAATTCCTCTTTTTACAGAAATTAATTTTTCTCCAGAAGCTGTTGTAATATCAATATTAAAAGGCGTTGCTCTTTTATAATCAGTAAAACGAAGTATTTTAGTAAAGAAACCCAAATTGTTTTCTCGGCAATTCATAATTATTTGATTGCTCTGCGGATCATAAATGTCATAATTGTTTGAGGCTTTAAACATTCCGATATGTTCTTTAACTAAAAAAAGATTTTGGCTTAAAATTGGATTCATACGTTTATTAAAAATTAATGATTCGATTAAAAGCCAAATGTAAATAAATATTTATTAATTATATTCTTCAGAAGTTTCAATAAGACGAATAAATTCAGCTTTGTAGCCTCCTTTATCGTATGAAATTCCTTGTTGTGCTAATTCGAGAATATCTTCAGATGATTTTTGAGTAATTAATTTTGAGTCTCTTAGTTTTAATCCAAACCAAGCCACGGCTGTACTAAATTTAAAATCATCACTTGCTTTATCTAAACTAACCGATCTGTTGTTGATTATCTGAACCATTTCGATGCTTTTATCCCCGTCAGGTTTTTTATAACGGAATTTTATGGTCGCCAGCTCTCCGTTGTAATTGTTTGAACTTGTTTCGGTTTTAGTGTATTTCAAATCATCTGGCTGAACGTTTAAATAATCGCTTTTTACACCAGCCGGAATAATTTCATACAAAGCCGTAACGGTATGATTACTTCCTAATTCTCCGGCGTCGATTGCGTCATTTTTAAAATCTTCCGGGCGAAGTTTTCTGTTTTCATAACCAATCAATCGATATGCCTGAACTTGTTTCGGATTAAATTCAATCTGGATTTTTACATCTTTCGCAATAGCAAACATTGAACCTTTAAATTCTTTTCCAAGAAAACGATTGGCCTCATGAATGTTATCGATATAAGCATAATTTCCGTTTCCTTTATCGGCAAGAATTTCCATTTTGCTGTCTTTGTAATTTCCCATTCCGTAACCTAAACAAGTTAAGAAAACACCAGTTTTTCTTTTTTCTTCGATTAATTTTTCCATATCAGAATTGGAAGAACTTCCCACATTAAAATCACCATCGGTAGCCAGAATCACACGATTGTTTCCCCCTTTTATGAAATTTTCTGCAGCAGTTTTGTAAGCGAGTTCAATTCCTGCTCCGCCAGCCGTGCTTCCGCCAGATTGTAATTTATCTAAGGCATCAACAATAGTTTTTTTCTCATCTCCGGAAGTTGGAGGTAAAACCATTCCAGCAGCGCCCGCATAAACCACAATGGCCACTTTATCTTTAGCTCTTAATGCGTTTACCAATATTTTTAAAGATTGTTTTAATAAAGGCAGTTTATTCATGTCGCTCATTGAACCTGAAACGTCAATTAAAAAGACCAAATTTGAAGCTGGCAAATCTTCGGTTGGAATATTTTTTCCCTGTAAACCAATTTTTAGAATTTTAGTGTTCGAATTCCAAGGTGAATCACTTACTTCAGTATTGATAGAAAATGGATGTTCGTTTTTTGGCTGCGGATAAGTGTATTTAAAGAAATTCACCATTTCTTCCACACGAACAGCATCTTTTGGAACTTCTTGACCGTTGTTTAAAAAACGTCTGATATTAGTATATGAAGCATTATCAACATCAATAGAAAAAGTAGAAAGCGGTGCTGTTTTTGGACTTTCAAAAGCATTTTCCACAAAAGAATCATAATCTTCCTGATTTGGTTCTGTTGGTATAGGAGTAATTTTTAATTTTTTATCCAATTCTTTTTCTGAAAGGTTTTTATAGATTTCATTTTTAGTCGAAATTACAACAACGCCATTTGAAGCTTTATTTCCATAAACCGAAGTTGCTGCCTGATCTTTTAAAACCGAAACATTATCAATGTCATTCGGATTAATTTTTGCCATTTGATTGGCTTTTGCAGGAACTCCGTCAATAATATACAATGGTTCATTTTTTGGAGAAACAGATGTAATTCCGCGTATTGCCACACTCTGACTTGGTATGGCAGTATATTGAACATTGTTTTGAATTTGAACTCCCGCTACTTTTTCCTTTGATTTTTCTTTTTTCTCTCTTCTTCTTTCAGCGCGGGCATAACTTCGGTCTTCATATTCAGAATCACTTGAGCCATAACTTGTAACAACAACTTCTTGTAAATTTTGATAAGCTTCCTGCATAGTAACATTAATCACACTTTTATCTTTTACTTCTACAGATTGATTTTCGTATCCGATGAAAGTGAAAACAAGAATATCTCCTTTTTGGGTTTGAATCGTATATTTTCCATCAAAATCAGTTTGGGTATTTTTTTTAGTGCCTTTAATTAGCACCGTAACGCCTGGTAGTGCTGTATTAAATTTATCTGTAACAATTCCTGTAATGGTTCTTTCTTGTGCAAAGCTTATGAAACATATAAGCATAGCAATGGCTGATGAAATAAGTTTTAGACTTTTCATGATAGTAAGTTTTAAGAATTAATGTTCGGATTTTGCTTTGTCAAAGCTGCAGACTTTGACAAAGCTTAGGATTATTTTTTCGGAGCTGGTTTTCCTGTTTTAGTCGTAATGATTACAACTCCTTTTTTCCCCCTTTCACCATATTTTGAAGTGGCTTCAAGATCTTGTAAAATGGTTATTGTTTTAATGTCTTGTTTGTCTAAAGGCGCGTAAGGACTCGTTGGATTATTTCCAAATAAATCATTTTCAGAATAATAAATACCGTCGATAATGTATAAAGGCTCATCTAAAATTACCAGCGATTCTACATTTTCAGGTTCAAGATTTGTCATTTCTGACTGCATCATTTTATCCTTTTTGACATCATCGCTGTGTGCCATTGCATTTCCGTTAAGAATAACTAGTGGTGCACTTTTTTTAGCTCTTGCAGAGGATTGTTTTGCCGCTAAAGCAACTTTAGCAGATTCTCTTTCTTTAGCTTTATATTCTATTTCAGAGTTTGAATCTTCTTTAGAATAAGCAACTTTATCTGCTTCATAATCATCTTGTACAGGCGCAGAAGCTACAGCGGGAGCAATTGATTCTGCGCTGGCTTTTTTGTCTGCTATAGGTTCAAACATGGCATTAGGAGCGGCAGATGTAATTTCCTGAACAGCAACCTGTTCTTCTGGTATACTTTGTTTTTCAAGAATTTTAACCGCTTCTTCTTTTGGAACTAATTGTGAATCTGATGAAACGACATCTTTGGTTTTTTCTGAATTAGTATTTTTGATTGTTTCATTTTCATTAACCACAACTTTTGGCGTTTCGATAATTGCTTTTTTGTCCGTTTTTAAAAATTGATACCCTAAAGAGATTACTAATAAAAGCGAAGCGGCGACTGCGATTTTTTTCCAAAGTGAAATTGTTTTTTTATCTTCTTTTCTGTCGAGTTTATCTTCTAGGCGCGACCAGACTTTTTCCATTCCCGGAAAATCTTTGGTTTCTGCATTATCTGCAGCTTCCTTAAATCTGTTGAATATTTTATCTTGATTGTCCATGACTATTTTGCTTTTTGATAATATAATTTATTAACCAGTTCTTTTAGTTTGGTTTTAGCCGCATTTAACTGCGATTTTGAAGTACCTTCAGAAATGTTAAGCATTGCGGCTATTTCCTTGTGACCGAAACCTTCAATAACAAAAAGGTTAAAGACAGTTTTACAGCCATCCGGAATGTGGTTTAATAAATTAAGTAAATCTTCTTCTTCTAATGTGTTCATTTCATCTGTAAAAGGTTGTGAAAGCACTTTTACATCATCAAGATACATGTTGAAATTGGTATTTTTCTTGATGGAAGCCAAACAGTAATTAACGGCAATTTTTCTAGCCCAGGCTTCAAAGGCTTTTTCTTCCTTTAACTGATCTAATTTTGTGAAGATGGTATAAAAAGCGTCGGCCAGAGCTTCTTCAATTTCTTCTTCTTTCTTTAGGTATCGTTTGCAAACGCGATACAATTTCGGAGCCATGTGCTCATAAACCTGACGCTGAGCATCTCGGTTCATTTTTTTGCAGTTAGAAATTAGCGTTTCGTTTATCACAATGTTGGTCTTTATTTATAAAGAGAGATAAAAAGATAAAAAGGTTGGGACGGGGGTGAAAAAAAGTTTTTTTTTAAGGTTCAAAGTTGCAAAGAAACAAAGTTACAAAGGTTTTATGGTAGAGACGCACAGCAGTGCGTCTAGCGTCTCGTAAATCCGCAATCTTGGCATCAATTATTTTTACATTCTTCGGAGACGCACTGCTGTGCGCCTCTACGTTACTACTGGAATCGAAATTTTTTGTGAACCTTTTGCGAAAAACCTTTGCGAATCTCTGTGTTATAATTTTACCGCAAAGATTCACAAAGAATTACGCAAAGCTAATATCTTATTTAACAGGTAAAGTCAATTTAAAAATCTTAGTTTCCAACAATTCCGTATCATTATCCTCACAAAGCAAAAACTCAATTTTGTTATTTTCTTTTTTGTAAAAAGTTAAGCCTTCAAATTTATTAGTAGAAGTTATTTTTTGAGTAAAATCGATTTTCATGGTTTTAAGATCAATTCTTCCAATAAAACTTCCTAAGATTTCGCCATCATCATAAGTTGATTTTGTGTCTTCGGCAGTAGAAAGAAAATAAATTTTATCTTCGACCAAAACAGCATCGGTAAAACTGGAACGAACGCCTTTTATTTTTGGCAGTTTATAATTGGTGGCAACTAAAGCAAATTCATCTCCAAGACTTTTGGCATGAATGGTAAAAATGGTGTTTTTATTTGAAATTCCGTTTCCGCGATTGAATAAATACCAGTTTTCGCCGTCAAAAATTGCTCCTTCAAGATTGAAATCTTCGGGTTTTATAGATCCGAAATTCTGCATTACGCCATATAAATCGACTAAATTATTTTTTTGTAAAATGGTTTTTGATTTAAGATCAAACTCTATCATTTTATTTCGGTTTTCGGTTGAGCCGGAACCAAAAACATAAAGTGTATCATTGTGATGTGTAAGAGATTCAAAATCGGGTTTTAAGTTTTTCGGAATATTCTGCGTCGGATTATCAATTAAAGCATGTTGGCTTAACTGCTGATTCTGCATATTGTATTCGTATAAAAATCCGCTGTTGTCGCCAATAATATAAAGCGCATTATTATTGTAAAATAATCCTGATGCCGAACCGATTCCGATGATTTGAAATAATATTTCTAAGGTGAATTTTTCCATGAATTTTTGTTTTGAAAGTCTTTTATTAATGAGACTTTATTTTTTTGAATGTATCGTTTTTTTTTGATTCTGAAGTTATTTTTTCAAGAATATCAGCAATTATTTTGCTCTTTAAATTAATATTATGTTTGTAGTTTATGTTTGATTTTTGAGAGTATTCATCTTTTTCCTGAAGGGCAAATTCATCAAAACGTTTTTCGATTGTATTTCCTTTTAATAATAATCTGAAATTATGATGACATGAATGGTCAACAACCTTTGTGTATTTTACTTTTTTGGAGTTTTGAAAAGTTTCATATTCATAAGGCATTACTTTTTCTTCGTTAATGATTTTTTTATTTGAATTATAAATCTTCCAAAAATTATCTTTAGCAATCTCAATTTTAGAAAATTCCCAGCAGTAATTAATTTTAGTTAAAAATGTTTTTTTATTTTCTTTCCAAAATACATAAACTGGTTCGTTGGTCAAATCGTCGGTGCAGGTTTCTTTTTCATCAATTAAAGGTTCATCATAAGTCATTATAGACCCCACACAATAACTTTGATAAACACATATTGTATCTATTTTTTGTCTTTGAAGTTCTTTAATATAATTTGAAACTAATTCATCAATCTTGACTTTTTGATTTGTTTGAGCATTTCCTAAAAAAGCTAAAAATGGCGTAAGTGCAATAAGAATCCTTTTAATCATTATAAATTTTAAAAAGTAGAAATATTATTTTGAAAGCCAAAACTTATTCCTGATAGCAAATTATTGAAATGAATAGCAGGAATTTGCTTCGTAAAATTACTATATTTATAATACAAAATTTGAAAATATGAAATCAATAGATCCGAAAGATTTTAAAGTTACAGATAAAATTAAATTAAGTAAAATTCCGACTTTATTAAAAGTGGATGCAGACGACGATGAAAAAGAAGATAAACTTGAAAAAGTAAAAGAAAAACTGAGTGATTTTCAGGATATAATGTATGCGCACAATAAATATGGAGTTTTAATTTGTCTGCAGGGAATGGACACTTCAGGAAAAGATAGTTTGATTCGAGAAGTTTTTAAAGAATTTAATCCACGTGGGGTTGTCGTACATAGTTTTAAAACGCCGAATTCTACAGAACTGGAACACGATTATTTATGGCGTCATTATATTGCCTTGCCGGAAAAAGGAAAGTTTGCCATTTTTAACCGAACGCACTATGAAAATGTTTTGGTAACGCGCGTTCACCCTGAATTTATCTTGGCAGAGAATTTACCGGGAATAAATTCTGTTGACGATATTAAACCTAAATTCTGGAAAAACAGAATCGAACAAATTAATAACTTCGAAAAGCATATCGCCGAAAACGGAACGATTGTCATGAAGTTTTTTCTGCATTTGAGTAAAGACGAACAAAAGAATCGTTTATTGCGTCGTTTGGAAGAAGGAAAACACAATTGGAAATTTTCTCCGGGCGACTTAAAAGAACGCAAACATTGGGATGAATATCAACAATATTATGAAGAAGCCATAAACGAAACTTCTAAAGAACACGCACCATGGTATGTAATTCCTGCCGATGATAAAGACATGGCAAGATATATTGTTGCCAAAATTATTTGGGAAGAAATGAAAAAATACACTGATATACAGGTTCCGGAACTGCCTAAAGAGATTAAAGATAATTTTGAAACTTATAAGAAGACTTTGGAGAAAAGTTAGTAATTAGATAATGTGTCAATTTGATGATGAGATAATTTCTTCAAAACTAAACCCGACAGGTTTTTAAAACCTGTCGGGTTTAGTTTTTGGTGTAGTAATTTAAAATTCTTTTTTATTCGAATGTTATTGTAAGTTTATGTCTATTTTGTATTACTAAATTAATGTTAATTTTTCTCTTCATGTTATCCGTTTTTGAGAAAAGTCTTCTTTTTTTCATAATACCCAAATCATTTTAAGTTAAAGAGTAGGGATTTACTTTGTAAAAAAATAAAAACCAATATTTAGCTTCATGAAACGAATTATTCTACCTCTACTAGTTTTAGGCTCTTTTATTACATCTTGTAATAACAACGATTCTAAAGACGAAACAGAAACAACAAGTGTTGTTTTAAAAGACCAATCTGTAACGCCAAGTTTAATAAAGGCACAGGCAGGTTTCGAAAATCTGAAAATTTACTCTCTTTTTAGTTCAGATGATGTTTTTCCGGATAGCCCAAAATATGTTTTTGGAGGTTCTGCAGATGGATCTGGTTTATTGAAAAACGCAGACGGAACTTTTACTTTTTTGGTAAATAACGAAGACAATTTTGCTGTTTCAAGAATTACTCTGGATAAAACATTCAAACCTGTAAAAGGAGAATATTTATTAAACTCTAACGGAGGAACTTGGAGATTATGTGGTGCTACAATGGCTACACAAGCAGAACATGGTTTTGGACCAGTTTATCTAACTTGTGGAGAATCTGGAGAAGAATCTCGTACACACGCCTTAGATCCTTATGGAGATGCGGGAGCAGCATCTGTATCTAAAGAATTAGCTGGTTTTGGACGTTTAAGTGCTGAAAATGCACTTCCATTACGTACTTCTGCTTATAGTGGTAAAACGGTTGTTGTAATTGGTGATGATGATTCTGGAACTTACGGAGGTCAGGTTTTTATGTATGTATCAAATAGCGTTGGCGATTTAACAAACGGTTCTTTATACATGTTAAAAAGAAATGACGATAACCAGAGAGAAAAAGACATGGAAACTGGTAAAACGTATGCTGTTTCTTTTGTGAAAATTGATAATCATAAAACACTTACAGGAGCGCAGATTAATGCTTCTGTAAATACTTTAAAAGCAATTAAATTTGGTCGTGTTGAGGATTTAGATTACCGTAAAGGCGGTGCTGCTGCTGATCGTGAAGTATACTTTAATGTAACCGGACAAGATATAACAGGAACAAATGCAGATGGTTCTAGAACTAAATACGGTAGAGTTTACAAATTAAACCTTGATGCGGCTGACCCGTTAAAAGGAACTTTAGAAGTTATTTTGGATGGTGACAATCGTTCTGGAATTGCTGGTAAATTTCAAAACCCGGATAATATTTGTGTGACTAAAAATTATGTATATGTTGAAGAAGATGCAAACGGATATGGGGACGAAACTCATGACGCATATATTTATCAATATAATATTGCAACAAAAGAATTAAAAGTTGCATTAGAATTAGATCACCGTCGTACAGCGACTGATGCTGCTAAATACAACGTAGGAGGAACATCTAAATTTGGAAGCTGGGAGTATGGTGCTTTAATTGACGTTTCTGAACAGCTTGGTATTGAGGATACTTTTATGTTGAGCGTACAACCGCATACATGGAAAGGAGAAAGATATCTAAAAGCAGATGGAGGAACAAATCGTCCAAAAGAAGATCAAGCAAGTCAAATTGTGGTTATTAAAGGTTTAGCGAGATAAATTTTTAAGTACTAGAAAAAACAGATATCCACTATTTCAAATTGAGGTAGTGGTTTCTGTTTTTCTAAAAATCCGTTTTTAAACGTTACGACATCATGAAAAAAATATATTGTTTATTATTCTTGTTTGTATTTGCTGCCTGTCAGAAAAAAAACAAACATGAGGAAATAAATAAACTCTTTCAGAAAGACATTACTTTATTAATTGAAAAAGTTACCGAACTTAAACATTCAGTAGAGTCAGATGCTGTAGAAACTCAAATTCAGCAGCAATTTCTGGAGGCACATAAAAGTTATAAAAAAGTAGAATTGCTGAGTGAATATTATTCGCCAGCGGTTTCTAAATCAATCAACGGACCGGCAATTCCTGAGTTTGAAGAAAATGATAATATAACAGTTGATCCCGAAGGATTTCAGGTTGTCGAAGAATTGATTTTCCCTAAATACGACAAAAACAACAAAGAAGAACTACTGAAAGAACTGGGAGTTTTATCTGCTAATTTAATTCGGTTAGAAAAAGTTTCAGGTTCAAATGAACTGACAGATGCTCATGTTTTTGACGCCATGCGATTAGAAGTTTACAGAATTATTACTTTGGGAATTACAGGGTTTGATTCACCTGTAGTTTTAAATTCGCTTCCGGAAGCGAAAGTATCTTTAGAAACAATCGAAAAATATTATCGCATTTATCTTGAAAATAATGAAATTTCAAATTCAAAAGAACTTCTTGGAATTTTAGAAAAAGGAAAAAAATATTTAGAGACAAATAACAATTTTAATGCTTTTGACCGCGCCTATTTTATAAAAGAAATTTTGAATCCGTTAAGCAAGGGACTTTATAAAACGCAGACAGAATTAGGAATTCCGTTTATGAAAGAACAGCGAGGGTTAAAAACCACAGCGCAAACATTATTCGAGAAAGATGCTTTTGATCCTGAAGCATTTTCGGGTTTTCCAGATTATAAAACAACACCTGAAAAAATTGCTTTAGGGAAAAAATTATTCAACGATCCTATTTTATCCGGGAACAACACTCGTTCTTGCGCATCTTGTCATTATGAAGAAAAAGCTTTTACAGACGGATTAGAAAGAGCTGTTTCATTAGACGGAAAATCAATGATTCAGCGCAATACACCAACCTTAACCAATATTGCTTTTCAGCGTGTTTTTTTTATGGATTCAAGGGTAAGTTATTTAGAAGATCAGGCCGTTGCCGTAATTAAAAATGAAAATGAAATGCACGGATCTTTAGAAAAATCGGCTTTAGCCATTCAACACAAAGCCGAATATGTAAAAGATTTTAAGGAAGCTTTTCCAAAAGGAGAAATAAATGAATTTGCCATTAAAAATGCTTTAGCATCTTATATTCGTTCGCTGAGCAATTATGATTCAAAATTTGATAATTATATGCAGAATAAGTCAACATTTACGACAGATGAAAAAGCAGGATTTAATTTATTTGCCGGAAAAGCCAAATGCGCAACCTGTCATTTTATTCCGCTTACAAACGGAACAGTTCCGCCCAATTTCGCCAAATCTGAAAGTGAAATTTTAGGAGTGCCTGATAAAAGAAAAAAGCTTGATGGTGATTTAGGTAAATATGTTATAACGCAGGCTGCAATTCATAAAAATTCCTTCAAAACGCCTACAATTAGAAATATAGAACTTACTGCTCCGTATATGCACAATGGCGTTTATAAAACCCTTGAAGAAGTTATAGATTTCTACGATCAGGGAGGAGGTTTAGGATTAGGATTCGATCTTCAAAATCAAACTCTGCCTGAAGACAAACTGAATTTATCTGATAAAGAAAAAAAACAGCTGATTGCTTTCATGAAAACTTTAACCGATAAAAAGTATGTGAAGTAATTTGATGATGAGAAAATATCTTTGTCAAAGTTTAAAACTTTGACAAAGATTCAGAAGATTTGAATATCTACCAGCTTCTATAAAATACAAAACCCGGAAGACTATGAAACTTCCGGGGTTTGTTACCAAAAACAAAAAAATAAAATAAACCTTTCTTTTTATAAATCAAAACCATAGGCTAGACGCAGAGCCACTTGATTGGTTTTGAATTTCTGATAGTCCTCATAACGGACACTAATGTCAATGTATTTGTTAGCATATCCAATTCCTGGCGCCCATAAAAAAGTAGTGTCGTCATAACCGTTTGTTACAGCAAAACCGGCACCTACTTCTCCTAAAACATAAAATTGATCTTCCCAGATAAAAGCTTTAAAACCAGCTTTTGCAGGAATAAATCCTAAATCTTTTATGTCATTTCCTAATTCATCTTTTCCTAAAAACAAGTTTGTAAAACCAGTTGTTAAAGTCAATGAAGTTCTTTTAGATAAATCGTATTGTAAACGAACGTCGCCGCCAAGTGACCAGTCATAATCTTTACTGTCTGTTGGGATTCCCCCGTTTAAACCAAAACCTAATCTAAATCCCTGATCGTAATTTGTTGCTGCAGTCTCTTGTGCAAAAGTGGTGTTGGAGTATAAAAATGCGAAAGCAGCGAGGCATATAAACTGTAATTTTCTCATGGCAAATATTTTTCAATTATTAATAATGTAAAAGTAGAACAGAGGTCTTTTGAGCTTGTTATATAATTTTTAAAAATCGTTATATAATATTATGGTATGCTAAGTTTAGCCTTAAAAAACGCTTATATTTTTATTAATAGGACAGAATTCGAAGCTTCTGACTATCTTTGCCCACAAAAAAGTATAAAATTGAATTTAAAGCAGTACACAAAAGAGTTTTCTTATAATTTCAGACTGGCATATCCTATAATATTAGGAATGGTTGGTCATACTTTAATTGGTATTGTCGACAATATTATGGTTGGAAAATTAGGCAGTACAGAATTGGCAGCCGTTTCACTTGGAAACAGTATGATTTTTATTGCCATGTCATTAGGAATTGGCTTTTCTACTGCCATCACACCAATTGTTGCCGAAGGAGATGCTGAAAAAAACGATGGCAAAATTCGTTCTGCATTTCATCACGGCTTGTTTTTGTGCGCTATTATTGGATTACTTCTTTTTACTTTAATTGTTCTAGCAAAACCATTAATGGAATTACTGGAACAGCCTAAAGAAGTAATTGTATTAGCAAAACCTTATTTAGACTGGGTTGCTTTTTCACTGATTCCATTAGTCATGTATCAGGGCTATAAACAGTTTGCCGACGGAAAATCGATGACAAAATATTCGATGTATGCGATGATTATGGCAAACGTACTTCATGTAGGGATAAATTATGTGTTGATTTACGGAATTTGGATTTTTCCTAAAATGGGAATTATCGGCGCAGCACTTGGTACCGTAATTTCGAGAATATTTTTAGTCATGTTCATGCATATTATGCTTTCAAGAAGAAATGATTTAAAACACTTTTTCAAAAATTTTAGTTTCAGCGAAATTAAAAGTGCAACGCTAAAAAAAATAATAAATTTAGGATTTCCATCAGCTATGCAAATGCTTTTTGAAGTTGTATTGTTTACAGCTTCGATATGGCTTTGCGGAAATATTGGTAAAACCAGTCAGGCAGCCAATCAAATCGCTTTAAGTTTGTCGTCACTTACTTTTATGTTTGCCATGGGATTAAGTGTCACATCTATGATTAGAGTAAGTAATCAGAGAGGACTGCAGGATTATAAAAACCTTGTAGTTGTGGCTCGTTCTATATTTTTACTTGCCATTATTATAGAAACTTTTTTTGCCTTTTTGTTTGTAGTTTTTCATGATTTTTTCCCGCATATTTTTTTAAATATGGAAAATACCGGACAAATTCTGGATAACACTGAAGTAATTGCAATTGCATCAAAACTACTTTTAATTGCTGCAATTTTCCAAATTTCAGACGGGATTCAGGTTGTAGTTTTAGGCGCTTTACGTGGATTGCAGGATGTAAAAGTACCTATGTATATTACCTTTGTGGCCTATTGGGTTATTGGTTTTCCAATTTCATATTATTTGGGAGAATATACTGAATTGAAAGCACAAGGTGTATGGATAGGGCTTTTGGCAGGTTTAACTACAGCAGCCATTTTTCTGTATATGCGTTTTCATTTTCTAACTAAGAAATTAATCTCCAATTCATTTGCAAATAATTAAATTTGGAGCCTAAAATAATATGCCACAGATTTCAGAGATTATAAGGATTAAAAAATAATCATTTCAATCCGTGAAATCTGTGGCAAAAAAAATCAACCTGTTTAACAGGCATTAATAAATCTAAAATAAACTTAAATACTATGGAATTACCTAAATTTTTACTTGGAGACAATACAGATTTTCCAGATGATATCTTTATCATTCACCTGGATTATCCAAGATTTATAATCAATCTAAAAGATGATGAGGTTGAATTTTTAGAAGAAGCAGAAGATCTTGATGAAGCAGAATTAAATGCTGAAATGGAAGGTTTAATCGAAAAAGCTAATGATTTCTACGACAGAGAAATAAATCGTTACGAAGAGTAGACACGCAGAATAGTGCGTTTCATGACGTGCTTAAGTCAAAATAATGTGAATTATTCAATGAAAAAATTAAGTTTTTTAAAACCTATTTTCAATTTTATATTGATCGGATTACTGATTACCACTTTAAGCCGAATATTTTTATTTTTCCTTTTTAAAGAAAGAGTAGAACAAACACCTGATTTCTGGTATATTTTTCCAATCGGACTTCGAATGGATTTAATTTTACTTTGTTATTTGTCATTTCTGCCAGCAGTTCTAATCACCTTTTTACCCAATAAATGGCTTAAGTTTACCAATAAGTTTTTGGTCATTTACAGCTTCTTATTTTTGTTTTTGATTCTTTTTGTAGAATTAGCTTCTCCTGATTTTGTAAAACAATACGATACACGCCCCAACAAGATTTTCTTAGATTACCTCATTTATCCGAAAGAAGTGGTCGGAATGCTTGTAAAAAGTTATCTGACATCTATAATCGTAACTTTTTTAATTCTGGGAGTTGTCATTTATTTGGCTTTCAAAAAAGGGAAAAAATATTTCCATACAACAAGTACCGAATATAAATTCAAATTAATGGTTTTTCCATTATTAGCATTTTTATTGTTTTTTGGAGCACGTTCAAGTTTGACTTCAAAACGCCCAATTAATGCCAGTAATGCTGTTTTTTCTACAGATCAGCTTACAAATACGTTGGGACTAAATTCATTTTATACCGTTGCTTTTGCTGCATATTCAATTAAAAATGAAGGAAATACCAAAATGTACGGTAAAATGGATGAAGCCGAAGCGATTGCCCGTGTAAAAAAATACATGATCGCTGGTCCAAATGATTTTACAGATAAAGAAATTCCGTTTCTTCATGTACAGCAGCCAGATTCAGTTAAGAAAAAGCCATACAATTTGGTTATTTTTTTACAGGAAAGTTTAGGGGCAGAATACGTTGGAATTTTAGGCGGAAAACCTTTAACTCCAGAGTTTGATAAATTATCTAAAGAAGGATTATTGTTTACCAATTTGTACTGCACGGGAACCAGAAGCGTGAGAGGAATCGAAGCTGTTGTAACCGGATTTTTGCCTTCGCCATCTGAAAGTGTTGTAAAACTTGGAAACTCACAACAAGGATTTTTTACCCTTGCCGATGCTTTAAAACATAAAGGTTACGACACGAGTTTTATTTATGGCGGAATGGCCAATTTTGATAATATGGCTTCGTTTTTCAACGGAAATGGTTTTACTGATATCGTAGACCAAACTGATTTTGAATCAGATGGAAATAAATATGCTTTTAAAGGAACCTGGGGTTATTCTGATGAGGATTTGGTTACTAAAGCCAATAATTATTTCAAATCAAAAGGAGATAAACCATTTTTCTCTTTAATGTTTTCAACGTCAAACCACGAACCATTTGAATATCCTGCGGGAAGAATCAAACAGTTTGATAAAAAAGCTGCAACGGTAAACAATGCAATGAAATATGCCGATTTCTCGATTGGAAAATTCTTTGAAATGGCTAAAAAAGAACCCTATTTTAAAAACACAATTTTCATCGTAATTGCAGATCATAACACAAGAACATACGGAAAGAATTTAGTGCCAATAAATAAATTCCATATTCCGGCTTTTATTATGGGGCCGGGAGTTCCAAAAGGAGCCGTTTATGACAGACTGGCAAGTCAGATCGATATTCCACCAACATTATTAAGTTATTTAGGAATTCCGTTTGAAACACCAATGATGGGAAGAAACTTAAATAAATTAGATCCAAAAGTACAAGGAAGATCAATTATGCAGTTCAATGACATCAATGCATTTAGAGTTGAAAATCAGGTTGTCATTATGCAGCCAAATTTAAAACCGCTGCAATTTGAAATTAAAAATGATACTACTTTAATTCCGGTAAAATTAAATGAAGAATTAGCGAAAGATGCTTTGGCACATGTAATTACAGCTGGAAATTTATATAAGGAGAATAAATATAAGCTTAGAGGAAAAGGTTCTAAGTAGCTGATTTTTAAATAACAATATTTAGAAAAAGCTTTACACCTACCTTAGTACGTAAGTATCTTAGTCCCTTAAAAAAAGCTGTTAAGTATGTAATTTCATACTTAACAGCTTTTTTTTTGTATTAAAATTCAAACGAAACGGGTAACAAAAAAATAATTTAATTGATATATACGAAATCAAAAGGCGTAACCCGAAAAGCCAGCGATAGAGTAGGGACAATTAAATTATTTTTTTATGAAAAATTTACAACAAAAAAAATCTGAAGTATTAAAAGTAATGTTAGTTTTTGCGTTTGCCGCTTTTTTTATAAGCTGTAATAACGATTCTAGTGAAGATCAAAATTCTCAATCATCAAACACTGAGCAGCAAAATCAACCAAATACTCAAAAGTATTTGCCTCATTATGAAGGGTTTATTGTGCGAGCCTGGGGAGCACATAATGTTGACTGCAGCCAGCCGGAAGGGTTTTGTAATTTTGTTGTTTATAACTGGATGACCTATGGCTTTACGAAACCAAACCCTGACGGAACACCAGTACGTGTTGAAAATGAAGCAGATAAATTTGTTATGACAATTCAAAAAAGTGCTTTAACCGAAGAACATAAAAAAGGGTTATTACGAAATGGAGACATTTATATAATACCGGAAGGGCAAACTATACTTCCGGAATTAGTTAAATCTTTAAAATTCAATTCAGATATTTTAGTTCCTGGTAAATATCCTATTCAGGAAAGTGAAGAAACTTATAAACTTTCAATTAATGTGAAATAAATATTTAAGTAACTAGAAGCCTTTTTTATACTCATTTAATAAAAACTGAGCGGCTGCAAAAGGTGATATTTCATCATTTTGCACCGCTTTTTTAATTTGTTCCATTTGTGCAATAATTCCTGGCTGATTGTAAAAGTTTGATTTCAATTGTTCATTGATAGTTTCCATCATCCAGAAATGATTTTGTTCGTTTCTTTTTTCCTGAAAAAAACCAGATTCTTTTGTCATTTCAAAATAATCAGAAATGGTGTTCCAGATATCCGAAATTCCATCTTTGGTAATCGCACTGCAAGTCGTAACCTTTGGCTGCCAGTTTGATTTTTTTGGAGGAAATAAATGCAAAGCTCTGTTAAACTCCAATTTCGCCTGATTCGCTTTTTTGATATTATCGCCGTCAGCTTTATTGATGACGATGGCGTCAGCCATTTCCATAATACCGCGTTTAATACCTTGAAGCTCATCTCCGGCACCGGAAATTTTCAGTAAAAGAAAAAAGTCAACCATGCTGTGAACCGCAGTTTCGCTTTGACCAACACCAACTGTTTCAATAATTATAGTGTCAAAACCTGCAGCTTCACAAAGAATAATCGTTTCACGGGTTTTGCGAGCCACACCTCCTAAATTTTCTCCGGAAGCACTCGGACGAATAAAAGCATTTTCATCTTTTACCAATTCCTCCATTCGGGTTTTGTCGCCTAAAATACTTCCGTGTGAAATTGTACTGCTTGGATCAACGGCCAGAACAGCCACTTTTTTTCCTGCTTGCGTTAAGTAAGTACCAAAAGCCTCGATAAAAGTACTTTTTCCAACTCCGGGAACTCCCGTAATTCCTATACGAATTGATTTATTAGCGTGAGGTAAACAGCTTTTTATAATTTCTTCTGCTTTTTCAGTATGTTCAGGATTTGTGCTTTCGACAAGTGTAATCGCACGACTCAGGGCCGTTCTGTTTCCCAAAAGAATTCCCGAAATTAATTCTTCTGCCGAAGGCTTGTGTCTGCGTTTGTTTTTAATTTGATTTATAGCCGAAACATTGGTGATTTCGGGAGGTGAAATTCCAGCTTTTTCAGTTAAACTGCCGGCTTGTTTATTAAAATCAGACAAAACGCATTTTTTAGAATTGTAAAAGTACTGAAAACAAAAACAGTTTCAAAAAGTTAGTTTGCCACGAATTACACTAATTTTAACTAATTTGTTATCATATTTTTTTCATCCTGAGTGAAGTCGAAGGACACGCAAGCAGCTCGACAAAGATTGTTAATTACAAAGTTTTGAGACAAAGAGACCCGACAGGTTTTTAAAACCTGTCGGGTCTAAATAGTATTGCGGAGTTTCTAGCGTGTCCTTCGACTTCGCTCAGGATGACACACAGAACTTAATTTTAATTATAAAAAATTCGTGAATTTGTGGCTATAAAAAATTAATACGCCGCAGTAAAACGAACTTGATGATGTTTTGGATTTTCTACTTCATCTGCAATAACAACTGCTAAATCTTCTACAGATAAAATACTTCTTTGTTCATCATTGAAAACTGGATTTTCTAAACCTAAACGATATTTTCCGGTTCTTCCCGTTGTAATTCCCTGATGCATTTCAAGAGCTGGACTAAAAAATGCCCAATCTAATTCTTTTTCTTCTTTAATAACATTTAGATAATCTCTTGCTGCAGAAGCGGCTGTGTAATATTCTTTCGGAAACTCTGGAGTATCAACTGCTTGCACGCCTGGCGCAACATATAAACTTCCAGCGCCTCCAATGGTAATAAAACGTTTTACACCTGATTTTTTTGCTGCTTCCTGAATCGATTTTGATCCGTTTTCGAAATCAACGGCATAATTTGTATTTGTCCAGCCTGGATTATAAGCATTGATGATGACATCATGACCTTTTAAGATTTCTGCCAAAGCAGCTACATTAAAAATATCTGCTGCAACCCAAGTTGCATTTGCAGTATCTTTTGGAGTTCTTGCAATTGCTGTAGTTTCGTGTTTTCTGTCTGCTAATTCATTTAAAATTGCTGAGCCAACGAATCCTGTTGCTCCAATAATTGCGATTTTCATAATATATAAATTTATTTAGTAATAAAAAATGTTACAGTTTTAGGTAAAAAAATAGCTCTAAAATTGGTTCGAAAAATCTTCCAAAGAAATTCCCTGCAATTGTGCGCTGACTTTCTCATTCATATCGGCATATAAATTAGCCAAATGCTGATTTATATTTTTACCAACGGGACAATCCGGATTTGGCTGATTTTTGGCATAGCCTAAACCAATAGTTTCAAAAGTCATTTCAAAAATCTCTTTTAAAGTCAGTTTAGATGAATCTACAGCCAATTTTGTTCCGCCATTTTTTCCTTCTTTACTTTCTACAATATGATGTGCTTTTAGGTTTGCAATTTCTTTTCGAACCAAAACCGGATTCAAATTAATACTTCCCGCAATATATTCTGATGACAAATAATCATTTGGAAATTTATTGAGCAAAGTTAGAATGTGAATCGTTATGGCAAATTTACCTGAAAGCATACTGTAATAAAATATATTACAAATGTAGTGAGTTTTTATAAGAGAAAAAAGAATTTAAGTTTTTTTTAGTAATTAGCTTCTGGTGATTAGTAAATAGTAAGTTAGTGATTAATAATTTGTTTAAATGTGCCGTTAGGCACATAATATCGGCAGCAAATAGGTTTGTAATTCACAGGCGTGCCGTAGGTACGCAATATTATTGTTGATTGCGTACCTACGGCACTCCAAATTTATTCTCAATTTATATTTTCTACCGATATTATGTGCCTAACGGCACGTTTTTAACTTTGTACATAAATTATTTTATGCTAATCACTAGAAGCTAATTACTAAAATATAAATAACTACTTTTGTCCTGAAGCCTTGATATGAACAACTTTATTATAATATTCTTCTTTTTGTTTTTAGGATTGCTTTTGCAGAATGTAAAGCGATTTCCAGTCAATGTTTATAAAACAATCAATAAAATTGTTATTTACATCTGTCTTCCTGCGATTACTTTATATCATATTCCGAAGATAAAATGGAGTAACGAATTATTATTTCCTATAGGTGCGGGGTGGATTAGTTTTTTCCTGGCTTTTGTATTTTTTCATTTTTTAGGGCGGCGATTAGGCTGGTCAAATAAACTGATAGGCTGTTTGATTTTAACAGCAGGATTAAGTAATTCATCCTTTCTGGGTTACCCAATTGTTGAAGCTTTATTTGGAAAAAAAGGCCTTGAAACGGCAGTTTTAGTAGATCAGCCGGGAACTTTTGTGGTAGTTTCAACTTTGGGCGTTTTTGTGGCGGCTTTTTATTCAAAAGGGAATCCGGATTTTAAAAGTATTACCAAAAAAATAATTTTCTTTCCGCCGTTTATCACATTCGTTGTTTCGTGTTTAATGAATGTTTTTAGCTATGATTTAGATGTTAATGTTCAGTCTCTGTTATTAAAATTAGGAAGTTTAGTAACGCCGCTAGCTTTATTTTCGGTGGGATTACAGCTTACTTTTAATAGAAAAAGTAAGCACTGGAAATTTCTGCAGCTTGGACTTTTCTTTCGTTTAATAGTAACGCCAAGTATTATTTTCATTCTTTATGTTTTTATTTTTAACCAGCATTCTGAAGCGATAAAAATTACAATTATAGAAATTGCAATGGCACCAATGATTACTGGCGCAATTTTGGCTTCGACTTATGGCTTAAAGCCCAAATTAAGCAGTATGATGATTGGTTTCGGAATTCCGATTTCTTTTGTAACCCTTGTTTTTTGGTACTTCATCGTGAGTTTTATTTAATTTAGAATATTAATTAGATAGAGAATGTAGAATTTTAACTTTTTTTTAATTCTTACATGTTTTCTAAATGTATTTTTTAGTTAATTTTAGTGGAACTAAAAAATATAAATTATGTCAACATTACGATTAGGCGATATAGCTCCGGATTTTCACGCAGAAACCACACAAGGACCAATCAATTTTCATGAATGGTTAGGAGATTCCTGGGGCGTTTTATTTTCGCATCCGGCAGATTTTACTCCGGTTTGTACTACTGAATTAGGAACGGTAGCGAATTATGTTCCGGAATTTACTAAAAGAAATACAAAAGTTATTGCGTTAAGTGTCGATGGATTAGATTCTCATAAAGAGTGGATTAAAGACATTAACGAAACTCAAAATACTGAGGTTAATTTCCCGATTATTGCTGATGAAGATAAAAAAGTAGCGAATTTATATGATATGCTTCACCCGAACGCGAGTGATAAATTTACGGTACGCTCTGTTTTTGTTATCGGACCAGATAAAAAAATCAAATTAACATTGACTTATCCGGCTTCAACAGGAAGAAATTTTGACGAATTACTTCGTGTAATTGACAGTTTACAATTGACTGCAAATTATAGTGTTGCAACTCCTGCAAACTGGAAAGATGGAGAAGATGTGGTAATTGCTCCGGCAATTCCGGATAGTGATATTCCAGCAAAATTCCCAAAAGGACACACACCAATTAAACCTTATTTGAGATTAACTCCGCAGCCGAATAAATAAATTTTTGAAGTTACAAAGTTACAAAGGCTCAAAGTTACAAAGGTTTTGAGGTTTTATTCTCAGTAAGTTTTGTTTTCTGTCAAAAATATAAAAAAGCGCTAAGATTTCTATTTACGAAACCTTAGCGCTTTTTATATAAAAACCTTTGTATCTGAGAACCTATGTCCCTTTGTCCCTTTTAAAAAATCAAAGTCTTTTAAAATTACTTAACTCGATCATTTTCTTTTTGTCGCCTACAACCCAAATAATGTCATTTGGCTGTAAAAGTAAACTCGATTCAGGATTTAAAATACGATTTCCATTTCGCTCAATTCCAACAACCATTCCGTTTGTTTTGGCTCTGAATTGTCCAATGCTTTTTTGAATGAATTCGTCCTGAGAAACTTCAAGCTGACGAAGTACAATGTCTGTTTCTTCAATTATGCCCGGAGCTTCGGTTTCGTTTTGGTTTAAATATTTCGTAAATTCAACAATTTGAGCATCGGTACCAATTACACAAATTTCATCTCCCGGAAATAAACGTTCTGTTTTGGTAGGAATTGGAATGGTAATTTCACCTCGTTTAATATAAGCAATATTGATTCCGAGCTGCTCACGAATTTTTAATTCCTCTAATGTTTTACCCACTAAATTAGATTCTTTTCCAATATCAAAAAAAGACATGTGACCGTCCCAAGGCATTAAATTGGCATATCTTCTGTCGATTTTTTTATTTTCGCGGTCGTTGAGGTTTTTCAGGAAGTGACTTTCAATTCTATGATATTGTTCGTTTAATTTTTTAGGGAAAATTTGATACGCTCCAATAGCAATAATCAAAGCAACAAAAGCGACTAAAGGAGAGAAAAAGATATTGAGTAAAAATCCAACGAAAAATAATCCGAGGCTCATTCTAATTAAAATAAGCATTAAAAGTGCACCTCGATATTTACGTTCTTCCCATAAAATTTCAACTTCATCTACTTTTACACGACGCAGCGAAAGTGCCCATAAAAAAGGAGCAATAACAATAAGTGTAAGGAAAGCAGCCAAAGTATTTCCAAATCGGGTATCAGCTACTAATGGCGCTACAAATTTTGATGATAATAAAATAATAGCGGTTATAATTATGGTATGCAGAATAATCTGCGTAATCGAAGATCTCAATACAATCTGCCACGTACTTACTGATTTAATGGCCTGTGCATTTACACTATAACGGTTAATATTTTTAACCCATTTTTTAGGCATTTTACTTTCTAAAAGCTGAGCAAAAGACTCTGAATATTTAATTAAAAACGGAGTTGTAAAAGTGGTTATGGCAGAAACCGCAACAATTATAGGATACAAGAAATCGCTTGTAACTTTTAAGGTCATTCCTAATGTTGCGATAATAAATGAGAACTCTCCAATTTGAGCCAAACTCATTCCGGTTTGAACAGATTGTTTTAAAGGCTGTCCGGAAAGCAAAGCTCCGATAGAGGAACTGAATGCTTTTCCGAAAATCGTTAAAAGAGTTATTAAAGCAACAGGAAGAGCGTATGTAACCAATGTTCCCGGATTGATTAACATTCCAACCGATACAAAGAAAACAGCACCAAATAAATCTTTAACAGGCTGAATTAAATGCTCGATTTTTTCGGCCATTGTGGTCTCAGCAATTATAGAACCCATTATAAAAGCCCCTAAAGCAGGAGAAAAACCAACATTTGCGGCAAAAATTACCATCATTAAACATAATGCCAATGAAATAATTAATAACATTTCATCAGTTAAAAGATGTTTGGCTTTTTTCAAAATGGTCGGAATAATGAAGATTCCGCCCAAAAACCATATAATTAAAAAGAAAACCAGTTTTAAAACAGATTGTATTAATTCACCTCCCGAAACCTGATCGCTTACGGCAATGGTCGATAATAAAACAAGCATTAAAATGGCCACAATATCTTCGACAATCAGGGCTCCAAATACAATCCCAACGAACTTTTTTCCTTTAACTCCTAATTCGTCAAAAGCTCTGATAATGATTGTTGTAGATGAAATAGAAAGCGTGGCGCCAAGAAAAATACTGTCCATTTTTCCCCAGCCCATCCATTGGCCGACTAAATAACCCACAAAGGTCATAAACAGAATCTGGGTTATGGCGGTGACAGAAGAAGTCCCTCCAACTTTCATTAATTTTTTAAAGCTGAATTCGAGTCCTAAACTAAATAATAAAAATATAACCCCAATTTCGGCCCAGACTTCAACACTTTTCATGTCAGTAATAGAAGGGAAAAAATCAAAATGGTTTCCGGCCAAAAAACCTGCAATCAGGTAGCCCAAAACCAAAGGCTGTTTCATTTTTTTGAATAATAGAACGGCAATTCCGGCAGTCATCAGGATTAATCCCAGATCACTAATTAAAGGTTGTAAATGGTGAGTAGTTTCTGCTGTGGCATTTAAGGCAATCATAGAAAGGTGTTTTAGTTTTAGAAAATCATTCCGTTTTTTATATCAAATAAAAATCACTGGATTTCTTTCTAAATAAGATTAAGTGAAGTATTCTGGTCTACTCCGGATTAAATAAAAAAAGCTATCTCGATAAAGATAGCTTTTTTTGACAAAATATTTTAGGTTTTCTTTAAATTCCTGTGTAATTGCTAGGAGTTATCTGCAATAATTCTGCTCTAACGGCATCAGAAACTTCTAAAGTTGCAATAAAATTATGAATTGCATTTTTATCAATTGCTTCATTTGTTCTTGTTAAACCTTTTAAAGCTTCGTATGGATTTGGATACGCTTCACGACGCAAAATAGTCTGAATGGCCTCGGCTACAACCGCCCAGTTTTTCTCTAAATCCTCGGCAAATTTGCTTTCATTCAAAAGTAATTTGTTCAAACCTTTAAGAGTAGCTTCAAAAGCAATAATGGTATGTCCAACCGGAACACCAACATTTCTTAAAACCGTACTGTCAGTTAAGTCACGCTGTAATCTTGAAATTGGAAGTTTTGCGACTAAATGTTCAAAAATAGCATTGGCGATTCCTAAGTTTCCTTCAGAATTTTCAAAATCAATTGGGTTTACTTTATGCGGCATTGCAGATGAACCAATTTCTCCTGCTTTGATTTTTTGTTTAAAATAATCCATCGAAACATACGTCCAGATATCACGGTCTAAATCGATAATAATATTGTTGATTCTTTTTAAACCATCAAAAAAAGCAGCAAAGTGATCGTAATGTTCAATTTGAGTTGTTGGGAAAGAATGCTGTAAACCTAAACCAGTTTCAACAAATTTAGTTCCGAATTGCTTCCAGTCAATTTGAGGATACGCTACGTGATGTGCATTGAAATTTCCTGTTGCGCCACCAAATTTTGCCGCAAACGGAACATTGAATAACAAACGCATCTGCTCTTCTAAACGCTCAACAAAAACCAGAATTTCTTTTCCTAAACGAGTAGGAGAAGCCGGCTGTCCGTGTGTACGTGCCAGCATTGGGATGTCTTTCCATTCTACGCTTAATTCTTTTAATTTAGAAATTAAAGCCACTAATGAAGGCATATAAACCTGCTCAAAAGCTTCTTTTGTAGAAAGCGGAATAGCAGTGTTGTTGATATCCTGAGACGTTAATCCGAAGTGAATGAACTCTTTGTATTGAGACAAACCTAATTTTTCAAAAGCATCTTTAATAAAATATTCAACCGCTTTTACGTCGTGGTTCGTTACTTTTTCAGTTTCTTTAATCCAAAGTGCATCTTCAGTAGAGAAATTTTTATAGATATTTCTTAAACTTTCAAATAAACCTGAATCAATGCCTTGTAACTGAGGTAAAGGAATTTCGCATAAAGCGATGAAATATTCCACTTCAACTAATACGCGGTATTTTATTAAAGCTTCTTCAGAAAAGAAAGGGGCTAAATTTTGAGTTTTATTTCTATATCTTCCATCAATTGGCGATATAGCATTCAATTCGTTTAAAGTAGTCATTGTTATGTTGTTTTTCGAAAGGTGCAAATATAAACAGAATTTGCGGATTTAAAGTAATCAGAAAGTCAATTGACAACATTTTAAAAGGGAAAAAAGAAGAAAACACAAATTTCACGAATTAGCACAAATTTTTACTTCTTCATTGAGAAATAAAATGATTCGTGCTAATTCGTGAAATTCGTGAAATTCGTGAAATTCGTGTTCAATAATTATATCTACGATTTTAATTTTTCTCTCATTTCGACAACACCTTCGGAAGCAACTTTAGCAATAACTTCAACTTTGTTTCGAATATTCGGAATTGAAATAGGTTTTGGATCAATATAAAAAACCGGAGTTGTACTGGGCGTATAAGAAATCAAACCCGCTGCCGGATAAACTTGCAGAGAAGTTCCGATTACGGCAAAATAATCTGCCGTTTCTGTTATATCAATGGCTTCTTCAAGAGCCGGAACTTCTTCTCCAAACCAAACAATATGCGGACGAAGCTGATGTCCGTTTTCATCTAAATCACCCGTAAGTAAATCTTCTGTCCAGTCTAAAATTAAATCCCGATTTCTAACGCTTCTTACTTTTAATAATTCGCCATGCAAATGCAAGACTTTAGTACTTCCGGCGCGTTCGTGCAGATCATCAACATTTTGAGTGATAATATAAACGTCAAAATCCTTTTCTAATTCGGCTAAAATTTGATGCCCTAAATTCGGCTGAACTTCTTTTAACTGCTGACGTCGCTTGTTGTAAAAATCTAAAACCAAATCCTGATTTTTATGCCAGCCTTCGGGAGTTGCAACTTCCATTACATCATGACCTTCCCATAATCCATCGCTGTCACGAAATGTTTTAATTCCACTTTCGGCACTAATTCCGGCGCCGGTTAAAACAACAAGTTTCTTTTTCATTTTGAAATTTTATTAAAAGATAAAAATAGTGATTTTTGTGAATCAGTAGGTAAAATGTGCCGTCAGGCACTAAATATCGGTATAAAAAAGTGTTTGAATTGATTTGGCATGCCATAGGTATGCAATGGTGGTTCTGTTGCGTACCTACGGTACGCCAAATTTGTGTCCATTTTATATTTTCTACCGATATTTAGTGCCTGACGGCACATTTGTACGATTCTTTTTTTAATATTTTTGAGAAAATAAAACCGTAATTATACTTATTGTTTTGACTTTGCAGATTGTCTAGTTTTAATGCCTCATAAAAACAAAAGATTTTCTAAATGATTTTAATTCAGTTTACAGGATTATCGGGCTCGGGAAAAACCACTCTGGCACAAAATGTTCGGCATTTATTAATCGAAAACGGTTATAAAGCTGAAATTGTCGACGGCGATGTATACCGAAAAACGGTTTGTAAAGATTTAGGATTTTCTAAAGAAGACAGATGTGAAAATGTTAGAAGGTTATTCAATATTGGAAAAAACTTTGTCGAAGAAAATACAATCGTATTAATGTCAGTAATAAATCCGTATGAAAATCTTCGAAATGAATTGAGATCAAATGAGTTTGTGCGAACTATATTTTTGGATTGTTCGATAGATAATTTGATAAAAAGAGACCCTAAAGGCTTGTACAAAAAAGCATTACTGCCAGACAATGATGCTGATAAAATTCAAAGTTTTACCGGAATTAGTGATGTTTTTGAAACGCCGCAAAATGCAGATTTAATCTTAAAAACCGATTTTGAAACAGTATCATTTTCAACAAATAAACTCTACCAGTTTATTATTGACAATTTATCTTAGACAGTAAGATTGTAAGATAAGAATTTCTCAATTTGTAAAATTTTGCTTATTTATTCGACAATTGGTTTCGTGTATTTTATATATTTACACAACCAAAACGAATCTCAAATTTAATCCTTCGTAGCTTATGAATCCTTCGTCAAGCAAACTGCCTATTTCTTTTTCAATAGAAAAATTACAGCATGAACTTACCATTTGCGAAAATGATTTATGGACACCGCATTTTAATACAAACCGGTACGAAGGAAATTGGACGAGTGTTTCCCTGCGGTCGCAGTCTGGTTTGGTAAACGACATTACTTCTTTTTCTAACAAAGAATACAAAAATACGCCGCTGCTTGATAAGTGTCATTATTTTAAAGAAATTATGGATTGGTTTGAGTGCGAAAAAGAGGCAGTTCGATTGCTTCGATTAGGGCCAAACAGCGAAATCAAGGAACATGTTGATAATGATACTTCGTATGAAGATGGATTTTTTAGAATTCACGTACCAATTATAACAAATTCAGAGGTTTATTTTTATGTAGATAAAAAACTCGTTCCTATGAAAATGGGAGAGTGCTGGTATGCTAATTTTCAGCTTGCGCACAGTGTTGAAAATAAAAGCAATGAACCGAGAATTCATCTCACACTTGATTGCATACGGAATGAATGGTCGGATAAATTATTTGCAGAAATGGGATTTGATCTCAATTTTACTTCAAATAAAAATGAATTTTCGGATGAGGTAAAACAACAGATTATTGCTGAACTTCAGCGGAATCCATCTGAAGTAAACAATAAAATTATCGCAGGTCTTCAATCTAAATAAAATCAAAAATGGAAAATATAAATCACCCTCTTTCAAACTGGATTCCTTATAAATTAATAGAAAAAGACAACAATATTTATTTTGAATGGATTTATTTGGGTGATATAAAATATCTCGATCCTTTTTTTGATGAGACGATTTCAAAATGCAGAAAACTGGATTATAATTCAAAGCGATTTAGAGTAATAAGTACTGTAGAAAATCTTATTGAATGGTCTGATGAATTAGTTTCTGTCGATTTAAAATCTTTAGTGTTTCATGTTTCAAGATGCGGTTCTACAATGCTGAGTCAGTCATTGGCAACTTCTTCAGAAAATATTATGGTTTCTGAGGCACCAATTTTTGATGAAATTTTAAGGAGTAATCTTTTTGGACTTGATACAAAAACGACTCTCCTAAAAGCGGTACTTAAATTTTTAGGGCAAAAAAGATTTCCCGAACAAAATAATCTTATTCTAAAACTAGATGCCTGGCATATTTTTGATGCAGGATATTTGAGATCTATTTTTCCTGAAACTCCTTTTGCACTGCTTTACAGAAACCCGACAGAGGTTTTAAAATCTCATCAAAAATTAATGGGAATGCATATGGTGCCAAATTTACTGCCGCCAAGTGTTTTCGGAATTACACCTCAGGAAATTAATGAAATTAGTTTTCAGCAGTATGGCGCATTGGTTTTAGAGAAATATTTTCAGGGCTTTTTAAGTTTTTATGAATCAGATCAAAATGTTACTTTCCTGAATTATAATGAAGGAATGAAACAGGTTATTGAAAAGTTTATTTCTTTTATTGATGCCCGTTATGCTGATGAAGAAATCGATAAAATGTTTGAACGCTTAAACAAACATTCTAAAAATGAAAATGCAGAATTTAAAGGCGATTCTTTTAAAGAAGAAGCACTTAATGTCGATTTTGCAAAATTAGTCGTATTGCATGAAAAATTAAATAATGCATTACTGGAACATTCAGAAAGTTAGAAAATAAGAATCAATTTTCTTTCTGTTGATTTATATGTATTTTTGCGGCAAATACAAACAAAATGATTGATTTAGATTACCTCGCTTTTCTTGAAAATATATTAACGGATAACCGAAAAGAAAGATTTTTAGAAGTACTTAAAAACCGCACTAAACATTTTACTGTTGCTGTAGAAGATGTATACCAAATGCACAATACAAGTGCCGTAATGCGCAGCTGCGAAGTTTTCGGAATTCAGGAATTGAATATAATTGAACAGCGTTTTGGAAAAAGAATCGATAAAGAAATCGCTTTGGGTGCGCAAAAATGGGTTGACATAAACAGATTTGATACTATCGATGGCTGTGTTTCTAATTTAAGAGAAAAAGGATATCAAATCATCGCTACAACGCCTCATGAAAATGATTGTATGATTCAGGATTTTGATATTTCTAAACCAAGTGCATTATTCTTCGGAACTGAAAAAGACGGACTTTCACCGGAAATTTTGGAAAAAGCAGACGGTTTCCTAAAAATTCCTATGGTAGGTTTTACAGAAAGTTTGAACATTTCTGTTTCTGCCGCAATCATCATTCAAAATCTAACAAACCGATTAAGAAATTCAGATATAAAATGGCAGTTATCTGACGAAGAAATTCTGCAAAAACGCCTTGACTGGGCCAAAAATTCGATTAGAGATATTAAAAGAATCGAAGCCAGATATTATCAGGATAATCCGAGATAGCGATTTCCTGCAAAGGTTTTTAAAACCTTCTAGGTATTTGGAGTATCAGTTTAAATAAGAAAGGTTTTTCGCCACGAATTCATGAATTTTTTATGTAAATGCATTCGTGAATTCGTGGCGAAAAAAAACTTAAAACCTTAAAATGTTATACCTACAAGGTTTTGAAAACCTTGCAGGAGAGTCGTTGAGAAAAAACTTAGCATCTTAGTCCTTAGAATCTTAGCATCTTTTAAAAAAAAAACTATCTCCCGAAAGAATCGTAATTATCTTCGGCGTATTTTTCGAAACGTTTTAATAAAACGATATTTTGTTTTTCTGTTTCTGTCAATTTATCATCAACGTTTGCGGCAACCGGAATATACCATTCTACATCATCAAAAAACTGACGTACTGTTTTCGTTTTAAACGAAAGTCCATGTCTGGCGAAAATGGTATTTCTAAGAATTTCCAAATCAATTTTCTTCAGGTTTTTGATATCAGATTCTTTTAGTTTTTTTGTCGATGAATTGATGTTTGAAATATCTTCAGATGCCATTCTGTAAACACTTTCCGTATAAGTTTCAGCTTTATTACTTATAGAATCTTCCGCGCTTTCATAATAAGTTACCTTTTCTTCTTTTGGGTTTTCATAGTCAATATAAGAACCATTATTAGGTAACATTAAATTAGGATCGTATTTGAATTGTTTTTTAACTAATTCAAATTTTCTTTTACGAACTTCTTTTTTAGGATTATTCGCTATCCATGTTCCGGAAATTATACTATCGTTTACTACATCAAAATCAAAAACGCCGTCATTTTTATCATCGCCGGGTTCTTTAAGTGTAAAATGAATTACTTTTCCTTTTTTTGTCATTTCGCCTTTAAGAGGTCTTACGTTACCAGCTACTACACTTTGTCCCGTAACTTCAGAAGCAGTAATTTTTTTAATGCTAATATTAATCTTATTGATAAAATTTTCTTTTACTTCTTGGGTTGTATCACGTTCTGCAACAATAAATGAGCCAACCCACGAACCGTATAAATCCGTTCTGATTTCATCTGTAAGTAAATTGTCGGCAGTATTTTTTGTGTTTTTTTCTTTAGAATTACAGGAAAAAAGTAAAACGGCTAAAAATAAATAAAGAAGTTTTTTCATTTTTTTGATTGATGATAAAGATAATATTCGACGATTAATAAATTCGGAACCCAGCCCAGCCAGGCTATAATTTGATATAAATCCATTGGTGCCGGATGAAACAAATATACAAGAATAACCTTCCAAAAACGTAAGGTAACTGCAGAAAATGTTAAAGCAAAACTTCGAAGTAAAAATGCTCTGTGCTGCGGGATATTTTTGTTTTTTATATAAAGAAAACCTTTTAAAGTAAAATAAAACCACAATACAGATAAGGTTACAAAAGATATTTTTGAGTAGAATCCGCCATTGGCAAAAAAGCCAATAAATAGTCCCGAAGGTGCGCTTAGAAACAGAATTACAAAAACATATAATTTTCCAAAATTTCTGTGAATGCGTGGGTATTTCCTTAGCAGTGAATCATTAAACTGAAAAAATCCCGACAGCAAAACAAAAATTGCCGAATATACGTGAATGTAAAAAAATACAATGTAATATGGAATTTGAGAAACTTCAGTCTGCTTAATTTGAAGAAAAGCGACATCATTTTTTAACGGGATGTACTGCAAGGTCAGCTTTAGCATCAAAATAAAAAAATAACTAAAAATGGCTGACCAAATTAGCATTAATGAAAACTGAATCTTTTTTCTCAATTTTTGTAAGAGGTTTATTAATGACCAAATATAAAAAATCCCAAGAATTTTCCGCCACGAATTCACGAATGTATTTGTAAAAATTCGTGAATTCGTGGCGGAAAAAATTTAGAACCTTTGTCTACTTTTTGAGAAATAAAATAAAACCTAAAATGCTGACAGTTAAAATGCTCAAAGCTGCCAGAACAGTAGCCAGATCACGAATATTTTTTCCAGCCCAATCCATAAATAAAAATTTATGCAATATGGCAAAAGAATATCCTTCAACTTTATCCGAACTTTTAACTACCGCTGCCAATCTTGAAGTTGAAGTTTCGATAAAATAGGCCGCTTTGTCCGGAGTGTCATAAACTAATTTTATTACAGGTAAACGTTTGTTTACAAAGCCGTATTCTCTGCTTTCGAAATCAGTTAAAATTTTTGATTCTAATAATTTAGCATTTTCTAATGAAACTTCAGGTTCTTCAGAAGTTTCGATCATTTCGCAGCACGCCGCTTGTGGAGCTCCGCCTGTAAAATAATAAGCTAAATATTCAGCATATTGAAGATCAATATTTGGTACAATTCTATTAGTCGTCGCATTAATATAAATTACTTCCGATTTTTGATCTTTCTTTTTACCCCATTTTGAATTAGAATCTACTTTTGAAGTTTTGTACTTTCCTTTTTCAAGCAATTCACATCGGAAATAAGTCGTATCGTTTAAAGTAATAATGCTTGCATTTTGAAAACGAGTCCAGTCTAAATCTAATGCATTATTAGCCAGTGGAATATCTTTAGTTACGAATGTTGGTTCGTAAACCATTTGCGATAAAGTGTAAGGCGACCATTTTGTTGTGGCGTGATAGGCGCCGCTAAAAGCAAATGTCAAAGTAAAAAGTGAAACCCAAATTCCAATTTGGCGATGGTATTTTCTAAGTCCTTTTTTAGGCGCTGCATTATCCGTTTTTTTGAATTGTTTCCAAAGTAAACCATAAATTAAAATTCCGCTCAGGGCAGAAAATCCAATAATTGAGAGTAAAAATATCATCGTAATGATTCTGATACTATTGTTGGAAATCGCATCAATAAATGACCAGTTATGAAAAGTATCAAAGAACCAGATGAAAAATTGTCTCGAAATAGGATTGTAAGTCGCCAGTTTGCTCGATGAGGTTTCAACATAAACCTGCATGGCATCCAGACGATCAAAACTTAATTTGTAAACGGGTAAATAACGGTTAACATATTTGTATTGAGAAGTAAATTCAGTTACTACTTCACTATTTTTTACTTTGCTTTTTTGATCGTCTAAGAAATAACGAGAAAGCCATTCAGCATATTTTTGATCTCCATTTTCAAGTTTTTCAGCAGTCGATGCATCAAAATACCATAAATCCCCAATAATGGTTTTTACCTGATAATAAACGGTATTATTAAACGAAACAATTCTGAAATTTTTGAATTGCGTGATTTCATTTTTTAACAAAATTTCCTGAATAGAAAACTTCAGTTGATTTTTATCAATAACCGTCTGTTCAATTTTATCATGGACGATTTCTGGTTTGAAAAAATGCGCCATAAAAGGGTGCATTAACCCGGAAAATGTCCAGAAAATTATAGGAACAATCGTAATCAAGCCAATAACACGATGCCACTTGTACATGTTCTGTTTGATTTTTTTGATGAATTTAGAATCTTTCTTCTTCGAAGATTTTTTGTTTGTTTCCTTACTCATTGTTTTAGTTTTTTTGCCACAGATTAAAAGGATTATTTATCTGTGTTAATTATTTTAATCTGTGGCAGGATAATTTATTTTTTTAATGAAAAATTATACTGAATTCCAAATACAAATGTTCTTGGAGCTGCTGCCGTATAAGTTGGCTGGGCATTTGTGGTATTGGCTCTCGAAACATTATAAGCGTACAATTTATCAGTTAAGTTCATTACGTTCCCGTACACTTCAATTCCTTTCCACTGATAGCCAACTCTGGCATTGAAAATGTTGTAACCATCATATTTAAACGTATTTATCTGATCTTGGTAATAACTTCCCACAAGTTGCCATTCAAAAGAAGTTCTTAAATTAGGAAGCCAGTTTGGATAATAACTTACTTCAGAATTTCCGGTCCATTTTGGAGCGGCCGGCATTTCTTTTCCGTTTAAATTCTGAACAGGATCAGTTGGTTTATCAGAAAGTTTAAAATCAATATAAGTATGCTGCGCGTAAGTGCCGCCCAAACGAATATTGAATTGTTTAGAAGGTTTGTACGAAGCTCCAAATTCAATTCCTTTATGACGTGTTTCTCCCGCTGAGCGATAATCTGTTGAGTTATCCGGAAGTTTGATGTTCAGTAATTCGTTTTTACCTTCCATATAATAGAAAGCGTAATCAAAATTTAATTTATTTTGAAAGAAAGAAAACCATCCGCCAACTTCATAATTATCAAAATCTGCTGGTTTTAAGTTATAATAAAACTCGGCAGGAACACCAGTTGTGCCTCCAGTTCCGGGTTTAGTTCTAAAAATAGAAGTAATTCCCGGAGGTGCAAAACCTTGTGAATAATTACCGTAAAAACCGGCAAATTCTACAGGATTGAAATTTGCTCCAATTTTGAAAGTAGCTTTGTCATACACTTTGCTTCCGGTAGATTTGTCTAAAGCATTATTATAATTCACTTTCATGTTGTCATATCGACCGCCAATTGTCAAAACTAATTTTGGAAAAGGATTAAAGCTAAATTGAGCATATTCTGCAGAATTATAGATGTCTGCAGTATAATCAGCTAATTTTGAATCTGGATGCTCTGCAATAATTTCATAAGAATCGACAGTTTGTTTTCCTGGTTCTCCCGGATTTAAATTGGCTTTTAAATCAATTACATACGACCAATAGTTTACAGGAGAATAATCGTATAAAGCTCCAGCAACAAATTTCATATTTAGTAAATCAAATTTTTGAGTATGCTGGCGCAATTGCGCCATAACTTTTAAAGTTATTCGAATTTACTTCGCCTTTTGCAGTTGTCGGATTTACAGTTGGACTCCATTTGATTCCGTAAGAAGGATTTTGGCCTAATTTGTTATCACGAAAATAAGCTGTTATGTAACTACTTGAATTAGAATTCCAATCGTGTTCAAGTGTCAAACGGGTTCTTAATGCATCAGATTTTCTATAGGTAAAGTTTGAAGTGCTTTTGTAAGTTCTGTTATAAAAAGCATCTTCATTGACAGAGCCGCTCATATCCGAATAATATTTTCCGTACATGGTATTACTTATCAATCGGGTAGAAGGAGAAATGTTATAATCGATTCTCGCATTAAGATTATCTTTGTTATAATCAGAATAAGTCATCCAGCCATTTTCCTGCAAGCTTGAAATTCCGGCAATATGAAAACCAACTTTCCCAACAGTTGCGCCACCGGCAGCCTGAAATCTTCTGTAACCATAATTATCAGCCTGAACCCCAAATTTAAATTCAGGATTAACTGGTGGCTTTATTGAAATTAAATTAATTGTTCCTCCAACTGCTTCAGGACCGTATAAAGAAGAAACCGGGCCTTTTACAACTTCAATACTTTGAAGATTATATTGGTTAATTTCTAATAAAGCATTATGGTTAAAAATTCCCATTGGGCGAATTGGCAGTCCGTCTTCTAAATACAAATAATAAGCATTTGTTGTCATTGGCTGACGAATAGACATCATATGCTGTTCGTTTCCAAGATTTACCATTAATACACCCGGAGTTTTGTTTATAATTTCGTAAATCGCAGTAGCTTTGGCTTCGTTGATAGTTTTAGCAGTTAATTTGCTAATCGCAACCGGAGTTTCTTTTCTTAAAGTTGCAGTACGGTTGGCCGTTATATAAACATTTTCTAATTCTTGAGATTTAGTTGTGTCCTGCGCCGTTTTATTTTGCGCTAAGACACATTGCCCTATAATTAGTAGGGTAAAGTATAATTTTTTCATTTTAAATTATATAAATTTTAAAAAGCAACTGATATTCTTTGGTTTTATGCCAAAGAAAGAGTGTTAGGTTTTATAGTAAAACCAGTTTAAAAATTTATATAAAATAGGATGGAGGGCGAAAAGTTGTGCTTGAAACAGCAACAGGTTTTTTGTCGAATGGAGCAAAGATTTTTGCTTTTGAATCGATTGGTGCTGTAAGTTTGAAATTATTTAAAATAGGAGTCTGAATGTAAACTACTTCTGCTTTTTCTTTCAGATTGTTTTGCATTCTTTTCTCATTATCAGCGTATTTCTTTAAACTTTTTTGAAGTTCACAACGACCGTTACAGGTATTAAAAACCATTTTGCGCTGCACACATATAGTTTTTGAAATCTCTTCCTGATTTAATTTGAATGAAGTATAAACAAAGAAACTGCCAAAAGAAGGTACTAATAGCATGCAGGAAAGAAATATGACGAAAAATCGTTTCAAAATGTGTTTCGTTGTTTTCGACTGCAAAAATACATTTAATTCGTTTTAGAAAGAATTTATTTTAGAGTTTTTCTAAAAAAAAGTTTTCAGTGTCAGTCCCAGTTCTCAGTTTTCTGTAAACTGAGACTGATTACTGAAAACTAAAAACCCGACTGGTTTTTAAAACCAGTCGGGTTTGATATGTAATAACAGTCAAGCTTGTAAACTGCGCCTGAAAACTAAAAACTAAAAATTATTCTTTAACAAGAACCCAGGTTCCGGCAGCTAATAAACTTTCAGCTTTTTTGTATTTCATTGTTTCTGTTTTACCAGTTGCCACTTCCTGAACCGTTACAGTATCGTTACGATTGATTTTTGGCATATCTCTTACAATCGTTTCTGTAACCTGACGCTGTTGTGTTTCTCCAGCTTCACGGTTGATGCTTTCACTATTTGGAATTTCGTCTTTACTTAATTGTAAATTTTCTTTTTGACGAACTTCTCTTGCTTCGTGAATTTCAGATGTAACGTTTTGAGCCGGTAAATCACCTTTGAATAAGAATGAAATAACCTCTTTATTAACGTTGTCTAACATTCCTCTGAACAAGTTGAAAGCTTCTAATTTGTAGATTAGCAATGGGTCTTTTTGTTCGTGAACAGCCAATTGAACAGATTGTTTCAATTCGTCCATTTTACGTAAATGTTTTTTCCAGGCTTCATCAACAATCGAAAGTGTGATGTTTTTCTCGAAATCAGCAATTAACTGAGCTCCTTCGCTATCGTAAGCTTTTTTCAAGTCTGTAACAACATTTAGAGTTTTAATTCCGTCTGTAAATGGAACTACAATTCTTTCGAAATGATTGTTAGGCTCTTCGTAAACTCCTTTGATAATTGGGAAAGCTTCTCTTGCGCTTCTTTCTGTTTTTTCAGTATAGAATGCTAAAGCTTCTTTGTATACTTTTCCAGTGATTTCAATATCAGAAAATTTTGAAAAATCAGCTTCTGAAATAGGAGATGTGATTCCGAAATAACGAATTAAATCAAATTCAAATCCTTTGAAATCATTTGCCCCTTTGTTGTTGCTTACGATTAATTCGCAAGTATCATAAAGCATATTAGCGATATCCAGTTTCAAACGCTCACCAAACAATGCGTGACGACGACGTTTGTAAACTACTTCACGTTGAGAGTTCATTACGTCATCATATTCTAATAAACGTTTACGAACACCAAAGTTGTTTTCTTCTACTTTTTTCTGAGCACGTTCGATAGATTTAGTCATCATAGAATGCTGGATAACTTCACCTTCTTTCAATCCCATTCTGTCCATAACCTTTGCAACTCTTTCAGAACCAAACAAACGCATTAAGTTATCTTCAAGAGAAACGTAGAACTGAGAACTTCCCGGATCTCCCTGACGACCAGAACGACCACGTAACTGTCTGTCTACACGACGTGAATCATGACGCTCTGTACCCACGATTGCTAAACCTCCCGCAGCTTTTACTTCTGGAGATAATTTAATGTCGGTACCACGACCTGCCATATTTGTTGCAATAGTTACAACTCCGGCTTTACCAGCTTCTTCAACGATTTGTGCTTCCTGCTTGTGCATTTTAGCATTCAATACGTTATGAGTGATTCCTCTCATTTTAAGCATACGGCTTAATAATTCAGAAATCTCTACGGAAGTTGTTCCAATCAATACTGGTCTTCCGGCATTAGAAAGTTCAGTAACGTCTTCAATAACAGCGTTGAATTTCTCACGCGTAGTTTTATAGATATAGTCTTCTTTGTCATGTCTTGCAATCGGACGGTTGGTTGGAATTTCAACAACGTCTAATTTGTAAATCTGCCATAACTCACCAGCTTCTGTAACAGCAGTACCGGTCATACCACCTAATTTGCTGTACATTCTGAAATAGTTCTGTAAAGTAACCGTTGCAAAAGTTTGAGTTGCAGCTTCGATTTTTACATTTTCTTTAGCTTCGATCGCCTGGTGTAAACCGTCAGAGTAACGACGACCATTCATGATACGACCAGTTTGCTCATCGACAATCATAATTTTGTTGTCCATGATCACGTATTCTACATCTTTTTCAAAAAGAGCATACGCTTTTAAAAGCTGAGTCAAAGTGTGAATACGCTCGCTTTTTACTCCAAAATCCTGAAATAATCTTTCTTTAGCTTCTGCTTCAGCATCTTTGTCTAATTTTTGTTTTTCGATAGCAGCGATTTCAGTTCCAATATCTGGTAAGATGAAGAAATCTGAATCTGTGTCTCCAGAAAGATATTTGATACCGTTATCAGTTAATTCAACCTGATTATTTTTTTCTTCAATCACAAAATACAAAGCTTCGTCAACTTTATGCATTTCACGATTGTTATCCTGCATGTATTGGTTTTCAGTTTTTTGAAGCAATTGTTTAATTCCTTCTTCACTTAAAAACTTAATTAATGCTTTATTTTTAGGTAAAGATCTGTAGGCTCTTAGTAATAAGAATCCACCTTCTTTAGTATTTCCTTCTTTGATTAATTTTTTAGCTTCTGCTAAGAAACCATTTGCTAACTGACGTTGTTGAGCAACAAGGTTTTCGATTTTTGGTTTCAATTCGTTAAACTCATGACGATCTCCCTGAGGAACCGGTCCTGAAATAATAAGCGGTGTTCTTGCATCATCAATTAATACAGAATCGACCTCATCGACAATTGCATAATTGTGTTTTCTTTGAACTAAATCGCTAGGCGAGTGCGCCATATTATCTCTTAAGTAGTCAAAACCAAATTCATTGTTAGTTCCGTAAGTGATATCAGCGTCGTATGCTTTTTTCTTTGCTCAGTACTTGGCTGGTGATTATCGATACAGTCAACAGATAAACCGTGGAATTCGAATAAAGGTGCTTTCCACGTGCTGTCACGTTTTGCTAAGTAGTCATTCACGGTTACTAAGTGAACTCCGTTTCCGGTTAAAGCGTTTAAGTAAAGAGGAAGAGTAGCAACTAAAGTTTTACCTTCTCCCGTTTGCATTTCGGCAACTTTACCTTCGTGCAATACCATACCTCCAATTAGCTGAACATCATAGTGAATCATATCCCAGGTGATGTCTTTTCCGGCAGCGTTCCATTTATTTGCCCAGATAGATTTTTCGCCATCAATAACAATGTATGGTTTTGTTGCAGAAAATTCACGGTCTTTTGCAGTTGCAGTAACTTCAATATGAGAGTTTTCTTTGAAACGACGTGCTGTTTCTTTTACAACAGCAAACGCTTCAGGAAGAATCTCCATCAAAGTTTTTTCTGAGATTTCATAAGCTTCTTTTTCAAGAGTATCTATGGCATCATAAATATCTTCTCTTTTGTCGATATCCTCAATGTTTTCAACTTCAGCTTTAAGCGAAGCAATTTTAGCATCTTTATCTGCTCTTGCTTCTTTAATTCTTTCTTTAAAATAAACGGTTCTCGCTCTAAGTTCATCATGAGATAAGCTCATTAAACTAGTTTCGAAAGTTTTAATTTTGTTTAAGTAAGGCTGTAAAGCTTTGACATCTTTTTGAGATTTATCACCTACAAAGACCTTAATGATGCTGTTTATGAAACTCATAATTTATTTGTATTTCTTTTATTATATAATATGTGTATTTGAACCAAAAAAAAAGCCTCTGTGATGAGACTTTTTCATTTGGTTTATTTTTTTAATATTCATCCTCATTCCAAAGATAATCTTCGTCTGTTGGATAATCAGGCCAAATTTCTTCCATTGATTCATATATCTCTCCTTCGTCTTCGATAGACTGAAGGTTCTCTACTACTTCTAATGGAGCACCAGCTCTAATAGCGTAGTCTATAAGTTCGTCTTTGTTAGCAGGCCATGGCGCATCACTTAAATAAGATGCTAATTCTAATGTCCAATACATCTGTTATCTGTTTAGTTTGTGCAAAAATAAATTTTTTACTGAAAAAGACAAGTAAAATTTGATTTATTTTAATAAAATTTAAGAACGTCCCGTTAATTGCAGATTTTAGATTGTTGATTTTAGATTTATGGAATCTTGAAAAATCTAAAATCTGAATTCTAAAATCTAAAATTTTACTTCCTCGGAATCCACTTCACTTCCTCCGCTTTAAGGTCTGAGGACAACTTTCGTGCCAAGACAAAAAGGTAGTCAGAAAGTCGGTTTAAGTATTGGATTGCGATTTCCGGAACGTGTTCATTATGACTTAAATGTACTGCCAAACGCTCTGCACGACGGCATATACAGCGTGCTATATGACAATGTGACACAGTTGGGTGCCCGCCAGGTAAAACAAAATGAGTCATTTGCGGAAGAGTTTCTTCCATTTTATCTATTTCGTTTTCAAGTAACTCGATGTCAGAATCTATAATTCCAAGATTTTTTAACCGAAGTTCACCGTTTTTTAATACTTCTTTTTCCTGAGGCGTTGCCAAAATGGCGCCTACAGTAAAAAGACGGTCCTGAATTTCTATTAAAATGGTTTTATAATGTGAATCTATTTCCTGATCGCGAATTAATCCTATATAAGAATTTAACTCATCGACAGTTCCGTAACTGTCAATTCTAATATGATCTTTTGGTACACGTGTGCCTCCAAAAAGAGCAGTTGTGCCTTTATCGCCTGTTTTGGTATATACTTTCATTTTTTATGATTTTAGATTTTAGAGTTCAGATTTTAGATTTTTATTTGAATTATTTTAATTCTGATTGATTTTAGGCATTTTGAAAACAATCTAAAGTCTAAAATCAGCAATCTAAAATTAAAGCAATCTAAAATCTAAAATCAGCAATCTAAAATTATTTCGTTGTGTCGCTTTCAATTAATCCGTCTCTTAAACGAATTACTCTATGAGCGTAAGCTGCAATATCTTCTTCGTGGGTTACTAAGATTACAGTATTTCCTTGTGCGTGAATGTCTCCAAAAAGCTTCATGATTTCTACTGAAGTTTTACTGTCTAAGTTTCCTGTTGGTTCATCGGCTAAAATAATAGAAGGTTTATTCACAAGCGCTCGGGCAATGGCAACACGCTGACGCTGTCCTCCTGATAATTGATTCGGTTGATGATCCATTCTGTCTGACAGATTTACTTGTTCTAAAACCTCTGTTGCACGGGCATTTCTGTCAGATTTTGAATATCCGGCGTAAATCATTGGTAAAGCAACATTGTCGAGTGCAGTTGTTCTGGGTAAAAGATTGAAGGTTTGAAAAACGAAACCAATTTCTGTGTTTCTAATTCCCGCCAATTCATCATCTTTCATTTGGCTTACATCTTTTCCGTTTAAAACATAACGTCCGGAAGTAGGCGTATCCAAACAACCCAACAGATTCATTAAAGTAGATTTTCCGGATCCCGAAGGCCCCATCAAAGCAACATATTCTCCTTTATTGATTTCGAGGTTAATGCCTTTTAAAACGTATACAATTTCGTTGCCAAGTGCAAAATTCCTTTTTATGTCGGTTATCTTAATTAATGGATCTGCCATTTTATTTTACAATTTTGGATTTAAAAGTACGAAACACTTTTTAATAAAAATGATAAGTAGTTTAGAATTGAATTTTGTTACAAACCCTTTTTGATTAAAATATATTAAAAATAATATGTTTTTTAAAGCAAAAAATGGTTATATCATTTCGGATTGATTTTGCATAATTATCATTATTTTATGAATTTTATAGTTTTAAAATGTTTTTAAATTTTAAAATGTGATAATAATGTAATTTATTCGGTTAGCTATTTGGTAAATTTGATTATAACTTAATTAAAAATTAAAACAATCAGTATTATGAAAAATATACAATTAGTATTAGGAATTGCATTAATTGCATTAGGATTTACATCGTGTAAAGATGAAAAACAAGAACAAGCACAAAAGAAAGTTGATGCATATGTAGCTTATGTTGATTCTGTAAAAAATGTTTCGGCAGAGAATTTAAAAGCAGACTGGAAAGCTGTTGATGCTGAATATGACAGAAGATCTCAGGAAGCTCAGGCAGCACTGGCAGATTTAAAAGATAATTCGGCAGCGACCGAAAAAGTAAATGCCAGCAAAACTAAATATGAAGAATTTAAAAATGAAATGTCCACCGTTTTTGCCCCTCCAGCTCCGGCTCCAAGTCCAAAACAACAATTAAGAGACGCATTATTTGGAGCAGGAAAAATTGGTGATGATATGAATTTCAGCTGGGTAAATGCTCAAAATATTCATAGTGTTTATCAGCAGTTCGTTCATACCGTTGAAGATAATAAAGATAAATATTCGAGAGAAGACTGGGATGAAGTTAAACTAATGTATGAAGCCCTTGACAGCCGTAAAAATACAGTTGAAAAAGAAGGACTTACAGCAGAAGATAACAGAAAAATTGCCGGTCTAAAAATTAAATTTGCACCAATGTATACTGTAAACAGAATGGGTGCAAAATCTGAAGAAAATAAAGATGCTAAAAAATAATCGTAATTATTTTGAATTAGTATTAAAGGCAATCAGTAATGGTTGCCTTTTTTATGCTCGAATAACAAAATGTTCTTTTTCCTGTTCGTACCTGAAAAATACAAATCCCCATTGAAAGGTATCGATCGTTACTTTTACTTTAGGATGATTTTTTATGATTTCCCATGCTTCTTCCATTTCCGGAGACCAGTGAATATCATCAAAAATCCAAACAGAATCATTGTTTATAGTTTGCAGAAGAACTTCAAAATAAGTTAAAGTCGCTTTTTTTGAATGATTCCCGTCGAAATATATTAGATCGTAGATTTTAGAATTTAGATTTTCTGAAATCAAAAAAGATTCAAATTCAGAAACTATATTTTCAACATTTTTACAATCAAATCTATCTAATTCATTTTGAGCAGCGTTTGCCGTATTTGGACAGCCTTCAATTGTAATAACTTTTGCATTTGTGTTTCCTAAGGCAAGGGCAGAAGTCGCCAAACCTAAAGAAGTTCCAATTTCAAGAACATTTTTTGGCTGAAAATAATTTGTTACGCGAAATAATAATTCAGCGCGTTTTGGTGAAATTCCGGCAGTTGATGCAATTTTAGAAATCTGTCTTTTGTTAGATTTAAAAACTTTAGAACCTGCGCCAAAATCAGTTACTTCGATGAAATTTTTATTTTCAAGAAGTGATTTTCTGTATTTCTTTAGAATCGCATATTCTGGTTTTGGTTTCTTATCATAGAAGCATTTCGTTAGTAAACTAAAAACAAAAGGCGAATGAACTCCATGTTCGTTTTTAGAATTCCAAAGAAATTTTAAATAAGATTTGATTTGAAAAAGCATTCTGGAATTTTGAAAATATCTTAATTAACCGATTTTAATGTTATATCGAATATAAGCACCGATCCTCCGGGAATGGATTTATAATCTTTACTTCCGTAACCTAAATGTGAAGGAATTAAAAGTTTTCCTTCTCCTCCTGGTTTAAAAAACGGAATTCCTTCTTTCCAACCCTGAATTACCTGATTTAAACCAAACGAAACTCCTTTTTTCTCTTCTCCTTCTTTTACATCTTTATCAGTTTCGTCGAATACAGTGCCATCTGTAAAGTAGCCTTTATAAATAACCGTAACATTTGAATTAATTGTAGGATTATCTCCTTCGCCTGGTTTATCTATGATATAATACAAACCAGAATCAGTTCTTTGAGCTGTTAAATTATTGGCTGCTAAATAATCAGTGATTTCTTTTTCGTTTTGAGCCGTATAATCTGTTACTTCATCTTTGTCTTTAGAACAAGAAATAAAAAGTGCTATTGCAAGTAAAGCTGATAAAAGTTGTTTCATTTTTTTATTTTTTTTGTACTTAAAAGTAAGTTTTGTTTCTCAAAGATTCACAAAGAAACGCAAAGATTCACAAAAAATTTCGTGTAGCTCTGTGTCTTCTTTGTGAATCTCTGTGTAATCAGGCTATCCTTCAAGCTTTGCTGAAAGTTCGAACCAGCGTTCTTCTTTCTGGTCAATTTTATTTATTATACTTTGTAACTCGTTTGCCTTTTTCTCGATATCTGCATCAGCAACTTTTCCGTCAGAGAATAATTGTTCGATTTTGGTTTTTTCTATTTCTAAATCTTTTATCTCTCTTTCGATTTTTTGATATTCTTTTTGCTCGTTGAAAGTTAAATTTCCGGTTGTATTATTTTGTTTCCAGTCTTTCTTTTCTGTTTTCGTTTCTTCTTTTGCTGAAGAAACATCGGCGCTGTCTTCATACGCTCTGAAATCAGAATAGTTGCCGGGAAAATTTTCGATTTCGCCCTGTCCTCTAAAAACAAATAAATGATCGACAATTTTATCCATAAAATAACGATCGTGCGAAACTACCAATAGACATCCTGGATAATCTAAAAGAAAACTTTCAAGAACATTTAGCGTTACGATATCCAAATCGTTAGTAGGCTCATCGAGAATCAAAAAGTTCGGATTCTGAATTAAAACGGTACACAAATACAAACGTTTTAATTCTCCACCGCTTAATTTCTCAACATAATCATATTGTTTTTTAGCATCAAAAAGAAATCTTTCTAAAAGCTGTGAAGCCGAAATAATTTTTCCTTTTGTCAGCGGAATATATTCTCCGTATTCTTTAATAATGTCAATAACACGCTGCCCCGGTTTTGGATTAATTCCAGATTGAGTGTAGTAACCTATTTTTATAGTGTCACCTTTTACAACTCGTCCGCTGTCTGGCGGAATTGTTCCAGTTAAAAGATTTAAGAAAGTCGATTTTCCAGTTCCGTTTTTACCAATAATTCCGATTCTTTCGCCGCGCTGAAAATCAAAACTAAAGTTGTCCAGAATAACGCGGTCTTTGAATTTTTTAGAAAGTTTGTGAAGCTCAATAATTTTACTTCCCATTCTTTCCATATTAATTTCAAGTTCGACTACATTTTCTTTTCGTCGGCTTTGCGCTTTTTCTTTAATAACGTAAAAATCATCCTGACGTGATTTAGATTTGGTTGTTCTCGCTTTTGGCTGGCGGCGCATCCATTCTAATTCTTTTACAAAAAGGTTTTTAGCTTTGTCTATACTAGCGTTTTCTGAGGTAATTCTTTCTTCTTTTTTCTGAAGGTAATAAGAATAATTTCCTTTGTATTGGTATAATTTTCCGTTGTCAAGTTCGATGATTTCGTTGCAGACACGTTCTAAAAAGAAACGGTCGTGTGTTACCATAAACAACGTAATATTTTCTTTAGCAAAATAACTTTCAAGCCATTCGATCATTTCCAGATCTAAGTGGTTGGTTGGCTCATCCAAAATTAATAAATCCGGACGGTTGATTAATATGATAGCCAGTGAAAGTCGTTTTTTTTGTCCTCCCGAAAGACTTTTAACTTTAAGTTTAAAATCTTCCAGTTTTAATTTAAATAGAATCTGCTTGTACTGTGTTTCAAAATCCCACGCATTGTGCTGATCCATGGCGTCGAAAGCTTTTTGGTAAGCTTCTTCATCAGAAGGATTTTCAAGTGCTTTTTCGTAAGCTTCAATTACTTTAAGCGTTTCATTATCAGAAGCAAAAATACTTTCTTCAATCGTTAACTCATCCTGTAAATTATTATCCTGCGAAAGAAATGCCATTCTGATTCCTTTTCTCAAAACCACCTGTCCGGTATCTGGTTCTTCCAAACCATTAATAATGCTCATAATGGTTGTTTTTCCGGAACCATTTTTGGCAATAAAGGCAATTTTTTGGTCTTTGTTGATTCCAAATGAAATGTTGTCAAAAAGGACTCTTTCGCCAAATGACTTCGATATATTTTCTACAGATAAGTAATTCATGAAAATTATAACTGAAATATCAGTTTCTATTTAATTAAATAATTCTAAAAGCGCAAAGATAGGCTTTTGAATGAGAGAAAAAAAGAGCTGTTTTAAAAGGTTAATTGCTTTGAATAGAAGGGAATATTTATAGAAAATATGTCACTCCTCCGGAGCTTTTATCTTGTAAACGTCTTTTTTCCCTATAAATATTTTGCTTCTCCGAAGCTTATTGATCTTCTGTTTGATTTATTAAAATAAACCCTTACAAAAAAAGGGTGTTTTCACCCGTAAGTATCTGATTTTAAATAGTTAATTTTGGTCTTTAGTTTTGTGGGATTATCTTTTAAATAGTTAAAAAAGGGTCTTCTGTGATCAATTATAAAAGCAGAAGAGAATTCGATTTATTAAAAAGATATACTTTATTTTTTTTCACATTACCAAACAATATTAGCCTGTATAGTATTATGATACAAAGAAATGATAGTTGAAGAAAGTTTTTAAAACAACTAATTTTTTTTGAATGATGTACTGGAGTTTACTTCTAAAAAAATAATGTCAATTTAGGTCGAACAATATGTTTTGGTCTTTATGCATGTAATGTTACTAATGTAACGGCAAAACTTTTTACGATTCATTTTTTTTGAAACTAATTAATTATAAACTATCATGGCTTCAATAGTTCCACCAGACAAAAAAAGCAATTATGAAAGATTATTTGCTTCCTGCGTTATAAGAGAGATTAAATATCCTGAAATTGACAGGATAATAACAAAAATGGTTTCTAATAAAACGAGATACCAATCAGTTGGAGATCAGTTAAATATTCCCTGGTATGTTATTGCCATTATACACTGTATGGAAGGCAGTTTGAGCTTTGATAAACATTTACATAATGGAGATCCGCTTACCAAACGTACGGTACAAGTTCCTGCAGGTCGTCCTAAAACCGGAACGCCGCCGTTTACTTGGGAAGAAAGTGCTAAAGATGCTTTGGTTTATGATAAATTAAACACCTGGACAGATTGGAGTATTGCGGGAATTCTCTATAAACTGGAATTATTTAACGGATTAGGCTATTATAGACAAGGTATTAATTCGCCTTATTTATGGAGTTATTCTAATCATTACACTAAAGGTAAATATGTTCAGGATGGGCGTTATGATCCTAATGCTGTTTCTAAACAATGTGGAGCTGCAGTACTATTGAGACGCTTAATGGAACAACAGCAGATACCTGTAATAAACGATCATATCGTAGAAGAAATACTAAAACTGGGAGACAAAACATCGTACTATTCCGGCACTGTTACAAATGAAGCTATAGAATTGCAAAAACTGCTTAATCGCGCCGGAAGTGTATTAAGAGTTGATGGTAAAGCAGGCGAAAGAACTTCTACTGAATATTTTAAGTTTAGTAAAAAGTATTTAAAAGGAGATCCAAGAAGGGTTTAATGTTTTATTTAATTCGACAAACAAATGGAACTGTTTTCTACTATAAGTGAATCTTTTAAAAAACATACTTATTCTATAATAACAGCGCTGGTTATTGCTTTGTTGACATTTGGTTATTTGTACTATATTCTTCCCAATAATGAGAGAAAAGAAGATGCCAAAAATATAGCCATTTTAAAAGGTATTGAAGAACAGCTTAAAACCTACTTTGACGATCAGGTAAATTACATTAGTGAAAACAAAATGGACACACTGAATCTTTCACAATATAAAGGTTCACCTACTGTGTATATTGATACCATACTAATTAATAAAAAGAAATTTAAACAATTAGAAGACGGTACAATCAGACTATTTAGAACAATCAAATTGTCTATTTCTTCTGAAAAAAATAAAAAGACTTTTAGCTCAAAAATTATAGAAGTTCCTGACAGCACTGATATTGACTTAACTAAATTTCTAACTAAGATTAATTCTACAACACATTTTTCTTCCTTTTACATTTGTCCAATTGAAAACGGAAGCTGCCTGACAAATAAATCCTTTATATCTCAAAACATTAGTTTGGCAGATCAGGATAGCTTGGTTAAAAACAACAGGAAGAATGGCCCTTTTAGCTTTAAAAAATCTGCAAAGCGTTATTATGCCGATCAAATAAAAATTCCACGAACCAGTTACTCCATATTCTTAGCGACAGGAATTGATAATTCTACTTTTCAAACCAGTATTCGGCAAATTGATACCGGCTTGTTGATTTTCAGTCTGCTTTTAGTTGTCATACTGATATTAGGAATAAATTTTATAAAACCTGTCATAAGCAGTTATACAGAAAGGCTCAGCCAGACAGATTTGGTTGGAGTTGCTTTTTCGATTGGGGTTCTGATTGCCGTTTTGGTTGTGTTTGGAATATTGTCGTATTGGAATAACGCTTTAAAAACCAGAAATACAGACGATTTAGAAAAGCTGGTTGAAAACATTGATTCTTCTTTTAGCGGACAAATTAAGGCGTATCAAAATTGGACAACCAAACCAATACTGGAAGAAAAATGGAATAATTCGAATAATACATTTGTTGGAATATCTTTAAAAAAGACTTCGGCAGCGGCTTCTGTAAATAAAAAATCGGGCAGAAAAAGAGATAAAGAAAATAAAAACAGGAGTGAAAATAACCCCGAAATAATAAGAAGTTTTCAGGAAAGTTCGAAGTTGTTCGATCATTTAGACAGTTATTTCCGTATGGACGAAAAGGGATTGATAACAACAGATTTAAGCACCACGGTTCCTGATATACGCAGAAAATATTCGGATAGAATGTATTTTCAGATACTAAAGCAGAATAAATTAAATAATCAAAAAATAGATAATTTGCTTACGGCTGTATTTTCCAGAGAAAATAACAGATACCAATGGATATACGCCGAAAAAAAATCAAATTCAAAAGGGATTAATAAAGGAATCGCTTTTAGACAATACTTTTCCGAAGAAATAAACCTGCCTCCTGGAACAGGTTATATGCTCATAGATCGAAATGGAGAGGTATTGATGCAGAATGATCCCGAAAAAAACTTGTATCAAAATTTACGAAACGGATCAAAAAGAAACCTCGATCTGATAAGTTTGTTATCTGGCGTTGATAAGAAATCTTTTGAAATAGAGTATCAGGGAACAGCTTATCAGATATATGCAAAAAAACTAAGCATCAAAGTTGATTCTCCTATATACATTTTAGGAACCCGCGATTTATCTCATCTCAATCGTTTATCAATGTTTACTTTTAGTAACGGATTCTTAATTTCTCTTTTTTACGGCTTTTTCATATTGGTAATTACATCTGTTTATTCAGCTCTTTTTTACTCTGGCCGTCTCAGTCTGTTTTCAAACCATCATTTTTATCATCTTTTTCCGGATAATACACGAGCATTTCAATATAAACGTTTATTGATAGTCAATTCTGCAGCAATACTATTGACTGTTGTATTGTCTTTAATATCTTCTCCTTCAATAGCATTTGTTTTCTGTTTATTGGTCGGGGTTAATTTGGTGCTCATTAACTTAATAACACTAAATATCCGCACTTCAGATCCTGTAAAAGAGCTTGTAAAACTGTTACTGTTTTCATTTGTTTTTGGTATTTGTCTGCCTTTGATTTTGTTTTCTTATTGCAATTTATATTTTGCGATCATAGCTCTTTTTATTACTCATGTCAGACTAATTTTTTATTACAGAGGCTGGAGAGAAAGAGAAAATGACGATTTAAAATCCTTTAAAAGTTTAAATGAAGGAGTAAAAAGAAAAGATTATACACGATTTTTAACAGCAAGATTATTGTATCATTTTGCTGTGTTTCCGTTTGTATTGATCAGTGCTTTTTATGTTAACGAATTAAATGACTTTGCCCGTTATTATTGTTCTTCGAATCAAATAAGTGAACAAAATAAAGATTTTAATAAGCAAATTATAAACGCTTACAGCTGCAATTGTAATGCAGAAGGTAAAGCCCCATTTTTATTGCCTAATTGCAAAGACGATGTAATTCAAAAAGCCAACCTTAGATTTTTAGATCGTCCGGCTATGTTTGAAATTAAAAATTTCACATTTAATTCTCTTAACGGCAAATACTATCTAAACTCTAAGGCAATTCTGCAAAGTGAGAACTGGTATAATTTCAGTTTGATTGTTTCGTCATTGTTTATCGGGCTCTTTTTTCTCACTATTCTCATCTATTATTTACTAAACTTTTACAGCAACCGTTTCTTCTTTTATGATTTGATGCAGGCTGGTTATGAGAAATATTTTCCGTGTAGAAAAGAGCCGTTAGAAAACGATCACATTTTTATTCCGATGGTGAATGACAATGATATTAAAGAACTGATTGAAAAACCCAATAAGAAAACAGCTGTAGATCAAACCAAATGCACAGACCGCGACATAACAATCAATGAAGTTTTTGATAAAGACAGTAATGATGAAATATCACCGGCCTTAAGAATGGACTTTATACTGAATTACAACAATCAGAAATTTGCGGATGAATATGAAAAAGTATGGGAATCTTTACCCAAAGAGGATGAAACCCGCAATGTTCTTTTTGATTTTGCCCAAGACCATTTTGTAAACTATAAAAACAAAGATATCCTGATCAATCTTATGGAAAGAGGAATAATCGATTGTCACCAATTAACGGGGAGACTTAAAATTATGAGTTTGAGTTTTAGAGTATTCATTTTATCCAAAATTAAACGCGATCAGGACTTTATAAAAGAATTTAAAGACGAAAGCAAGAACGGCACATTCAGCAAATTGAAATTTCCAATTTTAATTGTTGCTATCAGTGCATTGCTTCTGTTAATGTATTTAAATAAAGACAGCTACGACAGAGTTGCTGTAATGGGCGGCAGTATAGTATCTGTAATTGCATTAATCAATAAATTTCTTGAAGCCAATAAAAGCTTGTAACAGAATTACATAAAACAGTTTATGAAAAACAATAGATAATAACAGTTCAATTTTTGCCATATGCCAAATCATACTTTTGATATTATTCCTTTTAAAGCCCTTGATGGTTTCGACTGTAATTTGTGGAGATTAAAACATGAAGGTTCTAAACACCGCGGCCCGGTACTTTTGGTACATGGGGCAGGAGTTCGTGCCAACATTTTTAATCCGCCCAATGAAATCAATTTATTGGATATGCTTGCTGAAGCCGGTTATGATGTATTTCTTGAAAATTGGCGCGCCAGTACAGAACTGCCTGCCAATAAATGGGATTTAGATATTGTAGCTAAAAATGATCATCCGGCAGCGGTTCAAAAAGTATGTGAAATCAGCAATTCAAAAAACTGTAAAGCCATTATTCATTGTCAGGGATCGACAAGTTTTATGATTTCGGCTGTTTTGGGTTTAGTTCCTCAGGTTACAACCATTGTTACCAATGCCGTTTCGCTTCATCCTGTTGTGCCTTCGTGGTCGCGTGTAAAACTTGATGTAATTCTTGAAATGGCTGGTACAATAACAAATTATCTTAATCCCGCCTGGGGAAATAAAGCACCTGATTTTCGCTCTAAATTTTTTAAAGCCTTAGTGCTTGCTACCCATTTTGAGAAAGATACCACGGTAGGAAAATTTGTGAGTTTTGTTTATGGTTCCGGATTTCCGGCTTTATGGGAACTGGAAAACCTGAGCGATGAAACCAAAGAATGGATACGATATGAATTTGGTCCCGTTCCGGTTCATTTTTTCAGGCACATAAGAAAAGGGGTTCATTATGGTTCGCTGGTTTCTGTTGATGGCAAAAAACGTTATGCCGATGCAAATCCGGAGACAAATGCCCGCTTTGTATTTTTTGCAGGCAGACTCAATAAATGTTTCAAAAGCAAAAGTCAGGAAGATTCCTTTAACTATTTCAATAAAATAAAACCGGACTATCACAAACTTCATGTATATGAAACGTATAGCCACTTAGATATTTTTCTGGGTAAAAATGCACATAAAGATATTTTTCCAGTCATGATAGAAGAACTGAATAATTGAAGTTGGTAATTAAAATAACTATTAAAATTCTACCCTATGTCACTACCTAAACGGATTAAAAATTATGAAGGCCGCTTTGCCATGGTTGACGGCATTACTTTTAAACTGCCTGTGAATGCCGAAAAATCGCCTGCACTTATGGCCGGTTTTTTATGTGATTACGAAAAAGCAAAAGCTTTACTGCCCGGTAATGAACTCCATCCTGTAAAAGCCTTTGGAGGTAAAGCCGTTTTTATGGTTACAGTAATAGATTACCGCCACACTTCTATTGGCAAATATATAGAATACAGTTTAGCACTTGCGGTAACGAAGGGAAGCAAACCCGCTCCGGCATTTCTTCCGGCCGTACTAATGAAAACATACAAAACAGGACAATTTATTTTAGACCTGCCTGTGAGTTCTGAAATATCAGTTAAAGGAGGAAAAGGAATTTGGGGAATGCCAAAACATAAAGCCAGTCTTGATTTTATAATAACAGAAAATCAGGTAAGCGCTCAATACGAAAAAGACGATCAGTTTGCTTTTAGGATTGAAATAGACAAACCGAAAAAAACAAATTTTCCAATAAATATTGGAGCAACCAACTACAGTCATTTTCGTAACATGCTCATGGCATCTTACATACATTTTAAAACCAAAGCCGGAATTAAATTCGGGAAAAGTGCAACAGGCCGATTGTTTATTGGAGACCATCCCCGAACTAAATTTTTAAAAGACCTGAAAATAGAAAGCAAACCCTTTTTTACCATGTATATGCCCGAAGCAAATGGCATACTTGACGATCACTTTGAATGTTGGTTTATGACGTATGAAAAACAGCCCGAAAAAGTAACACCCGAAGGTTTTGAAAGCGTCTTTGATCTCAAATTAAATGAAGACTGGCTTCCGGCACCATCATTTACAGATTATCAAAAATTTAAAATTTAAGTTTTCTAACCTAAAAAAAACAGCATCATGAAAATAAAACAGATATTAATCGACCTTAATAACGCTTACATCTTTTTTTGTTCATCAGTATATCTTGGGATGTTCTGGACATTACATTTCTTTTGGTTTCCGCATTATCCGTCTACGTTGAATATTTCGAATTATTACGATGCCATAATTCCGCAGACAGAAACAGCAACCAAGTATTTTTTTGTAACCATTCCCATTATGTCTTTCTGTTTGGTAATCATGCTGATAACAGAATGGAAAGGAAAACTAAGATGGGTGCCATTATTATGGATTCCGGGTTTGCTCATTCCGGTAATAGTACAGCAAAAGTTTATTGAAGATATAAACGATCAGTTCAAAGCGGGCGTAACAGATATGACTGTACTCCAGCAATTACTAAAAGACTGGATGTTTTACAATGATGTCCGTTTTTATATACTCACCATAATGTGGGCCGTAACAATGTATTTTTTCATTGCCAAAGCACGCAGAGCCTAGCTTATTCTCAGATATAAATAATCAAAATACTGCCCTATGAAAAAAGTCATACGAGTTATTCTTCTTTTGATTTCCTTAACCACACTCTTATCTGGTCTTATACAGATTATAGTGCCGGCTTTTGTGTTAAATTTTGTAGGTGCGCCTATTGATACGGCATCCAAACAATTATTTGCGACCATTGGCATGTTTATGTTTCTTTTTGGAGGAATGATGGTTCATGTTTTATATAATGAAAATGAAAACCGAGTAGCGGTAATTTGGTCAGGATTTCAAAAATTAGGAGCCTCTGCGGCGGTTTTTGTCGGAATATATAAAGGCGTTTTTGTGCCTCTGGCTGCCGGAGTTGCCGTATTTGATTTACTGTCGGGGATATTGTTTTTTTATTATCTAAAAATAGCAAAAGAACATGCGGTCAGCTAATTACTTTTTTTATTACACCTATATAGGATTGGTAATTATAGCGGGCTTTTGGGGCGCTTTTATTAATCCGGGTTTTGATTATCGTTTACTCTTTGACTTTGATGTACACTCGTTACCTGATTTTCAAAGAATAAACATGATAAGTCAATATCGGTTTTTAAGAGCAATTGAATTAGGATTTGGCATATTCTCAATATTGTTTGTAAAAGATATTTTCAGCGAAAAGAAATTCAACACATTTTTCATCTTTACGATGAGTGCAGGCGTGCTGGCAAGAATTACTTCTATAGTAATGGATGGTTCTCCAAGCTTATTAATGTATTTCTTTTTGGGTTTTGAATTAATAGGAGTATTGGTAATTTATTTTTATTCACTCAAACTTATTGCACAAAATGACATTAAGTAAGAACGGCATAACAGGCATAAATTCAGACGGAATAAAACGTTCTCTGATACTCGCAGGCGGCGGTGCTCGTCTTTCGTATCAGGCCGGCGTTATAAATGCATTGGAAGAAGAGGGATTAAAATTTAATCATTTTGACGGTACTTCCGGCGGAATTTTTAACACAGCTATGATATGTTCGGATATTACTCCCAAAGATATGGCTATGCGCTGGCGAAAAGTAAATGTTATGAATTTTTCATCTTTACTTCCTTTCAAAAATTATTTCTCAAAAAGCACTTTTAATGCAATAGGCGATGCAGATGGAATTCTTAATAAAGTGTTTCCAACGTTGGGAATAGATATTAAAAAGATGAATGCAAATGCTTCAATCGATGCCACTTTTAATGTCTGTAATTTTTCAAAAAAAACAATTGAAGCCCTTTCTAGTCAAAAAGTAACCCTTGAACATTTAATAGCAGGAATGTCACTGCCTATTTTTATGCCGGCTGTAAAAATTAAGGGAGACTGGTATACCGATGCAGTATGGATTAAAGACGCCAATATAAATGAAGCCATAAAACGAAATCCGAATGAAATTTGGTTAGTGTGGGCGATAGGAAATTCGCATGAATTTTTAAACGGATCCTTTAACCAATATGTCCATATGATCGAAATAAGTGCAAACGGCGGTTTGCTTCTCGAGTTAGAACAATTGGAAACGGCCAATAGTAAAAAAGAGAAAGAAAAAATTACTCTGCATGTAATAAAACCAGAGTTTCCGCTGCCATTAGATCCGGATTTAATGTTTTATAAAATTAATGTAGATGAATTAATCAATCGCGGTTATGCCGATGCCAAATATTATCTGCAAAATAAACCTTTAAATGGAGTAAGTCCTGATTACAAGGCTTCTTTGATGAAAGAACCCGGAATTTCATTCAACTTTAGATCGCTCTTTTCCGGAACCCTAAATTGGAAAAATAAACCAGCTGACTTTTCGCTAAACATTCATTTCAATTTCAGGTTAATAGATGATGAACTGGTTTTGCGAGCCTATTGTTCATTAGCATTTAATAACAGTATTTACAGAATCTCAACCTACAATAATCAGGTTACCCTTAATCATCAGGAGAGAGTTTTAGTTTATGGAAGCAGTTTTGTTTTTGAAGATGAGGTTTTTCATTTACAATGCGAGCTCGATTTAATCAGTCAATACGATTTATTGTTAGGTATGGAATTTAAAAAAGCATTTTGCACCATTAGCAGTGATAAAATTCCAAAACCAATTGCATTTATATTAAAACAGCGCGCCTGGAGCCGTATAAAAAATATTCCTTTCATCCATATAAGCAGTAGCAGCAGCTGGCTGAAAAAGCAGAAAGAAAAATTTAGAGTACTCAAAAAAGTGTATCAAAAACCTACTTTATAATTACAGATATGAGTTTACAAAAAAAATACATTCAGCCCAAGATGGTTAACTGGTATCAGCCTTCTATTTTGGCATCGACTGCTTTGAGAACCATTATTTCGGGGACTTTTGCAAACTATGCCGACAAACGAGAACTAGAAGCGGCTCTGGATCCGGAACACAAATTCTACGATCATTCTGTAAAAGAAAATGCCGACGGAACCAAAACGCCTTTAGATGAAATATGGCTTGATTATATTTCGGATACAGGTGACGGATTTAACCCAACTTATACTGTTGCTTCTCTCGCCGCAAAAGATTTATCTTTAAAACTGCAGCCAAGTTATGAATTAACGCCTGACAGAAAAACGGATGAAAAACAGAAGCGAGTAGAAACTCTTAAAGAAGAAGGAAGCGAATTGCTAAAATCCGGAAATCTGTTAATATTAGGCGGAGATCAGGTTTACCCAACACCCGGAATGGAGGATTACACAAACCGATTTAAAATTCCGTTTAGCGCCGCACATGTTATTCCGCAAGGTCAAGATAGACCACCGGAAAATGAAAGACCTGTAATGTATGCCATTCCTGGAAATCATGACTGGTACGATGGATTAACCAATTTTATGAAGCTTTTTGGTCAGGTGCGTTGGTTGGGAAATTGGATTACGCGACAAAAGAGAAGCTATTTTGCCATTAAACTGCCTCATAATTATTGGTTATGGGGAATAGATATACAGCTCAATGCAGATATCGATGAGCAGCAGAAACTTTACTTTGAAAAAGTAGCAAAAGAAAGTATGCCGCCAGACAGCAAAGTTATTTTATGCACGGCAGAACCTAGCTGGGTTTATAAGCAGGTAAAATGCAATGACGAAACTTATAAACGTCTGAAATATTTTGAAGAATTATATATTACAGCTGACTCGTATAAAAAAATAGGCAAGACATTTAAAATTGCAGCAACCCTTACAGGCGATCTTCATCACTATTCACGTTACTCAGAAGAACGTTTAATGGGAGACGGAGAAAATAAAACCGAATGCAATCATTTATTTACTGCGGGCGGCGGCGGCGCTTTTATGCATACAACTCACATGCTGCCTAAATCATTGGATAAATTAAGCGAAGATTACGTTTTTATGAAATCCACACTAAAATCATATCCAAATCTCGAAATGACTTTTCCTTCCAGAAAACTTTCTAAAAAACTGATTTTTTTAAATCTCATTTTTCCTTATTTCAATAAGTTCTTCTGCCTTCTTATGGGATTTCTGGCATTAGCTTTTTTATGGAATATAGTCGCAGCGGGTGATATTGGCAGTAACACATTTGGTGAGTCATTTTTCTCAGGTTTTATTACTTATATAAGTGAACTTTTTGACGACATAATTTACAATCCAATACTGCTTTTTATGTCGCTGTTGGTATTAATTGGTTTTACCTTTTTTACCGATACGGCACGCACAAAATGGTTTTATTTATGGGGCTTTTTTCATGGGCAGTTCCATTTGCTGGCCATCTTTTTTTCGACATATATCGCTCAGTCTTTCTTTTACAATCCTTCTTTTGAAATAAACGAACCTTGTAAAATTGCAATTGTTCTGGCATACTGCGTGTTGGTAAGCGCACTTTTAAACGGACTGTTTATGGGAATATATCTATTTGTAAGCGGTTACTTTTTTAACATACATATTACAGAAGCTTCTTCATCATTTTCATATGAACATTATAAAAATTTCCTCAGAATGCACATTAACAGTGATGGCGATCTTACGATTTATCCGGTTGGAATAAAAAAAGTCGTTAGTCAATGGAAGCAAGACGAAACAGGAGAAGATATTAAGTTTACTTCAGAAGATTCTCCTGAAGTTTTTTTAATAGAACCACCAATCATCATTAAAAAATAACAAAACATGAAACGTCTATCAAAACCAATTACGTCAATTAAATCGCATTATCCCTTTATTATTATCGGTTCCGGTTATGGCGGGAGTATTGCGGCATCGCGCCTGTCACGTGCTGGAATTCAGGTATGTCTTTTAGAAAAAGGAAAAGAATTTCAGCCCGGCGAATATCCGGAAGATTTAGATGATGCAGTAAAAGAAATGCAAGTCAATACCGATACTAAACATATAGGCAGTAAAAACGGCTTGTATGAATTTTACATGGGCAGGGAAATAAGTGTTTTTAAAGGCTGTGCTTTGGGCGGAACTTCAAATGTAAATGCCAATGTTTCGATAGAGCCAGAATCTCGTGTTTTTGATGATTTAAGATGGCCTGCAGCGATTAGAAATGATATGGAATCTCTTAGAGAAGGATTTCAAAAAGCAAGACAAATGCTCAAACCTTCTCCTTATCCTGAAAATACACCAGGTTTTCCTGAACTTGCCAAAACAAAAGGGATGAAAGTTTCTGCGGCGGCAATGAACGAAAAATTCAGATATCTGGATATTAACGTGAATTTCGAATATGATGATAAAGAAAATCATGTAGGTGTAAAACAAAAAAAATGCAACAACTGCGGCGATTGCGTAACGGGTTGTAATCATTCTGCAAAAAACATGCTTACAATGAATTACCTCCCGGATGCGGTTAATCATGGAGCCGAAATATTCTGTGAAACAGGCGTGCAGTATGTAGAACGAAAAGACAATAAATGGCTGGTATATTTTGACTCGTACCATGTTGGACGTGAAAAATTTGATGCACCGCCATTATGCATAACTGCTGATAATGTAATTATATCCGCAGGCTCTTTAGGAAGTACCGAAATCTTATTACGCTCGCGCGAAAAAGGTTTGAGTGTATCAACAGCACTCGGAAAACATTTTACAGGCAATGGCGATGTGCTGGGTTTTGGTTACAATAATGATGTCAAAATGAACGGTATTGGTTTAGGGAAATTTTTTGATGATAAAGAAAAAGAACCAGTTGGCCCTTGTATTACTTCCATAATCGACATGCGCGAAAGAGACATTCTCGACGAAGGAATGACACTCGAAGAAGGAAGCATACCAGGTGCTATATCGCCTTTACTTACCGGAGCTTTTACCTCAATTTCTAAATTTTTTGTAAACCATACCGATGAAAACTGGCAGGATTGGGTAAACGAACAAAAAAGAGAAGCCACAAGTATTTTCAGAGGACCATATTTTGGTTCGCTAAATAATACACAAGTCTATCTAGTAATGACACATGACGACGGAGATGGTTCAATGCAGTTAGAAAATAACAGACTCGAAATAAATTGGCCGGATGTAGGAAAGCAAAAGATTTTTCAAAAAGTAAACGGCAAACTTAAAGAAGCCACAAAAGCATTGGGCGGAACTTACGTACCCAATCCGCAATGGAATAAACTAACCAATTATGATATGGTAACCGTTCATCCATTAGGTGGCTGTGCAATGGGCGATGATCCCGCAACAAGCGTTACCAACCACTGTGGTCAGGTTTACACCAATACAAGTAAAAATGATTTACATCAGGGATTGTATGTAATGGATGGATCCATAATCCCGCGTCCGTTAGGGACAAATCCGCTGTTGACGATTTCAGCTTTAGCAGAAAGAAATTCAAAAATCATTATAGAAGAAAATCAAAAAACACTGAATTATGATTTTAAAACCGTAACTGAATCACCTTTAAAGGAATACGAAGTTGGTGTTTCCTTTACCGAAACAATGCGAGGTTTTATTTCACTGAACGAAAAAGAAGATTTCAGAAGAGGATATGACGAAGGAGAAAGCAATAATTCACCATTCGAATTCACTTTAACCATTCAATCGCAGGATGTTGAAGCTTTTTCGATAGACAGCAATCACAGAGCTGGTATGATTGGTACCGTTCATTGTCCGGCGCTTTCAAAACATCCAATTACTATTACCAATGGGATTTTTAATTTATTTGTAAAAGATGAAAATGACACCAAAACAAAACTAATGAAGTATAGCATGCAGCTTAAAACGTATGAAGGACCTGCCTATTATTTCTACGGTTTTAAAGACATACGAGACGATAAAGGTTTTGATATTTGGTCAGATACAACAACACTTTATATAACCGTGTATGAAGATGAAAATAAAAGCAAAGTAATGGGAAAAGGAATCCTGAAAATTGCGATAGGAGATTTCATGAAACAGCTTCAGACAATGAAAGCGATTTACCCGGATAACACTAAAGAATCGATAAGTGCTGTAACCAAATTTGGGAAATTATTCGCCGGTGAAGTTTGGGATACCTTCTTTTAATTTATTATCTAAAATAAAATAAATAAGTTTTTTGCGGAATTTGATTTAAATAAGAAATCAAATTCCGCAAAATCTTTATTTATGAAAATAGGAACTCAGAAAAGAACTCAAATCTAAATAATGAATTTGCTGAGGATTATTTATAATAGGTTTCCGAACCAAAGATTCATTCGTAATAAAATAATGAAGACCGTCTTTTGTCGCAATTCCTTCAATTTGATGGAAGGGAAGTTTGAGACCAATTCGCTGTTTATTTCCGGATAAAAAATCATCATTTTTAAAATCATATAAAAGATAAAGAAACGATTTTCCGGTTTTAGAATAGCCACAGAGAACAATAATTTTCTTTTCTTCTACAAAAGCGGCGCCCGTCACTAAGCCCTGAGTGTTTAATGTATTTTTAAATTTAGCAATATGATTTCCGGGAACATTAGGTAAAACATAAATATCCGTTTTAGACGATTTCCATTGTTTGGTAAACAAATAAATACTGTCTTTAGAAACAATAAAAGCTTCACAATCAAAATCGGTCGAATTGTGATTTTGTGCTGAAAAATCAGTTTGATCAGCATATTGAAAAGATATTTTTTCGATAACCGGATGTTGTTCTAAAAATGATTTTTTTTCTATTTTCAGAATATTCAAATCCTGTCTGTTTCCGCTGTAATTATTTCCAAAATCACCAATATATAAAAACGAACTATCCTGCGAAATCTCTTCCCAGTCATGATTTACAACATTTTCAAGAATAATTTTCTTTTTAATTTTTCCCAAAGAATCCAGACCGTAAATAGTTTTGTCATGATCATCATTGTGTGTCCATAACAAATTATTGAAAGCAGTTAAACCGGAAGTTTCTTTAATAGAATCGCTTAATTTTACAGAATACTCTGGTTTGAGTTTTTGAGAGTAAGCTGAAAAAACAGTTATAAAAAAGAATAAAATAAATCCGCGCATGATCTGCCTTTTAAATTGGGATTAATATAAAGGTAAATTTTTAAAGAATACACTAAAAAAAATAAGATTATTAATATAATTAAAACGTTATTTTGCAATTGAAATTTTAAGAGCCAGATTTAGCAAGTAAATATGAAAATTTTAGAAGAATTATCACGTTTTAGAATGTCCCGATATTTCAAACTTTTGTTTGTATGCTGGGATGTTATTTTGCTAAATTCAGCTATTGTTTTGTCTTTTTTAGCCAGATTTGGAAACCTTGACGGACTTTGGATCAAGGAAGAAAAAACAGTTTCACTGCTGGCTAATTTAATTTGGATAGGATTACTTTTAAACAAAGATTCCTATCGAATGATTCGAATTGAACGTATCGAATCGATCCTTTCGAGAACCATTCGGAAATTGGTAATGCATGCTTTCCTGATCGCAATTTTTGTTGTTTTCTTAAAATTCACAGATATTTCAAGATTAAGGCTTTTATATTTCTACATTTTCTTTTTCGGAATTCTGTTGATCTCCAGATATATTTCAATGAAGCTTTTAAAAGAAATAAGATCAAAAGGATATAATTTCAAGAAAATCATTATTGTAGGAGCAAACGAAACAGGAGAGAGAATGCAGAAAATCCTCGCCAAAGATTTAACCTATGGTTACAAATTTCTGGGCTTTTTTGATGATAAAACAGAAACTACAGTCTCAGACAATATATTAGGAAATTTCGATGCCATCGAAGATTTTATCTTAAAAGAAAATGTAGACGAAATGTACGTTGCACTTCATATAGATAAAATCGAAGTAATAAATAAACTCATTAAAATTTGTGAGCAAAACATGATCAGGATTAAATTTATTCCTGATTTTCAATTGTATACAAAATCAAATAAAGTCGAAATTACTTTTTATGAAAATACGCCCGTTTTAATGCTTCGCAGAGAACCGTTGGAATTTGCGGTTAATAAATTAATAAAGAAAGCATTCGATGTTTGTTTTTCGGCATTGGTTATTTTGCTCATATTTCCGTGGCTGTTTCCGGTAGTCATGCTCATTATAAAATTAGAATCGCCTGGGCCGGTTTTCTTTAAACAAAAACGATCAGGGCGCGATAACCGCTCTTTTACCTGCTTAAAATTCAGAAGCATGTATATAAACGATCTGGCAGACAATAAACAGGCAGGAAAAGGAGACAGCCGTATCACAAAATTTGGTGCTTTCATCCGAAAAACCAGCATAGACGAACTGCCGCAGTTTTTTAATGTTTTTTGGGGAGACATGTCTGTAGTGGGGCCAAGACCTCACATGGTTAATCTTGCTAAAGAATACAGCGAATTAATCAACAATTATTTAGTTCGGCAATTTGCAAAACCCGGAATAACAGGCTGGGCGCAGGTAAATGGCTTTAGAGGAGAAACCAAAGAACTCATCGATATGGAGAACAGAGTAGAATACGATATTTGGTACATCGAAAACTGGAGTCTGCTTCTGGATATAAAAATTATAGTGCGCACTATAATAAACGTTTTAAAAGGTGAAGAAAACGCCTATTAGTTTAAAATCTAAAAAACTGATTATTAGCAATAACCTCTTTTAAATTTTCAGCAGAATCTATTTTGATTTTTTCATGTAAAGATTCGATATGTTTGCCGTGATGTACATCAGTTCCTGAAAAATCATACATCCCTTTTTTTAATAAAAGCTCAGCAGTTTTTGTGATTTCGCTGCCATAATATCCCATAACAGCCAATAAATTCAGTTGAAACAAACAGCCCGCTTTTTTTAATTTTTCATATTCAGCAAAGTTTTTATGATAATATAAATACCTTTCAGGATGTGCCAAAACCGGAACATAACCCGCAAGCTGAATATCAAAAATGATTTTATATAAATTTAAAGGAGCGCTCAAATACGAGATTTCAACTAAAATATAATTATCCTTAAGAGTCAAAAGTTTTCCCGTTTTAAGATGATTCACAAACCAGTCATCCATAAAATATTCAGATGCAGCTTTAAACGGAATAGTAATATTTTCTTCTTTTAATAAAACCTGAGTTTCGTTTAATTTGTTTACAATATCTTCTTCAGAATTATTCCAGACATAATGGCTGATATGCGGAGTGGTAACAAATTGAGAAATTCCCAATTCCTCAAAAGCTTTAGCCAGTTTTATGGTTTTTTTAATGTTCCTCGCACCGTCATCAATTCCCGGAAGTAAATGAGAATGAATGTCGACAAAGTCGCCCGCTAAAAGATCTTTTAGAAAAGGTTTTGATTTAAAGAATGAAAACATTCTGCAAAAATAAAAAATAGATATTGTTTTTGTTTACCCTCAAAAGAATATTTAAAAGAAATTTATGTAACAATGTAACCGGCATTTTATAATTATGTTATATTTGAATAAAAAGTAAAATTTTATGAAAATAAAGGAGAATTTATACAATCAAAGGATTATTTCGATTGATGCTTTACGTGGAATTACCATTTTTGTAATGATATTTGTAAATGAGTTAGCAAGCATTCAAAATGTACCGCAATGGATGAAACACATGCCGGCAGATGCCGATGCCATGACTTTTGTAGATTTAGTTTTTCCTGCCTTTCTTTTCATAGTCGGAATGTCGGTTCCGTTTGCTTTTAATGCCAGATTAATAAAAGGCGACAGTCCAAAAGTAATCTGGACGCATACTTTAAAACGAGCTTTGGCCTTAATCATTATAGGGGTTTATATGGTAAATGCCGAATATGGTTTTGACGCTTCAAAAATGATTATTGAACCTGCTTTTTGGGGACTTTTGGCGTATTCAATGCCCATTCCTATTTGGAATAAATATCCAAAAGATTTTTCAGTTTGGTTAAAATATATTCTTCAATATGGCGGAATACTGGTTTTAATTGCCCTGTACTTTTTATACGTTCAGGAAGAAACCGGTAAAGTAGGAATCACGCCAAAATGGTGGGGAATTCTGGGCTTAATAGGCTGGGCATATCTTATTTCGGTAATTTATTACTGGCTGGTTTCGGGTAGACTGTGGGCAATGATTGTTTTTCTGGTAATCTGTGTCGCTTTAAACTCTGCAAATTTGACTAAAGGTTTAGTTTTACCGGAATGGCTCGGTTTTATTGCCGGACATTTAACACATGCAGCATTGGTCACAGCCGGAATAATAATTTCGTTATTATTTTTTGACCGAAAAATCGAAAATAAAATCAATTGGCCTGTAATTGTATTTATAGCATTATTTTTCTCCGTTGGATTTTTTCTGCGACAATTTTACGGAATCTCAAAAATACAGGGAACTCCGGCCTGGACCATGATTTCTGCCGGACTTTGTACGGTTTTATTTTACTTTTTATATTGGTTGATGGAAGTAAAAAAACAAACCAAATGGAGTGAGTTTTTTATGCCCGCCGCAGCAAATCCGTTATTGATTTATATTTTGCCGGGCGTTATTTATTATTTCTGCAAGGTTGTTAATCTGCATATTATTCCGGGTTATTTTAGAGTAGGCGTTCCCGGAATTATCTGGGCGTTAGTATTTTCGATTATAATGCTGTACGTAATGAAAATCTTCAATAAATTTAAAATCCAATTGCATTTGTAGAAATGTTTAACTGCAAAGGGCGCGAAGGGTTTTCGCAAAGGACACAAAGATTTAATCTGTTTAATCCTTTAATCTGTGGCTGAAAAATTTAACCGCAAAGGGCGCTAAGGGTTTTCGCAAAGGGGGCAAAGGTTTAATCTGTTTAATCCTTTTAATCTGTGGCTGAAAAAAAATAACCACAAAGTTCGCAAAGCTTTCTTAATATTAAGCTTTGCGGACTTTATAGTTTATGAAACTTACCAATTAAAAATCATTGCGACTGCGAAAACCCTTCGCGCCCTTTGCGTTAAAAAAAACACTAATCAATCACCACAGATTTTATCTCCAAAACCGCTCCCGAAACCGGATTATAATTCACAAAATTAAGTTTACACAGATTGTGAATATTCAAAGATTTTCCATTTGGGTTTCCATCTTGTTTAAAATCTGTCCATGGAATTTTTACAGTAGTAAATTTTTCAGAAATAGGTAAATCAACTCTTGGGTGCGAACCGCCGTGAACACAGCCAGTTCCTTCCGCGTTTCCTTCGCGAGCTTGTATTTTTATTAAATGTGAAGATTTATATGTAATGCTGAGGTATTTAGAATCAGATAAATTTGTTGCCTTTCCGTCATTCGAACCAGATTCGGTAATCATCACATTCAGCTCAATTTCTCCGATAGGATTCTCATTTGCCGTAACTTTTACAATACCTTTTTCTTTTCTGATTCTATTAATTGTTTCCTGATTTTCCTTCGCTGGGCCGGCAATATACCAGGTTGCCGTTTTTACCAAATTGATTTTTGAACTCGAATTGCCTTCCGCGAAAGCGAAACATACTATTAACGCAGAAATAAATAAACAAGATATAAGTAAGGTTTTAACTTTCATAACAAGTTTTTTAGTGCAGCTCAAAAATAGAATATTCTTTTTATTGTTTTAATAAACTAACTGTCTGAATAAAATTTTAAATTTGTAATAATTTGTTTATGAAAAAGTTAGCTTATGAAAAATGTAAAAATTCTACTGGGGTTATTTTTCTTTTTTCAAATTCAGTTTTGTCATTGTCAAACCGATTCTATTTCAAACAACAAAGATATTTTAGACGTTTTATATAAACTCTTTCATAAAAATGATTCAGTTAGAAAAAATCAGGACAAAAAAATAGCATTCTCTTTGCTTCCTGTGCCTATTGATGCCAATAAAAATGCGGGATTAGTCGTTTCGTTTTTAACTACATTTTATCTCGGCGACAGCAATACTACTAAAATGTCGCAGATTTCATTTTCACCTTATTTTAGTTTTACCAAACAATATGTATTTCCAATCCAGACCTATATATATACAAAAGATAACAACTGGAATTTTATAGGAGATTATCGTTTTATGATTTACCCGCAGGATACGTATGGTTTGGGCGGACATAATACCGATGAGAAAATGTCGACTTTAGATTATCAACAATGGCGGTTTTATCAATTTGCAACCCGAAGAGTTATTGGTAATTTTCGACTCGGACTTGGTTTCTTGTTTGATAATTACCAGAATATTTCTGAAGATTCGTATATCGATGATGAAACAGATTATGTTAAATATATGAATGGAGATTTCTCAGACGAAAGTTCTTTAGGAATTGCCATTCAGGGACTTTATGATTCAAGGGAAAACAATGTAAATCCGGAACAAGGTTTGTATGTCGAAGCAGATTATAGGATAAATACCAGCGGGGTAGAAGATCAAAAATGGAAATCAATTTATTTTGACGCCCGTAAATATCATTCTTTCAGTAAATATAAACATCGTGTTTTAGCATACAGAGCTTTTTACTGGTCAACTTTTGGAGGAAAACCACATTATTTAGATTTACCAAGTATAGGCTGGGACCGTGAAGGAAGAACCGGAAGAGGATTTACCCGAAACAGATTTCGCAGTAACGCTCTGATTTATTTTGAAACTGAATATAGAACCGATATTTCCAGAAACGGTTTTTGGGGCGCTGTTTTTTTTACTAATATTTCGTCGGTTTCAAAGTTAGATACCTATCAGTTTAAAAAATGGAATCCTGCTTTTGGAACAGGATTACGCATAAAATGGAACAAGAAAAACAATAGTAATTTAGTTCTCGATTACGGAATTAGTAAAAACGACTGGTCGTTGCGGTTAGGTTTGGCCGAAAATTTCTAACTTTCCCCAAAATCAATTTTTAAAAAATCAATGCAGTTATCGGTTATCATTCTTAATTATAATGTACGTTACTTTCTGGAACAATGTGTTTTAAGTGTTCAGGAAGCAATTGCAGGTCTTGATGCCGAAATTATTGTAATAGACAATAATTCGTCTGATGACAGCTGTTTGATGATGAAAACTTGGTTTCCGGAAGTAAAATTGATTGAAAACAAAGAAAATTTTGGTTTCCCAAAAGGAAATAATATAGGTGTTGTACAAGCGCAGGGGAAATATATTTGTATTCTAAATCCAGATACTGTTGTTGCCGGAGATACATTTGCTAAAATTTTGGCTTTCGCCGAAGACAAACAGAATCTTGGAATTATTGGCTGCAAATTAATTGACGGAACCGGAGATTTTCTTCCCGAAAGTAAACGCGGAATCCCAACGCCTTGGGTAGCATTCACAAAAATTTTCGGATTATATAAGATATTTCCAAAATCAAAACATTTTAATCGGTATTATGCCCAGCATTTAAATAAAAACCAAACCGGAAAAGTTGAAATTCTCGTTGGAGCATTTATGTTTTTAGAAAAAGATTTATATCAAAAATTAAATGGTTTTGACGAAGATTGTTTTATGTATGCAGATGATATTGATTTGTCTTACAGAGCACTGCTGCTAAAAAAAACAAATTATTATTTCCACGAAACCACCGTTTTACATTATAAAGGAGAAAGTACAATAAAAGACGAATTGTACATGAAACGTTTTCAGGATGCAATGAACTTTTTTTATAAAAAACATTTTAAGAAATCCAGATTTTTTAGTTTTTTCATCCAATGCGGAACTTTGTTTTTTTCATTCATAAAAATGTTTCAGGGAAAACCAAAAGAAAAACCATTGCCGGAAAGTTATATTTTGTACTCTGAAAATGAGAATTTGGCTAAAAAACTGGCGTCGATTTTAGAAAATAAAGTTCGTTTTTTAGATTTCAAGAAAGAAAAAATGGTAAATTCGTCGCTGATTTTACAGGGTAAAAAGACCGAGATCATTTTGGATAATCACTATGTTTCATTCAAAAAATGTATCAATATCATAGAAACTCTTAAAGATAAGAACATTACTTTTAAGATTTTACCTAAAATGACAGGTTTTATTATTGGGAGTAATTCAAGAAATGACAGGGGGCAAATCACGAAAATTGAGTAAAAAATTATATTAAGTGTAATTTATATTTAAAATTTTCAGTAATTTCGCAATCATAAAATCAAAATCACCCTTTAGAATAATAATATGGCAAGATTTGAATTAAAGCTTCCTAAAATGGGAGAGAGCGTCGCTGAAGCAACTATTACTAACTGGTTGAAAGAAGTGGGAGACAAAATTGAAGCTGATGAAGCTGTACTTGAAATTGCAACTGATAAAGTTGACAGCGAAGTACCAAGTGAAGTATCAGGAATTTTAGTTGAACAATTATTTGGCAAAGATGATTTAGTTCAGGTAGGGCAGACTATTGCAATTATCGAAACAGAAGGTGGTGATGGGCCTGCAGCAACTCCGGCTGCTGAGGTTTCTGCGCCAGTAGAAGCAGTAGAAATTGAAAAAACGATAGAAGCAGTAAAAGAAACAGTTACAGCTCCACAAGATTTTTCTGGATCTGATAAATTCCTTTCGCCTTTAGTAAAAAATATTGCAAAAGAAGAAGGTGTTTCTGTTGCTGAATTAGATAATATTCAGGGTTCAGGAAAAGATGGCCGAGTAACAAAAGATGATATTTTAAAATATATAGAAGACCGCAAAGCTGGAATTGTACAGGCTCCAAAAACAGTTGAAGAAGCTCCAAAAGCTGTGGCTGAAACGCCAAAAACTGTAGTTGAAGCGCCAAAAACGGTTCAGGCACCAGAGCCGGTAGTTCAAAAAAGTCAGCAGGTAGTTCCGGTTTCTGTAAATGGCGGTGACGAAATCATCGAAATGGACAGAATGCGTAAACTGATTTCTGGTTACATGGTAGCTTCTGTGCAGACTTCGGCTCACGTTCAGTCATTTATTGAAGTTGACGTAACAAACATTGTAAAATGGAGAGATAAAGTTAAAACGGCTTTCGAAAAGAGAGAAGGTGAAAAACTAACTTTCACTCCAATTATGATGGAAGCGGTTGCTAAAGCCTTAAAAGATTTCCCAGGAATGAACATTTCTGTTGATGGGGAATATATCATCAAAAAGAAAAACATCAACTTAGGAATGGCAGCGGCTTTACCAAACGGAAATTTAATTGTTCCTGTAATTAAAAATGCAGATCAGTTAAACCTTGTCGGAATGGCAAAAGCGGTTAACGATTTAGGAAACCGCGCAAAAGCAGGAAAACTAAAACCAGACGATACGCAAGGCGGAACCTATACTGTAACCAACGTTGGTACTTTTGGAAGTGTTTTTGGAACGCCGATTATCAATCAGCCTCAGGTTGGAATTTTAGCTCTTGGAGCAATTCGTAAAGTTCCTGCGGTTATCGAAACTCCGGAAGGTGATTTCATCGGAATTCGTCAAAAAATGTTCTTGTCGCACTCTTACGATCATAGAGTTGTAGACGGTGCATTAGGAGGAAGTTTTGTGAAAAGAGTAGCAGAATATTTAGAAGCTTTTGACGTAGACAGAGATTTCTAATCGAAATAATAAATAAATTTTAAAACCCGAAAAAATAGAAAGTTTTTCGGGTTTTTTCGTTTCTGTAAAAGATGTAACGAAGATTAGTAATAAAGTTAAAATAAGGTGATTAAGCTTTTTTAGGTCAAAAAAATAGAATTTTGGTCAGGAACTTTGGCTTTAAAAAATTACATTTGTAATCTTATAAAAATTAAAAATGGAATTAAAACTTAACAAACCAATCTGCTTTTTTGATCTTGAAACAACTGGAATTGACATTGGTAAAGATCGGATTGTAGAAATTTCGATATTTAAGGTTTTTCCAAACGGAAATAAAGAAAGTAAAACCTGGCTGGTTAATCCAACAATTCCAATTCCTCCACAAACTACAGCTGTTCATGGTATTACTGACGAAAAAGTAGCAAACGAACCAACGTTTGCAGAACTGGCTCCGCATATTCATAATATGATAAAAGACAGTGATTTAGGAGGGTTTAATTCAGATCGATTTGATATTCCGTTGTTGGCAGAAGAACTTTTACGCGCCGGAGTTGATTTTGATATGAAAAACAAAGTTTCGGTAGATGTTCAAACCATTTTTCATAAAATGGAAGAACGTACTTTGAGCGCTGCTTTAAAATTCTATTGCGGAAAAAGTCTTGATAATGCACACTCGGCAGAGGCGGATACAATGGCAACGTATGAAATCCTGAAAGCACAGTTAGATCGTTATCCGGAATTGGAAAATGACATGAAATCATTGTCGGAGTTTACAACACGTAAAAAAATCGCTGATTTTGCCGGAATGATTGCTTTTGATAAAGACGACGAAGAAATATTTACTTTCGGTAAACATAAAGGAGCAAAAGTTGAAAAAGTTCTGGAAACTGAACCAGGATATTTCAGCTGGATTCAAAATGCAGATTTTCCTCTGTATACCAAAAAAGTTTTGACAGGAATTAAATTAAGAAAATTAAATACGAAATAAGGCTCTAAGATTCTGAGATGCTAAGGTTCTAAGTTTTAAGCTTGATGCCTTAGAATCTTAGAACCTTAGCATCTCAGCACCTTTAAAAGAATGAAGATAATCTGTATCGGTAGAAATTATACCAATCATATTGAGGAATTAAAAAACGAACGTCCGGATGAACCGGTGGTTTTTATGAAACCGGATTCGGCAGTTTTATTAAAGCAGCATCCGTTTGTAATTCCGGAATTTTCTGAAGAAGTTCATCACGAATTAGAAATAATTGTGAAAATTAATAAGGTAGGAAAATATATTGAGCCTAAATTTGCACATAAGTATTATGACGAAATAAGTGTAGGTATTGATTTTACAGCCAGAGATTTACAAGATAAACTAAAAGCCAAAGGACTGCCTTGGGAAAAAGCAAAATCTTTTGACGGCTCTGCTGTAATTGGAGATTTTTTACCAAAAAGTGATTTTGTTTCGTTAGAAAATCTTACGTTTGAGCTCAAAAATAATTCTGAAACAGTTCAAAAAGGAAATACAAGTTTTATGTTGTGGAAAATAGATGAATTAGTTTCGTATGTTTCGCAGTTTTTTACACTAAAAATTGGAGATATTATTTTTACCGGAACGCCGGCAGGTGTTGCGCCGGTAAAACCAAATGATGTTTTAGAAGGCTTTTTAGAAGATAAAAAATTATTTAGAATACAAGTAAAATAATGGCTTTAAAGTACAACCTTTCGAAAGTATATGCGCTTTCAGACAATGACCCTGAATTTGTAAACGAAATTCTAAAATTATTTGTTACAGAAGTTCCTGAAGATTTAAAGCAAATCAAAGAAGGAATCAAGAAAAAGGATCATAAATATGCCTATTCTTATGCGCATAAAATAAAACCTACCTTAGATTTGATGGGGCTTAATGTTGCTTTTGAAGAAATTCTTCAAGTAGAAGCCTGGACAAAAGCCGAAGGAAAGAAAAAAGATATTATTGAAACTTTTAAAAGCATAAAGATTCAGGTAAAAGAAGCAATCAAAGAAATTAAAAAAGACTTTGATGTTTAAAAAATAAATTATTCCGCTTTTAAAACTTTTAAAAGCGGAATAAAATTTCAATTTTATTTAAAATAAAAGAATCTTTTCTTTTGTTCTTCCTTCCGGATTTTCCCCAAATCATTTCCTCAATTTACTTCAAAATATACTTGTAAAAACTATAAGTAAAATATTTTATAAATATGAAAGCAACAATAGTTACCATTGGAGATGAAATTTTAATTGGTCAGATAGTAGATACAAATTCGAATTTTATAGCCAAAGAGCTTGATCGAATAGGTGTTGAAACTTATGAAATGATTTCTATAAGTGATGACAAACAGCATATTTTAAACACTTTTGCCCAATTACAAAACAAAGTTGATCTTGTAATTATAACAGGAGGTTTGGGTCCGACAAAAGATGATGTTACGAAAAAAACTTTCTGTGAATATTTTGATGACGAATTAGTTGTAAATCCAGAAGTTTTGGCTCACGTAACAGAATTGATAGAAGGTTTTTATAAACGACCAATTTCTCAGTTAAATAAAGATCAGGCACTTGTTCCTTCGAAATGTACTGTTTTACCAAATAAAATGGGAACAGCACCGGGAATGTGGATGAAAAAAGAAAATACCGTATTTGTTTCGCTTCCGGGAGTTCCGTACGAAATGAAATATCTGGTAGAAAATGAAATAATTCCTAAAGTAGTAAAAGAATATAAACGTCCTTATATTATTCATAAAACCATTTTAACCTATGGTCAGGGCGAGAGTTTAGTTGCAGAACGTATTGAAAGCTGGGAAAACAATCTGCCCGAATTTATTAAACTGGCTTACCTGCCAAATCCGGGTCGGGTGCGTCTGCGTATGACAGCCCGAGGAACGAACAAAGAAGAGCTGGAAAAAGCAATTGAAGAAAATGTTCAGTCTCTGGATGCTATAATTCACGATATTATAGTAGGTTATGATGAAAATGAAACCATTGAAACGGTAGTAGGGAAGCTGCTTGCAAAACATAATAAAACAATTTCAACCGCAGAAAGCTGCACCGGAGGAAAAATTGCATCACTTTTATCATCGGTGCAAGGTGCTTCAGGATATTTTAAAGGAAGTATAGTTTCGTATGCAACAGAAGCTAAAGTTAATGTTTTAGGAATTCCACAGGATTTAATAAATCAATTTTCGGTCGTAAGTGCAGAGGTTGCGACGGCTATGGCTCAGAGTGCAAAAGCTATACTAAAAACGGATTATGCCATTGCAACGACAGGTAATGCAGGCCCGTTAAAAGGCGATTCAGATGCTGAAATAGGGACTGTTTTTATAGCGCTGGCAACACCAAATGGCGTAATTACAGAAGAATTTAACTTTGGACAACCGCGTGAAAAAGTGATAGATAGGGCGACTATTAAGAGTTTGGAAATATTGCAGAAAGAAATTTTAAAAATTGTGCAATAATTTTTTGCTACAATGGTTTATTTTTCTTTTCTTTGCACCCTGATTTTGAATAACGATAAAAGATAAGTATAATGTCAAGAGTTTGTGACCTTACAGGTAAAAGAGCGATGGTAGGAAATAACGTTTCTCACGCTATGAACAAAACTAAGAGAAAGTTTTCTGTAAACTTAGTTAAAAAGCGTTTTTATCTTCCAGAAGAAGATAGATGGATTACTCTTAGAGTAGCAGCATCTACGATAAAAACAATTAATAAAAATGGAATCACTGCTGTTTTGAAAAAAGCACAGTCAGAAGGATTTATCAAATAATCTTTTCCTAAATAAATATATAGCAAGATGGCAAAGAAAGGTAATAGAATCCAGGTAATTTTAGAATGTACTGAGCACAAGACTTCTGGTGTTCCGGGTACTTCTAGATATATTACAACTAAGAACAAAAAAAATACTCCAGATAGATTAGAGATTAAAAAATTTAATCCAATCTTGAAACGTGTAACTGTTCATAAAGAAATTAAGTAATAATTAGAGATTTTTGTAAATCTCAATGGTTTGGCCATTAGAGTTTTATAAAAACTTCAAATAACATTTGAATCATGGCAAAGAAAACCGTAGCATCGTTACAAACATCTTCTAAGAGATTATCAAAAGCCATCAAAATGGTAAAATCTCCAAAAACTGGTGCATATATATTCGTTGAATCTATTATGGCTCCTGAATTAGTTGATGAATTCTTGAAAAAGAAATAATTACAATTACATTATATAGAAAAGCTACTTTCTTTCGGAAGTAGCTTTTTTATTTTATATTTGTTTAAAATTTTATAGAAACCCGATATTTTTTGTTTTTTTTAAACATTTGTTCTTATTATACTCTTTATCTTTACCTGTCTAAATAAGCCGAGTAAATAATAAGTTCTGCAGGGATAAATTAAACACAGAAGGTGTTCTATAAAACATAAAGATTGTTTTTCTAAACTTAAGAAAATCAGTCTACAACTAACAATAAATAAAAAAATGAGTTTTTTTAAAAAATTATTCTCTACCGAAAAAAAAGAGACTTTAGATAAAGGTCTTGAAAAAACAAAAACTACTTTTTTCTCTAAGTTAAGCAAAGCTGTGGCGGGAAAATCTAAAGTCGATGACGATGTTTTAGATGATCTCGAAGAAGTTTTAGTAGGTTCAGATGTTGGAGTAAATACAACATTAAAAATCATTGAAAGAATCGAAAAACGTGTAGCTGAAGATAAATATTTAGGAACCGAAGAGTTAAATCAAATTCTGCGTGATGAGATTGGAGGTTTGCTTTCTGAAACTAATACTGGAGAAGCAACAGAATTTGAAATTCCAAAAGATAAAAAACCATACGTTTTAATGGTTGTTGGAGTAAATGGTGTTGGAAAAACTACTACTATCGGAAAACTGGCTTATCAGTTTAAAAAAGCGGGTCATAAAGTTGTTTTGGGTGCTGCAGATACTTTTCGTGCAGCTGCCATCGATCAATTACAAGTTTGGGCAGATAGAGTTGGTGTAACTATTGTAAAGCAAAGTATGGGTAGTGATCCTGCTTCTGTAGCTTTTGATACTTTGCAATCTGCGGTTGCTCAAAATGCTGACGTCGTAATTATTGATACAGCTGGCCGTTTACATAATAAAATCAATTTGATGAACGAACTTTCAAAAGTAAAACGTGTAATGCAGAAAGTAGTTGCTGATGCGCCTCATGATGTACTTTTGGTTTTAGATGGTTCGACTGGTCAAAATGCTTTTGAACAGGCAAAACAGTTTACAGCAGCGACAGAAGTTACTTCGTTAGCAGTAACTAAACTAGACGGAACTGCAAAAGGAGGAGTTGTTATTGGTATTTCTGACCAGTTTCAAATTCCTGTAAAATATATTGGTGTCGGCGAAGGAATTGAAGATTTACAGGTCTTCAATAAATATGAATTTGTTGATAGTTTTTTTAAATAATAAATAATGAGTTTAGAATCTTTGAAAAATATATCTGCTATAGCTTTTTATTTTGCAAGTGTGATATGTTTTGTTTTGGCAAATGTATTAAAGGATAGCGTTCCTTCAATTTATTATATTTTACTTGTAGCTGGAATTGTTTTGTTCTTTTTAGGGGTTCTTAAAAGAACGCGTTCTAATAGATAAGATAAGTAAGTATTGTTAAAAATATTGAGCTTTTAAATACCAAAGTTTGACGGACTTTGGTATTTAAAAGCTTATTTTTTATTGATACAAAGCACTAATTTTTTCCCATAAAACTTTGTCAAAGTCAGAAAGTGCAAGATTTACATTATCTGCGGCATCTCCCATTCTAATGACTACCATGTTTTTGCTTGGGACAACATAGATTTTCTGATCGTTTTTTCCTAAAGCCATGAACATATCACTTGGCCCAGTTGGAATTACACTTCCCTGAAAAGTAAGTTGAGATTGTGGTAAATGATAAGAGCTTTTTCCGTTTAGCCACCATAAATAACCGTATCCTAAATTGATATTTTGTGAAGTATTTGTTGCTTCACTAAAATAGGCCTCGTTTAAAATGATATTGTTGTTCCATTTTCCTTTATTAAGCATTAGTAATCCAAAACGTGCCATGCTGCGAGAATTACTTGTGTAAACACTATTTACGCCAAGTTGAACCCAAGTTCCGTTCATTCCTATTTTATCTCTTAATTTGGCGTTGAAATAGTTTTCCCAAGTCTGTCCGCTGGCATTTGCAACAACATCTTGTAGCTTTACGTATACATTGTGATAAGCCCATCGGGTTCCTGCGTCGGCTTTGTAGATTAAACTAGCCGGATCTACATCATCTGTAGAGTCGTCAAGTCCAGATGTCATGGTTAATAAATGTTTGCAGGTAATTTGATTCTCTTGTGTTAAAGTTTCACTTGTCCAGCCTGTTCCCAAGTATTGAGAAACTTTATTGTTGATATTTAGCAGACCTTCCTGCTGTGCAATTCCTGTTACTGTAGAAGTTAGTGTTTTTCCAGCGCTGGCCCAATACCAGTTTGTTGATGCATTATGTTCGTTGAAATAGTTCTCCAGAACAATTCGGCCGTTTACTAGTATAATAAAGGATTTAGAATGTTTGAGTTCCAGATAATCTAAAAGCGGCTGTACGGCGCTTTGATTCCATTTTAGGTCTGCGATTGATTTTGTTTCCCAAGTTGTTCCTGTTAATGGCGGGAAATACATACTTTCTGCCGGAGCTGGATCTGGTTCGGTAGTATCTTTACTACAGCTTATCAGTAATAAGGCACTCAAGATTATGCAAATAGTTTTAGTCATGGTTTTTTTTGGTTTTAGTTTGGGCTTTGACCAAAAATATGCAAAATAGTTTAATCCTTATATGAAATTTATTTTACTTAAAACCTTAACATGAAGTTGTTTTTATTTTAATTTCCACTTTGTTCCGTCAGTGAATACTATATAATACGCTCTTGCTTTTATAATTTCATTGGCATCTGTTGAAAAATCTTCCCAAACTTTTGTTCTTGTTTGGCCGGCTTTTAATAAATAGGTGATTTCTCCTGTAGATTTTCCTTCTCCATAAAAATATCTTCCGTTTGCAGGTTCGTCGAATGAATTTTCGCAATACCATTCAAATTTTATGGCCTGAATGTCTTTTTTTCCGGAGTTTTTAAAAACTATTTTAATGTCTTTATGATCAGAATATTGTGATCTTGAGAGCTTAGATTCTATAATTTTTACAGGAGATGTATTTGCTTTTTTATTGTTTAAAAAATCATCTTTTAAAGATACAGGTTTATTTTCTAGTTGTTCCGGTTGATGATTAACTTCAATATATGTTGGAGTCTTATGCTCCGTATTTTTTGATTTTATTTTGCTGTAACCATAAATTATCAAAAATAAAGTAAATATAATTATGCTGTATTTTTTCATAATATTTTTAATTAAAAGATTTTTGGAGAATCTTGTTTTAAATTTTGCTGCAAAAGTCTTCTATATTCCGATTATTTTTTGCCTTAATATGGTATAAGATTGTTAGAATAAGATTTTTATAGATTTTAAATGTTTTTAAAAATGAAATAATAAAAACATCATTTCTAAAGTTTATGAAGTAACTTTGCGAGACACTAAATTTCTTTTGAAAACGGAAGTTCTAGCCCTGATGGGAGCGGCATCCTTTTTCTGGCTTCTTTAGCCAGGAAAAGATATAGCGGACAGCAGGAATAGCTTCTTATTAATATTATTACTTTATGAAAAACACTTTTATGATTTTGGTTTTATCGCTTTTGTTTGTAAGCTGTAAACAGGAAATAAAACCAACTGACATTGCAAAATTGAATGGATATTGGGAAATTGAAAAAGTTGTTTTTGATAAAGGAGAAGATAAAGAGTACGGAATGAATGAAAATTTTGATTTCTTTACTGTTAAAGGCAATACGGGTACGCGTACAAAAGTTATGGCTCAGCTGGATGGTACTTTTTTGACGACTAATACTTTTGAAAAATTTTCTGTAAGAAATACAGATAAGGGTGTTTTTCTGGATTATAATACCGATTATGCGAAGTGGACTGAAGAATTGATTTCGATTTCAGATACTGAGTTTGTAGTAAAAAATGATCAGAATAAAGAATATCATTATAAAAAAGCAGGACCAATAAATATTTTAAACGATGGCAAAGAGACTAAATAATGAAAGTACAATAGGAGCCGTTCTGCAGCAGATTATTGAGGTGAATAAATTACAGCCCGGAATGGATCAGATTGATGTAAGGGAAGCCTGGAGACAGTTAATGGGAAATGGCGTAAATACGTACACGAGAAATGTTATTTTAAAAGGTAGTACACTTTATGTCGAACTGGGCTCATCTGTTTTAAGGGAAGAATTAACTCACGGGAAATCTAAAATTGTGAAAATGATTAACGAAGAACTTGGACGTGAGGTTGTTAAAGATGTGGTTCTGCGATAGCATATTTTAGTTTTCTCAGTAAATTTTAATGTTAAAAAATAAATTAACACTTCTTAATTTAGAAGTGTTTTTTTTATGATATATTTGAACGGTAAGTATTTTTTTATTAAAGCTTACTCTCATTTATAAACATTTAAAAACTACCAAAAAACAATGAAAAGAATTTTACTTATTTTAACTGTATTATTTGCTTTAACTGGTTATTCACAAAAGAAAAAAGTGGCTGTTGTTTCGTTTTACACAGATAAAACAATAGATCTTTCTGATTTGGGTTTAAATGGATTAGCTGCGATTGCTGATTTAGGAAACAATCCAAATTTTAATCTTTCTCCAATTTTAGAGAAATACCACACTGCATTTTTTAATGATTATTCTAAAAAATTTCCGTTTGATTTACTTCCTGAAACTGACGTAACTCAAAAACCGGAATATATTGCTTTTACTCCTAAATTTGCAAGAGAAGGCGGAGAAAGCGGTACTATCATCAATTATCCTGGATATAAATATATTTATGAAGGAATGAATGGTTCTGTAAATGAGGAAGCGTCTGCAAAAATGTTTAGTGAAGTTGCTGATGGTGTTTTATTTACAGAAATTCATTTTGCTGTAGTAAAAGGATTCGCTGTTGGTGGAACTGGAACTATAAAAATGAGAGCTTACGCAAGACTAGCTTTGTATGATAAAACCGGGAAAAAAGTATTTGCTATTTCTGAAGGAGCAAATTCTAAGAAAACTGGAACAATCGTAGGCGGAGTTCCTGTTTTAAGTCTTGATAAAGTATTACCTATGTGCGAAAGTGCATTAGATGAGCTTTTAAAAGATCTTGATGATAGACTTGAGAAAATTGTTAAAAAGTCAGACAAGCTTTAATCGATATTTCTATTAATAAAAAAATCCCGTTTCATTTGAAACGGGATTTTTTTTGGATTTTTAGAAGTCCAGTAATCTATTGCGATAGCTATCGGGACTGAACTTTAAAATCTAATATTAAAACTGCTCTCTTCCTGCAAAGTGGAATGCGCTTTCGATAGCAGCATTTTCGTCGCTGTCAGATCCGTGAACTGCATTTTCTCCAATAGAAGTTGCGTATGCTTTACGAATAGTTCCTTCAGCAGCTTCAGCCGGGTTTGTAGCTCCAATTAAAGTTCTGAAATCTTCTACTGCGTTGTCTTTTTCTAAAATTGCAGCAACAATTGGTCCGCGTGACATGAATTCAACTAATTCTCCGTAGAAAGGTCTTTCTGCGTGAACTGCGTAAAATGCTTTAGCATCTGCAACAGTTAATTGAGTTAATTTTAATGAAACGATTTTGAAACCACCATTTGTGATCATTGCTAAGATATTCCCGATGTGTCCGTTTGCAACCGCATCTGGTTTAATCATTGTAAAAGTTCTATTAGTTGCCATTTTTTATTTTATTAAATTTTGTGCAAAAGTAGACTTTTTTTATGAATTGATTTTAATAAATTCATAATTAAAACACGTTAGAATGATGTTTTAGCCAAGAAAAATGTTTTTTAAACTTTAAATATTAATTTATTTCGGTAGAATATCCACAAAATAAATGTCCAGATGCAAACGTAAACCAAAGCTCCGGCTAATGAAGCAGTCATTGGATTGCTAAAAAATGGTGCTATCCAAAAACTGTATAGAAAGTTTAATAAATTGATTTTTTGAGAAGGATCATGCGGGTTTTGAAACTCGATCATAACCAATGCCTGCGGTATAATCTGCGATGTAAAAAAAACAATCATTGGGTTTACTCCCCAGATTAAGAAAGCTTTAAAGCCTTTTTTATAATCAGAAATATCGATTACATAATATAAAATAGTCAGGAAAACCGTTGCTAATCCAGTTGTATATAAAACATAACTGCTTGTCCAAAGCGATTTGTTTATAGGGAAAACCAAATCCCAGATTAAACCAAAAAAGATAAGAATTGTGCCTATAATTCCCATTTTTTGCGCTTTTTGGATTTTTGTTGTATCAGCTTGTAAAATCTGGCCAATTAATAACCCAATAATTCCGTTTACAATTGATGGAAGTGTACTTAAAATTCCTTCCGGATCCCAGGTTACAGTTCCGCGATACATGTGACCTTTTAATAAAACTCCGTCGAGCCATGAAGCGAGATTGGTTCCTTTGTCAAGATTAGCTTCTCCAATACCCGGAACAGGAATTAATGTCATTATTGCCCAGTATCCTAAGAGTAAAACAATTCCGGTAATGATTTGTGTTTTTTGAGATGTTTTCAGATATAAAAGAGAAACAACAAAATAAACAATCGCAATACGCTGTAAAACTCCCGGAAGTCTTACATCACTGTAAGCTTCAATTCCGCTATAAGCTAAAACCAAATAAATTATCAGAATAGAAAATGCCAGAATGTTTTTCAGTCTTGAACTAAAATTTCCCATCAATGCGTAACCAACAGCAATTGTAATGGCTAAACGACCAACTAAAAGCGGAATTCCTTCAAGTCCGAATAATTGAATTTTTCCAAAAAAGTTAAAGAAAATCCCCAAGCATAGCATTCGTAGCGAACGAACTAAAATTTTATTGAAAGTTGTGCCGTCATAGAATTTGTCAGGCATTGCTAATGGCACAGCAACTCCCATTATAAAAACAAAAAACGGAAAGACTAAATCAGTTGGTGTGCATCCGTTCCACTCGGCGTGTAATAAAGGCGGGTAAACGTTGCCCCAATCTCCGGGATTGTTTACAATTGTCATTAATAAAATAGTGAGTCCACGAAAGACATCTAGCGAAATTAAGCGTTCTTTTACCATCGATTTTGGGTAAATTGGTTAGTTAATAATTTTTAAAAATCGCTATTTGGTTTGAAGAATAATAATTCTGAGGAGATAGGTGGTTATTTGTTTCTCAGAATTATTATTTTATTTTTTTAAATCGTTATAATATTAAAATTCATTTCTAATGGTTTTAATTTCTGTAATAAAAGCGGAACTAATTGTTCGCCTTTTTCCAGATAAAATTCAGAAAAATTACTCTGGCGTTCCTGTAAACTATTATTTGGGAACAATTCACATTGTAGATCTATTACACGCTGTAATTGATCGCTTAATTTTCTTTTTTGGGCTTTCAATAAACGCTTTTCTAAATTTTCTAAACCTTTTGTCTGTTTTACTTCCTGAGCTTTTACGGCGCCCGAAAAAGATTTATCAGTTTGATTCGCCAGTTCGTAAAGATATTGAAATTGGGTTTTCAATGATTCTTTTTGAGGTGTTAAATCAATAGGAAAAGCCGAAATTTTATGTGTAATTGTATTTACCAGATTTTCTTGTTTTGTAAACAAATCTTTCCAGGTTAGATTAAGTTGATCTGCTTTTTTAGCTTGTTTTTCTGTTGTTAAAAGAACTGAATTACGAACTAAAAGCATCGGAAAAGTAATTTTTACTGCCTCAAAAGATGATTTTAATTCCAGCCAATAAGCAATTTCACCGCCTCCGCCAATATAGCATAAGTTTGGCAGTATAATTTCCTGATACAACGGACGCATGATAACGTTTGGACTGAATTTTTCGGGATTATTTTCTAAAAGGCTGAAAATTTCTTCTTTTGAAAAAGATATTCTGGTGTTGTTAACGTGATACTTGTCGTTTTCAAAGATGATTCTTTCACGTAAATTATCTTCAATATAAAATAAATTGATTTCGCGCGGATTTACCTGAACAGTATAATCATTAAAATTCTCAATTGTTTTTTGAACGGCTTTATATGATGTTTGATTTTCTAATTCTTCTTTAACAAACGGAATAAAAGCTTTTTTCAAATCAGCATCATCAGCATCAATAATAACTAATCCGTAATTAGAAAATAAACTGTCAGCCAGAAAACGAGTTGCATCGGCTAAATTATTATGTTTTAAATAAGCGTCTTCAAAAAGTTTTTTTAGAGTATTGGCATTTGTACTTGAACCTAATTCCTGAGAATAAATTTCGAAGAATTCTGCTAAACCTTCAGTCGGAAGTCTTCCAACAGGTCCCGTACTTTCTTTATTCCATCTGAATTTTTTTCCTTTAAAATTGAAATAATTAATTTCTTCAAAGTCATGATCTTCAGTAGCCATCCAATAAATTGGAACAAAATTATATGACGGATATTTCGATTTTAACTCTTTGGTTAAGTTAATCGTCGATATAATTTTATATAAAAAATACAAAGGTCCGGTGAATAAATTCAACTGATGTCCTGTTGTAATAGTAAAAGTATTTTCAAGCGATAAAAGTTCAATATTTTGTTTGGTTGAATCTGAGATTTCAATATTCTGATATTGTTTTTTTAAAGTTGAAACTAAAGGAATTCGATTGCGGTTGTCAAAGTTAGAAGCTTTTTCAGCGATTTGTTTTTCGAAATTTTCTAATGTTGGAAAATGGTTGTACAGCGGTTTTAGCTCTGATTTTTGGTCTAAATAATCTTGTATTAATTTAGAAAAATATCCGGAGGTTTGGTAGCTGATACAGTCGGTAGGCATAATTATAAATTTATTTTTGACAGCTGTAAATTTAATGAAAATATGCAGTTAAAAACGGTTTTAACTAATGCTTAAGAATTGATTTTTATTTTTTGTTTCAAAGTTCATAAAATCAAGTTCTTAGTTTTAAGTGAAATATTGGTTTTTGAAATGTAAAATTCATTTAATTTGTTAAAACTACTATGTTGTTTTAAAACTAATTCTTTGAATTGTGAATTATTAATAATGAAACTATATTTTTGTAACCAAAAAAAAGATATATCTATTTTGCATGAAAACTAACCCGAATCAAAAGAACTCTTTAAAACATGTTCTTTTTGGAAGCCTTATTGGTACCACAATCGAATTTTTTGATTTTTATATTTATGCCAATGCAGCTGTATTGGTTTTTCCGCATTTGTTTTTTTCCAGTTCAGATCCTGCGATGGCAACTTTAGAATCGTTAGCAACGTTTTCCATTGCTTTTTTATCGCGGCCTTTAGGTTCAGCTTTTTTTGGACATTATGGAGATAAAATTGGTCGTAAATTTACACTTGTAGCTGCTTTGTTAACGATGGGTATTTCGACAGTTACGATAGGGTTTTTACCAACATATTCAAGTATTGGTATTGCAGCGCCTTTATTATTAATGCTTTGTCGTTTTGGGCAGGGTGTTGGTTTAGGAGGCGAATGGGGAGGAGCTGTTTTGCTTGCCATAGAAAATGCACCGCCTCATAAACGTGCCTGGTACGGAATGTTTCCGCAATTGGGAGCTCCAATAGGTTTATTGCTTTCGGGTGGAACTTTTCTTCTGCTGACGGATTCAATGAGCAATGAAGATTTTATGGATTACGGCTGGAGAATTCCGTTTATTGCCAGTGCACTTCTGGTAATTGTTGGATTTTATATCCGAACAAAAATTTCAGAAACACCTTCGTTTGAAGATTCTAAAAAACATCAGGAAGAAGTAAAAGTTCCTTTTTTAACGATCATTAAGTCTTATAGAAATCAATTGATTTTCGGAACATTGGCAGCCATTACAACATTTTTGGTTTTTTATTTAATGACCGTTTTTACATTGACTTGGGCAACCACTAGTTTAGGAATTGTAAAAAGAGATGGATTGTTAATACAATTATTTTCGGTATTGTTTTTTGCCATTTTCATTCCTGTTTCGGCTGTTGTAGCAGATAAAATTGGGCGCCGAAAAATGCTTATTGCGGCGACGGCGGCTATTGCTGTATTTGGATTTTTCTTTTCTTATTTTTTAAGTTCAGGAAATATTACTTTGGTAACAGCTTTTGCCTGTATAGGGATGGCTTTAATGGGATTTACGTATGGTCCATTAGGAACTTTTTTATCAGAGTTGTTTCCAACAAACGTTCGTTATTCTGGTGCTTCTTTAACTTTTAATATGGCCGGAATTTTAGGAGCTGCTTTTGCACCTATGATTGCAATTTGGCTGGCGTCAACGTATAGTGTGAGTTATGTAGGTTTATATCTAATAATAGCGGCCTGTATTTCTTTAATTTCATTTTTGGTAATTAGTAAAGACGAACACAAGTTTTAATTTTCTTTTTAAGATATTATAGAAGAGCAGCAATGTAAAAATTGCTGCTTTTTTTTTGTCAAGTAAAAAAGTATTTAGACATTTGTCTAAATATATAAATATAATGAATGATATTTTTAAAGCATTAAATGATGCAACAAGAAGAGAAATTTTGGAACTTTTAAGGCAGAAGGATATGTCAGCCGGTGAAATTGCCGATGCTTTTAATATTTCAAAGCCCAGTATTTCTCATCATTTGGATATTTTAAAACGCGCCGCTTTAATTACTTCAGAAAAAAGCGGACAATTCATTATTTATTCCATTAATACCACCATTATGGAAGATGTTTTGCAATGGATACTAACTTTTAAAAAATAATAAAATGAATTTAGAATTAAAAAAAGAGCTTCCCATTATTGGGATAATTTTGACTCCTTTTGTTTATTTAGCCATAGTTTGGAACAGTCTTCCTGAAAGAGTTCCCGTGCATTGGAACTATAAAGGAGAAATTGACAGATGGGGAAGTAAGTTTAGTTTATTAGCTGTACTTTTTATGCTTCCGGTTTTAATATATGTTTTAATGATCGCGGCGTCTAAATTTGATCCCAAAAAAAGACTATTATTAATGGGAGGCAAGTTTTATCAGCTTAAGTTTATACTGGTTCTTTTTATGTCTCTGGTGGCTTTGTTTATTATTTATATTTCAAAAAATCAGTCTTTAACAAGTCCGGCCTTTTTGCATGTTGGAATCGGAGCATTATTAATGATACTAGGGAATTATTTTAAAGTAATTCAGCCCAATTATATTATTGGAATCAGAACTCCATGGACGTTAGAAAATAATGAAGTCTGGAAAGCTACGCATGCATTTGCTGGAAAACTTTGGTTCTTTTGGGGTCTGATTTTAACGTTAGGCGGATTAATTTTTCAGGATGCTGTTTTTTCTAAAGTTTTTGTTGCAGTTGTTCTTGTTTTAGCATTTGTGCCAATCGTTTACTCTTATTTTAAATTTAAAAGTTTGCAAGAATAAGGAAGGATTGAAATTTATTTAATTTCTAAAAGAAAGGCTTTACGGTTTTTATAAACTGTAAAGCCTTTTTTAAACTTATCTTTTTAAACTAAAATGCCCTCTAAATTCGGTTCCGTTTAAACGTTTAACAACAAACCAATAATCAGATGCAGGCTCTTGATTTCCTAGATACAACCCATCCCAGGAAGCGCCGGGAGCTAATTCTTTAATTAACTTTCCGTAGCGGTCATATATTCTGATTCCCGTATTTGGAGCTAAATATGCCGGATCAATCGTCCAGTAATCATTAAAATTATCATTGTTCGGAGTAAAGAATTCAGGAAAAGGAAGTTCATCAACAAAATTGATACAATCGCCAATTGTTGCTTCAAGAATAGTTATCGAAACTGGAATTCGATCACTTTCGCAATTGCTGATAGTTTGCGAAGCGTAATAAATAACTCCATTTTCCAGAGGTGTAGATTCTGATAATGTTATGTTTGAAGAACTGTTTTCGTACCATTTTATATTTTGCCCAATGATTTCAATATTACGAATAGAAGCATTTTTTTGAATACAAAACACCTGTGGAGAATCAGCAATAGGGTTTTGAATATCCTGAACTTTTACCGTAACAGCAAGTCTTTGACTCTCACAATTATTTAACGTCTGAGATGCATAATAGATATTATTTTGTAACAAATCGGTTCCATTTAAAATGTTTCCGCCTACAGCTGCATCATACCATTTTATGTTTGTGCCAGTAATTGCAAGATCTTCTATTGTGGCAATTTCATCAATACAAAATTGCTGATTTCTGTTACCTGTTGGGAGCGGAGTGTCATATACACGAATTAGAATTGGAGTTCTGTCGCCTTCACAACCAATGGTTTGAGAAGCATAATAAGTTTTGTTATCTTCTAATAAAGTTGTAATTGGCAGGCTGGAAGCAGAAAAATTAGTATCGTACCATTTTATATTCTGCCCAGAAATTTGGATATCATTTAACGTAGCATTTTCACTCTTACAAAAAGATTGATTTGCGTTTGCAGTAGGAGCAGAAGGTGTGTTTACAATCGAAATAGTAATTCCTAATCTTTGCCCTTCACAATTATTTTCTGTTTGAGAAGCATAGTAGGTATGTCCATTTACAAGGTTTGTAGTTTCAGGTAATAAATTCCCATTATTTGCTGCATCATACCATTTTATTGATGTTCCTGTAACTTGAATATCAGCAATGGTTACATTTTGTGCTGAACAAAAAGACTGATTTGCATTTCCTGTTGGAGGATAAGTAACCTGAATGTTGATTTTTACAGGAACTCTTTCGCTTTCACAGCCATTTATAGTTTGCGAAGCATAATATGTCGCTTTATCCTGTGCTACAGTTGTTGGCTGCACGAGTGTACCTGCAGTTAGGTTACTGTACCATTTTATATTTTGTCCTGTAATTTGAATTTCGTTTAAGGTGGCATTTTGCTGAACGCAGAAGCTTTGTAAAGGATCCGCAGTTGGTAATGGCTGACTTGTAATGATAACAGTTTGATTTTGTGATGACGAATTTCCATTTCCGTCATTATAATTCCACACAATTGTATAAGTTCCAGGCAAAGTATAAGATAACGGATTTGTAGTTGTTCCTGTAATGGGACCAGCGCATGCATCTGTAGCAGTTGGAGTTGTAGTTATTGTGGTATGGCAATCACCAGTAATTGTTGGTAGGTTTGTAATATCAGGAACTGGTGCTTGAATATCTCCAATAACGACTTCAATATCATAATTCTTTTGACAACCACAATCATCGCTTGCGATCAATTTGTAGATTCCTTTATTTAAATTTGATACATTAATAATTGTTGGGTTTTGTAAATTACTTGTAAAACCGTTTGGTCCAGTCCATGCATAGTTATATCCTGAATCTGCATAAAGGTTTAATGTTCCACCAATACAAATGGGCGAATTACTGTTTGGATTCGCATTAATATTGCAAATGTTTTCTTCGGAAAATTTCATTATAAAGAAATTTTTAGGTCCTAAAATGTTTGGCTGTTCAGAATTTGCATCAGCAATTCCATCATTAATTCCAATAGACGTTCCTCCAATGACTATTTCATTATTTTCAATTGTTATTTCTGTTTGAGAATATTGATCAAATCCTCCTGTATAACTTCCCCATATTAATTCTCCCATTTTAGAAAATTTACCAATATATCCACCTGAATATCCAGTTCGTTTATATGCACATGGTGTAGTTATTGAATTATCATATCCTCCATTCCCACCAATATACAATGAATTGTTTTTAAAAATAAATGAATAAACATCTGTACTATTGCCCAAATAAGATCCCCATAATCTTTGCCCATTTTGATTTAGTTTTGCAAAAAAACCAGTTTCAGTATATAAATTATAATCATCAAAAGAGTTTGGAGTAGCAATATTCATAGAACTGGAAGTTTCTCCTCCAATGTATATGTTGTTTTCATCATCAATTTCGATTGCATGAATTCTATCAATAGATTCCCCTCCGTAGTATGTACTCCATATTCGATCCCCATTTAAATTTAATTTAAAAACAATGCCATCGAGATTATTTGTGTCATAAAGATTTTCTTGAAAAACTCCAGGAGTAGAGATGTTATCTGAGCTATATGAAAAGCCACCTACGACAATAAAGTTTTCTCCAATTTTAAGTGACCTAAATTCATCTGTACCTTTACCACCATATAATTTATTCCAAACTATAATCCCATTCGGGGTAAATTTAGTTATGAAACCATCGCCAATCGGAGTGTCAAAAATATTTGTTGAATGATTGATTGAATACCTGCCAACCATAAAGATATTATTGTTTTTATCTATATCAACATCATAAGCTTCATCATTGTCTCTTCCTCCGTAATAAGTACCCCAAAGTCTAGTGCCAGATGAATTAAATTTTACCAAAAAACCATCATCATAACCACCAAAAGAAGAACTGGAAGATCCACTGGTGCTAATATTGGTTGTACTATTGGTTTTACCAACTATAATAACATTATTTTGATAATCTGTCTTCACTGCATTAATCTTATCATATTCTTCGCCGCCATAATAAGTACTCCATATTTTTCGACCATCTCGAGAAAATTTTACAATTATTCCGTCAGAAGCCATTTTATTTGGATTTCCGATTGTAACTTGATGCGCACCAGAAGTTGCGTATGAAGAATTAGGAACAGAAGTTGTTCCTACTAAATAATTATTTCCTAATAAATCGGTTGCGATTCCTCCAAATTCATTGCCTCCATAATTTTCTTCATTGCCATAAAAAGTCCCCCATAGTCTAGTTGGTACAGGATCAATAATCATAGTTTTATCAGAAACATTATTCGAACTATTGAACCCATAAACATTTTTCTTGATTTTAGTATAACCAACAGTAATAGCTCTTTTATTTCCTCGATCTTCAATCCAGCTGGCTGGCAGTGTTTCTTCCATTTTTCCAAAACGAAGATTCATTTGGATTTTATTATCCACCAAATCTGTTTCTGCACCATTAAATTTTAATTGAATATCAGAGATTTTTCCTTGAGGATGAATAACAAAATTGTATTCAACTGTTTTTTTAGGATCATCCGGAATTGTAAAAACAACATCAATATTTGGGTAAATATTTTTATAAGTAACATTTTTGTATTGATGAACACCAGTAATTCCTTCTGGTTTATTGGCTACATTATAATAGTTATCAAAATCAGTTGATTTTTGTTCAGCAATTAATTCAACTTTTGAATTTGAATTTGCAAAGTCAATATCTATTCGATGAAAAGTGTATTCCAATTTAAAATCCGCCTCTTTTTCTTTTTGGTTATTATGAAAATGAGAAGACTCTTCTCTAGGATTTCTCGGGTCTTTTATTTCTGTTTTTTTAACTTCATAAATATCATACGAAAAACCATTTTTTCTTAACTGAACATTCAGACCGTTAGTATTTAATAAATATTTTACAGCAGTGTTTGGTTTTCCTTTTTGATCAATGATCTGACCTTTATTCTCTTTAAAGCCAATCGATTGGTTTTTGTTTTGAGACAATAAATGTAAGTTAATTAAGATAAAAAATAATGCTAATTTATATTTCATTGTAATTTAAGAATATCAATTTATAATTGAAATTTAATTTATCTTTTTAAACTAAAATGCCCTCTAAATTCGGCTCCGTTTAAACGTTTAACAACAAACCAATAATCAGATGCGGGCTCTTGAAAACCAAGATATGTTCCATCCCATGAAGTACCCGGAGCTAGTTCTTTAATTAATTTTCCATAACGATCAAAAATTTTGATTTCTGTACCTGGAGCTAAATAAGCTGGATCAATCGTCCAGTAATCATTGAAATTATCATTGTTTGGAGTAAAGAATTTAGGAAAAGGAAGTTCATCAACAAAATTGATGCAATCGCCAATTGTTTCTTCAAGAATAGTTATCGAAACTGGAATTCGATCACTTTCGCAATTGCTGATAGTTTGCGAAGCGTAATAAATAATTCCATTTTCCAGAGGTGTAGATTCTGATAATGTTATGTTTGAAGAACTGTTTTCGTACCACTTTATATTTTGTCCGGTGACTTCAATATTACGAATAGAAGCATTTTTTTGAATACAAAACACCTGTGGAGAATCAGCAATAGGGTTTTGAGTATCCTGAACTTTTACCGTAACAGCAAGTCTTTGACTCTCACAGTTATTCAATGTCTGCGATGCGTAATAGGTATTGCTTTGTAACAAATCGGTTCCATTTAAAATGTTTCCGCCTACAGCTGCATCATACCATTTTATGTTTGTGCCAGTAATAATAAGATCTTCTATAGTAGCAATTTCATCAATACAAAATTGCTGATTCCTGCTTCCTGTTGGGAGCGGAGTGTCATAAACACGAACTAAAACAGGCGTTCTGTTACCTTCACAGCCAATAGTTTGCGAAGCATAATAGGTTCTGTTATCTTCTAATAAAGTAGTAATTGGCAGGCTGGCAGCTGAAAAATTAGTATCGTACCATTTTATATTCTGCCCAGAAATTTGGATGCTGCTTAATGTTGCATTTTCATTTTTACAAAAAGATTGATCTCCGTTTGCAGCTGGTGCCGAAGGTGTATTAACAATCGAAACAGTAATTCCTAGCCTTTGACCTTCGCAATTATTTTCTGTTTGAGAAGCATAGTAGGTACGTCCATTCACAAGGTTTGTGGTTTCAGGTAATAAATTCCCATTATTTACTGCATCATACCATTTTATTGATGTTCCTGTAACTTGAATATCAGCAATGGTTGCATTTTGTGCTGAACAAAAAGACTGATTTGCATTTCCTGTTGGAGGATAAGTAACCTGAATGTTGATTTTTACAGGAACTCTTTCACTTTCACAGCCATTTATAGTTTGCGATGCGTAATAAGTGGCTTTGTCCTGAGCAACTGTTGTAGCAGGTACAATTGTTCCTCCAGTTAGATTACTGTACCATTTTATATTTTGCCCAGTTATTTGAATTTCATTTAACGTTGCATTTTGCTCAACACAGAAAGTTTGTATTGAATTTAAAACTCCGGGTACTGGTAAAGAATTGATAAAAGGCACTATAGTCACTTTTGTACTTTCTGAAATGCAGCCGCTGGAATTTTTGATTTTTAGATAATATTCAGTTGGCTCCAGAGATCCTGAAGCTGGATTGTTAGTCCATGTTATTCCATTATCAAAACTATATTCTGAAGCATTAGAAAGAATATTTATTTTTCCTTTATTATCACTACAATTTGGCTGAATAGTATTATATGAAGGAGGAAAAGGATAATCTGCTGGTGGATTTATCTGAACAGTAACGGGATCAGATATACAACCAGCTGAATTCTGAATTTTAATTTTATAAGTTCCAATAGTTAAATTGCCAGAAACTGTACTGGTTTGCCAGCTAATTCCATTATCGAAACTATATTTTGAAGCTGGAGTTAAAATTGTGATGCTTCCAAAGGGATTAGTACAACTTGTGGGCTGGATAGATGTATAAGAAGGATTCGTTATTGCATCTAACGGAGGATGGATTGTTACTTTAATAGCAGGAGAAGGACAGGCTACAGCACTATTTCTTACTCTAACAAAATAATTTCCAGGATCCAATCCTGTTACCTTATTATTCCTTGTCCAGTTTATTCCGTTGTCAAAGCTATATTGATAAGCAGTTGTTGATACTGCCGTAATAGTTCCTTTTGAAGATGTACAGCTGCTTGGCTGTTGAATTAAAATGCCAGGTGCCTGAGCAGCAGGATCTGGATCGGTAAGAGTAAGTAATTTAGGGCTGGATTCACATCCTAATGCTGATTTAATTATTAAATAATAATCACCGGCTTTTAAATTTGAAAAGACAGGATTTGAACTCCAGTTTTCCCCATTATCAATACTGTATTCAAATGCTGGTGAAGTAAACTTAATACTTCCTAAAGATTCGCAATTAGGCTGAGTCAACGTAATTGAAGGTTCATCCAAATAGAATCGGGATATATTAACCGCTTTTGGATAAGATTGACATCCAAATTTATTTTTCAATATTATATAATAAGTTCCTTCGTCTAAATCAGTAGAAACCGGGTTTTTAGTCCACGTCATTCCATTGTCAAAACTATATTCATCTCCAATCGGATCAATAGAAATACTTCCGCCTTTCTCGCATGTTGGTTCTGTTGTTGTGTATTCAGGTGTTTCTATGAATATAGCGGGAATACCTATAACGGACTGATAAGACTCGCAGCCTGTTTCGTCTTTTATCATAATATAGTAATTTTCAGCGTAAATCGATGCTGGAATATTCAAAACTTTATTTGAGTTACTCCATGTCCTTCCGCCGTCAAAACTATATTGAGCAGCAGGAGTATTTACTGTAATGCTTCCCGGTGATCCACATTTAGGCTGAGTAACTGTTACATCAGGGTAGATTAATTTTGGTTCTGTAAAATTGACGCTATAATAAGTTGGGGAGACACAGCCGAATTCATTTTTGATTTTGGGATAATAAAAACCTGGAGGTAAATTTAAAGCGGTTGGGTTAGTTCCCCAAGTTTGTCCGCCATCAAAGCTGTAAAATGGGGCTGGAGTTGTGATAGTAATACTTCCTCCTTTATTACAAGTTGGATTTGTATAAGTATACTCCGCATTTCTTAGGTCAAATGGTATGAAATTAATATAGATGCTTTCTGAAACACAACCATCGCTGTTTTTGATTTTTATACGATACTCAGAATCAACAGGAAGATTTTCAGCCGTAGGATTGGTGCTCCATGTTGCTCCATCATTAAAGCTGTAAAAATCAGCTTTAGTTCTTATTGTGATACTTCCAGTAGCATTTTCGCCACAAACAGTAGGCTGAGTAATGTCTAAGAATGGCATTGGAAGATAAAATGGAAAAAGATGGATATAAAACGGTAAACTAGTACAACCTTCTGCATTTTTTATTACAACATAATAATTACCTTCTTCTAAATTAGATTTTGCTGGGTTTGTTCCCCAGGTTATTCCACCGTCAAAACTGTAAAATGAAGCCGGAGTAGTAATTATAATACTTCCTTTTTTATTACATTCAGGCTGGACAACCGAACAAGTTGGAAAACTTAAATAATTATCATAGATAGAAACCCTTGTTTGGTAAGTTATGCATCCATTGCTGTTTCTTGTTTTTAAATAATAATCACTAGCTTTTAAATTTACAGCCGTGGGATTTGTAGACCAAGTTTGACCATCATCAAAGCTATATTCTTCGGCTGGCGATGTAATAGTTATACTTGCACCTGAGTCGCATGTTACTTGCTTATTTATTACATATTTAGTGTCCCCAGTAATAATTTCGGGATTCATATATACGTATTGAGGATCTGATGTACAGCCGAATTCATTTTTTATAGAAATAAAATATTGCGAAAAAACAGTAGGTACTGTCATTATTGGATTTGTAGTCCAGGTTAACCCTCTATCAAAACTATAAGCAGCTGCAGGAGTTGTAATTGTGATACTTCCATTAGTAGTACAGGTAGATTGTACAGTTGCATAAGTCGGGGTAGGAAGAAAATAAGGTTTCAGATAAATATATAATGGCTCAGTTTCACAGCCAAGGCTGTTTTTAGTTTTTACTGCATAAGTTCCAGATTCCAAATTTATCGCTTTAGGATTTGTTGTCCATGTTATGCCATTATCAAAACTATATTCAGCTGCAGTAGTTAAAATAGTTATAGAACCTAAATTTGCACAAGAAGGTGCAACCGATCTTACTTTTGGAAAAGGAGCATAAAACTTTTTCAAATAAATATATTCATGAGGAGTATTGGATTCACATCCATTTTGATCCTTAATTTTTATAGAATAATAACCTGAAGGCAGATTTGTTGCAGTTGGATTTGTTGTCCACGTGACTCCATTATCAAAACTATATTCAGATGCAGGCGTTGTAATAGTTATACTCCCTCCAGAAGTACAGCTCGGAACTGTAAAGGTGTATTTAGGGAAATCTAAATGAGGAATAAAAAGTAATACGTTTTGCGAATAAGACTCACAACCTAAATTGTTTTTAATTTTAATGTTATAATTTCCTGCCGGTAAATTGCCTTTTGTAGAATTCGTATTCCAGGTTAATCCATCATCAAAACTATATTGTGATCCGGGAGTTGTAATAGTGATACTGCCATTAGTATTGCATGTTGGCTGTACAATTGAAAATGAAGGTCTGTCCAATAATACTGGATCAATAATAGTTATAATAGAAGGTGATGAAATACATCCAGCGGAGGATTTAGTTTTAACATAATATTTTCCTGGCCCAGTTGGAATAAAAACAGGATTGGTCTGCCAGGATTTGCCATTATCAAAACTATAATTTAAACCAGTTTCTTTAACAGTTATGCTTCCTTTAGTATTATTACAGTTAGGTTGAACGACAATTGTTTCGGGATTTAAAAGCGAATTATTTATCGTGAAATTTGAACTCACAAAGCAAGTATTTCCATTCGTTATTTTAACTGAATAAGCTCCAATATTAGATGGTATCGATGATATGGAATTAGTTTTATTTGTTGCTCCATTTATAGCAATTCCATCTTTATACCATTGATAGGTGGTATTTGAGTTTAGGTTTTTAGTAATGTTCGCAGTTAGTTGTAAATTACCATTACAAAAAGATCCTGTTTCAGAAATAGTTACGCCAAAATTTTCTGAAGTGTTCAAAATTAAATTGTCGTAAAGAAATGACAGGGTTTCTAATGTGTCAAATAATGGCGGTAATTTCCCTGAAGGCGGCCCCAGCATTATTGAATTTATGTTTACACTTGGAGTAAAAGACATGGTGATTTCTCCCCATACAGATTGAGGCTGATAGGTTACATGACCAATCTCAATCCAGCTTGGATCAAAAGTATCTGGACTTGAATTGGTGTATAATGGTAAATTATCACGATTACTACATCCAAAAAGGGTAATATTAACAGGTTCTAAGTAGTTAAAATCAAAATCTTTATTATTACTTTCATCTATATAGATACTGGTTAACGTAGCGATGTTTAATTTTAATTGATATTTTGTTCCTGCGATTAAAGGAGTTAGTAATTTAGTTGCAAGGTATTCTTTTCTGCTATTTTTATATTCAGCCCTGATTATTCCATCACCATCAGGAAAATTTTGAAGTTGTTTATTGTAAATTGCATTTTGTTTTTCACAATTCATATAATCAGGCGAAGGCTGTGTTCCTTTTACCCATGAAACTACCGCACTTAAATCGTTTAAATTATATGGGCAATTTGTTTTTTCTTCAAAAGATGGATTTACTAAAATAGAAGTTGTTTTATTACAAATGCAATCACTGTCATTTAAGTCTATTTTTCCGTCACCATCGTCATCAATACCATTATTACAGTTTTCCTGAGCATTAGTTAATAAAGAAAATAATAAAAAGATAAAGAGTAATTTATGTTTCATTTTAATAATTTGGCTGTGGCAAATGTAATTAAATATCTACAAAAGAAAATTTAAAAAACGAAACTTAGACGAATAAAATCTTTTCCTGAAAAAGTCCCCAATATCCCGTATTTTTGCAGAAAAATAAATCCTTTTGAAAACGAAACTTTTTATAATTACACCACCTTTTACGCAGCTGAATACACCGTATCCGGCAACGGCGTATATAAAAGGTTTTCTAAATACAAAAAATATAGAATCAGTTCAGGCTGATTTGGGAATTGATGTGATTTTAGAATTGTTTTCAAAGAAAGGCTTGACTGATTTATTTCAATCTATCAACCAACAACCAGAAACTGACAACTGTAAAAGAATTTTTGCTTTGCAGGATGAATATATTAAAACAATTGATCCTGTTATTCAGTTTTTGCAAGGGAAAAATCCAACATTGGCATTGCAGATTTGTCAGGAAGATTTTCTGCCCGAAGCTTCTCGTTTTGCACAGTTGGAAGAACTTGATTGGGCTTTCGGAACCATGGGAACTCAGGATAAAGCAAAACATTTAGCAACTTTATATCTCGAAGATATTTCGGATTTTATTGTAGAATGTGTCGATGAAAATTTTGGCTTTAGCCGATATGCCGAACGTTTAGTCCGAAGCGCCAATTCTTTTGATGAATTATACAACGCTTTACAGCAAGAGCTAACTTATATCGATTTGATTTTAATCTCTATTTTAAAAGAAAAAATCGAGGCTGTAAAACCAACATTATTCTTAATCTCTGTTCCCTTTCCGGGGAATTTATACAGTGCTTTCAGATCTGCGCAATGGGTAAAACAAAACCATCCCGAAATTAAAATTTCAATGGGCGGTGGTTTCCCGAATACCGAATTGCGTTCACTTTCAGATAAACGAGTTTTTGAATTTTTTGATTTTATTACTTTAGATGATGGAGAAGTTCCTATTGAAGAACTGGTTGAAAATTTGTCATCCCGAGCCGAGTCGAGGGACGAGAAGCATTTCAAAAGAACATTTTTATTAGAAAATGGAGAAGTTGTCTATAAAAATAATTCACTAAAACACGATTACAAACAATCACAAGTTGGAACTCCGGATTATTCAGATCTGCCTTTGGATAAATATATTTCGGTTATCGAAATTGTAAATCCAATGCACAGAATGTGGAGCGACGGACGCTGGAATAAACTCACAATGGCGCACGGCTGTTATTGGGGAAAATGCACTTTCTGCGATATTTCGCTTGATTATATTAAAGTTTACGAACCCGTAGCGGCAAGTTTACTTTGCGACCGAATGGAAGAATTGATCGAGCAAACAGGTCAAAACGGATTTCATTTTGTTGATGAAGCCGCGCCGCCCGCTTTAATGCGTGCACTGGCTCTTGAAATTTTAAAAAGAAAACTAGCCGTAACCTGGTGGACAAACATTCGATTCGAAAAAAGCTTTTCTAAAGACTTATGTTTATTGCTAAAAGCTTCAGGTTGCATTGCGGTTTCGGGAGGTTTAGAAGTGGCTTCAGATCGATTATTGAAATTAATAGATAAAGGTGTAACCGTAGAACAAGTCGCCAAAGTAACCCGAAATTTTACCGAAGCCGGAATTATGGTTCACGCTTATTTAATGTACGGATATCCAACACAAACCATTCAGGAAACAGTTGACAGTCTTGAAATGGTTCGTCAATTGTTTGAAGCTGGAGTTTTACAGTCAGGATTTTGGCATCAATTTGCATTGACAGCTCATAGTCCAGTTGGATTATATCCGGAGCAATTTGGTGTTACCAAAAAAACAGAATTAATAGGAACTTTTGCCAATAATGATATTGAATACACAGATTCAACAGGAATCAATCATGATAAATTCAGCTTCGGATTAAAGAAATCGCTATTCAATTTCATGCACGGAATTTGTTTTGATTATGAACTGCAGGATTGGTTCGATTTCAAAATTCCGAAAACAAAAATCCATCCCGATTTTATTTTTAATGCGCTCGAAGAACAAAATGATTTCAGCACAAAACCAAATGCAAAAGTAGTCTGGCTTGGCGGAAAACCTTCGGTAGAAATCTTTACCAAATCAAAAAAAGGAAGAAGCTGGGAAATGATGTCGCTGACTTTTCACGATAAAAAAGAAAGTTTCACAATCCAAACCAGTAAGGAAGAAGGCGAATGGTTAATTGATATTTTGAGCAAAATTTCAATTTCAAACACTAAAAATTATACTTTTCAAGAAGTCAAAAATGATTTCGAAAATCAGGCTTCTTTAGAAGATTTTGAATTATTCTGGTATTCAAAACCCATCAATACTTTGCGAGAATTTGGGTTATTAGTTTTATAAATCAATAATCTACACTAGTTCCATCACTAGGAATGGCAACTTTTGATAAAAGATTATTTTCAGTCAAAGCTTTTCTTAATTCTTCACGAGTTGTCGGGCAATGATTTAAAGCTTCAAGGTGATTCGCAAAAACTTTTCCAGGAGCGAGTGTTGTAAATTTCATAATATCATTCATTCGCATCAATAAAGGCTGACCGATATCTAATCTGGCAGTACCGCAGGCAACGGTTGCAATATCCGGTTTAAGTTCAATCAAAGCTTTTTGAACATCATCTGTAAAAATAGTATCAGAACTAATATAAATTGATTTTTGATTAGGAAGTTCGATGTGAAAACCCATTACATTTCCCATTAATTTTGCAATCCAGCCGTAACCATGTCGGGCAGGAATACCAATGATTCTTCCGCCTAAAAAAGGCTGAGGTTCCCAATACTCTAAAGTTTGTACAATATTAAGACCTCTTTGTAAGAGCACTTTTTCATCTTTTGCGCTGCAAATTACCGGAATGCTTTTTCTTCTTAAAAAAACTTCTCCTGCTTTGTCGATATGATCGGGATGTAAATGCGTAATTAAACAATGGGTAACATTGGTTAAAATATCTCTGCTGTTTTTTGGCAAAGCCACAAGCGGATTTCGTTTTGGCTTATAACGGAAAATAGTAAAAGGCGCAATAGTTTTTCTTTTCCCTAGCATCGGGTCAACTAGAATAACATGCTCCTCTGTCTCAATTACTAATGTAGCATTTCGCAAATGATGTATTTTCATATCTAAGAAAATTAGAACTTTAAAAATACAAAGATTTTTGAAAATCTATTTACAGATTATTCTTTATTTTTAACAGAATTGTGATTATTTGAAAGAATACACTTTGTAATTATTGAATCGAAAATCTAAACCCAATTCCGTGCAGATTTTCTATAGAAATCCCCTTTTCATTAGATAAAATTTTACGCAGTCTCGAAATAAAAACATCAAGACTTCTTCCCATAAAATAATCATCAGTTCCCCAAAGTGCCGTTAGGATTTGTTCTCTTTTTAAAACCAGATTTTTATTGTCAATGAAAAGCTTTAACAATTCGGCTTCTCGTTGTGTAAGACCTACTTTTTCTTCATCATTAAAAAGAATAAAATTTTTGGTGTCAAATTGATATTTACCAATTTCATAAACCGATTTTTCAATCTTATTATTTTTTTGAGAACGTTTCAGGAAAATTTCAATTTTCAGAATTAATTCTTCAATACTAAAAGGTTTTACCAAATAATCATCAGCGCCAAGACGAAGCCCTTTTATACGATCTTCTTTTAAAGTTTTTGCCGAAAGAAAAATAATAGGCACGTCAGTATCGATTTTCCGCACTTCCTCAGCCAGTTGAAAACCATCCATTTTAGGCATCATTATATCAAAAATGCAAATATCAAAATCTTCATTTTTAAAAACCTCCAGACCAGATTTTCCGTTGGTACAATGAATAACTTCATAATTATTCTGCTCCAGATTATCTTTGGTTAAAAACGCTAACGTTTCGTCGTCTTCTGTGTAAAGTATTTTGAAATTTTTCATTTTTTATAAGGAATTGACAAAGTTAAAGTAACTCCATTTTCAGTATTGTTTTCGGCTTTTATTTTCCAGTTCTGTAAATTACAAATTTCTTTTACATAATATAAACCAAGACCAAAACCATTTACTTCATTACTTTTTTCGTTTTGAATACGGTAAAACTTATCAAAGATATAAGATAATTTTTTAGAAGAAATCCCAATTCCGTTATCGATAAATTCTAATTTTAAAGTTGAATTTTCTTCTACAATCTTAATCGTAATTTCGGGTTTTTTATTGCAGTATTTAACTGCATTATCTAAAAGATTATAAACCAGATTTCCAAAGTGAAAAACATCAGTTTCTAATAAAAATTCCTTCGACGAACTTTCAATATTAATAATAGCATCTGGATATTTAAGCTGAATATTTTCAATTGCTTCTTCAATAATCGGAACAATTAAAACCGGTTCTTTTTTTAATTCTAAAGGCGTATGATCTGATTTTGCAATATTTAAAATCTTCTCAACATGATGATTCAGTTTATTACTTTGATTGATAATAATCTCCGTATAAGTATGCAGTTTTTTATCCTCTTTAATCGGGTTTTGTTCGCTTAAATATTTCGAAGCAATTAAAATAGAAGACAAAGGCGTTTTAAATTCATGCGTCATATTATTGATAAAATCACGCTGCAATTCAGAATATTTTTTTTGCTGTAAAAGCGTAAAAATCGAATAAACGTAAATCAATAAAATCAAAATCAACATAATTGAAAGCACAAACCAAAAGCGCATCGAACTAAATAAATAAGTCGTTTCATTCGGAAAACGAACCGCAAAATAGTAGACTAAATTTTTATGCTTCGGGAAATAAACCGTCTTTTTACATTCCGATTTTTTTTTCGATAACGAAATATAATCGCCATAAATCATTTCATCGCTCTGGCAATTGTACATCGCATATTCAAAATCGGTCGTAATATTCATTTTTTTGAATTCTGTTTTTAGATAAAATTCTAAAATATCAGGCTCAAATTCATTATCAACATTTACAATATAATAGTCATTCGAAATTTTCTGTACCGGACTTTGCGCCGGTAGTTCGTGGCTCGTTCCCTCATACAATTTTTTAGCCACTTCAAGAAGTGCAATATGTGCCTTTTGGCTCAGCTTTTTTTGTTCTATCGTAAAAGCTTCTTTCGTCCAAAGCAATTGCGCCACCAAAATACTGATAATGGCGACCAAACCTAAAACGATAATACTATTGAGTTTATTAATTTTCAAGAAAACAGACTTTTGAGAGTGTAATATTAATCAAAAATATACTTAAAAACAGCGATTAACAAGTCATTAACAAACATTTGAAACCGCTTAACAGCGATTTCTTTTTGTCTGAAATATCTTTGTAATATAAAATTCGAACTATAAACCATTAATATATTTAACTATGAAAATCATTAAAATTTCTATGCTGGTTTTGGCTTTAAGCCTAATGTCTTTTTCAGCAATTGCTCCGGTAAAATCATTAGTTTCTGAAACAAAAGTTTCGACAGCAGAATCTACAATTGTTTGGAAAGCTGAAACAATCGATGTGGGACAAATTCCGCAAGGAACACCAAAAGCAATTGTTTATGAGTTTAAAAACACAGGAAAAACAGCCGTTGTAATTACACAAGTTCAGGGATCATGCGGTTGTACTGCGACAGATTATACAAAAGAACCAATTCAGCCTGGTAAATCTGCAAAAGTTACTGCAACTTACAATGCAGCAAACAAAGGTGCTTTTACAAAAACAGTTACAGTTACTACAAGTGCTGAAACAACTCCAAAAATACTTACTTTAAAGGGGACAGTTATTTAAAAATAAGGTTAGTTATAAAGTGGAAAGCTCTGAATACATTGCGTATTTGGAGCTTTTTTATTTTGAAATTACATCAATACATTTATAAAAACGATTTGTATAATGTTCTGTATCAAGTGAAGTAATAGTAACTTGCTGTGCTTTTCCTGAAGAAGCGTGAATAAATTTAGAACGCATTCCGTCGGCCTCGCAAATTATACCAAGATGACCAATAACGGTTTTGTCTTTATAGCCATAAAAAACCAAAATATCTCCAACCTTAAAATCTTCGGGTTTTAATGCCGTTCCTAAATTTTTATATCCGCTGGAACTTCTCGGTAAAGTCATTCCAAAATTTTTAAAAACATAACTCACAAAACCAGAACAGTCAAAACCTTTTTCCGGGTTGCTGCTCGCATATAAATAAGGAGTTCCCAAATATTTTTTGGCAAAAACAATAATAGAATCCCGATCAATTGAAGATTGTTCTTTTTGAATTAGAATTTTGTTTTTCTCTTTAAAAGTAAAAGAAGAAAAAACAATAAAAGAAATCAAGATGACTGAAAAGTAGGTTTTCATTTTTTATAAGTAAGAAAATATTTAAACGATAAAAATAGCCGGTTATTTTTTAAATGCATTATAAATTGTAAGAATTAGCAATTAAACGATGTGTTTATGTGGTGTTTTTTTATTACTTTTTGATGTTTTAGTATCTTTTTGTCTGGTTCATTTCAAATATATTTGCGAATCGTATTTATATTTTAACAGATAAATTATGTTTCTCAAAAAAAATGCACTTTTAATTTTGTTTTTGCTGATTTCGATTATTTCGACATCGCAAAATAAAAATACTTTTCTTTATAACGGAAGAGTTGATAAACTTCAAAACAATCAGGTTATTTTAATCGGAACCGCATCTTCTGTATCTTTTAATTTTACAGGAAATGAATGTTCAATTTCACTTCAAAGCGTTGATTCATACGAACATCATAATTATGTTCAGCTGGTTTTGGATGGAAAATATATTGGAAAAATCAAAATTGAAAAAGGTTCAGTACAATCATTTCCAATAAAAATCACTTCAAACAAAAAAGAACATCATTTAGAAATCTATAAAAATACCGAAGCTCAAAGTGGTAATATTCTCTTTGCCGGAACAACTGCAAAACTGACGTCAATTTCGTCTAAAAAGAAAAAGAAAATTGAGTTTATCGGCGATTCCATTACTTGCGGAGCGGCCAGCGATTCGTCTGATATTCCATGTAATGAAGGTGAATATATGGATCATCATAACGGTTATTACGCATACGGACCAAGTGCGGCCAGAGAAATTAATGCTGATTATTTGATGAGCTGCGTTTCTGGAATTGGAATTTACAGAAACTGGAACGATGAAAATAAAGACGAAGCCATAATGCCGGATATCTATCAAAATCTTTATTTGACAAAAGATCCGTCAAAACCTAAATACGATTTTGCTTTTCAGCCCAATATTATCAGCATTGCTTTAGGAACAAATGATTTTTCTGGCGGAGATGGAAAGAAAGAACGCCTGCCTTTTAATCCCGAAAAATATGTTTCGAATTACATCAACTTTATAAAAATGCTCTACGAACACAATCCAAATGCTCAGATTGTAATTACAAACAGCCCAATGGTTGGCGGAGACAGAGCAGTTGTTTTTGAAGATTGTCTGAATAAAGTAAAAAACGCTTTCGCGGAAGATAAACAGCACAAACCCATTCAGATTTTCAAATTTAAACCCATGACACCAAAAGGTTGTTTAGGTCATCCGGATGTGGCAGATGAAAAAGTTATGGCCGATCAATATGCTCCATTTTTAAAAAAGCTTTTAAATGAAAAATAATTTACTATTCGTTTTCTTTTTAATGATTTGCTTTTCAGCAACGGCAAATGTTACGCTTCCGAATATCTTTGGAGACAATATGGTTTTACAGCGCAATTCTGGAGTAAAAATCTGGGGCTGGGCAAATCCGAAAGAAGAAATAAAGTTAGTTTCAAGCTGGAATAATCAGGAATATAAAACCGTTGCAAGCAATCTGGCCAAATGGGAACTTACCATTAAAACTCCCGAAGCAGGCGGACCTTATATAATTTCAATAAAAGGATATAATGAAGTTGTTTTAAAAAATATTTTAATTGGTGAAGTCTGGATTTGTTCCGGACAATCCAACATGGAAATGTCGGCAAGCTGGGGAATCGAAAATGGTGATGAAGAAGTAAAAAATGCTGCAAATCCGAATATCCGTTTTTTTACCGTTTCTAAATCTACAGCGACAAGTCCGCAGAATAATGTATTAGGAAATTGGGTTGAATCGACTCCGGAAACTATGAAATATTTCAGCGCCGTTGGCTACTTTTTTGCAAAACGTTTACGCGAAGATTTAAAAAATGTTCCAATTGGTTTAATTTCTTCCAACTGGGGCGGAACTCCTGCAGAAATCTGGATGCCGGAAGAAGTTATCCAAAACAATCCCATTTTATTAGAAAATGCCAAAAAACTAAGCGAACAAGAATATGGTCCGCACCAACCCGGACGTGCCTATAATGCTATGATTGCTCCAATTGTAGGTTTTAAAATTGCAGGAACAATTTGGTATCAGGGCGAATCAAATGTTGGTTCTTTGGTTTATGATAAAACTTTAGGCGCCTTAATTACTTCGTGGAGAAAAAACTGGAATGACGAATTTCCTTTTTATTTCGTTCAAATTGCACCTTATAAAACAGGAACAAATAATTTCTCAAACGTAACGGTTAGAAATTCTCAAAGAAAGATTTTAAAAGAAATTCCGAAAACAGGAATGGTTTTGACTTCGGATATTTCGGATACGATTGATATTCATCCAAAGAATAAAAAATCAGTCGGAATTCGTCTGGCAAATCTGGCTTTAGCCGAAGTTTATAAAGTGAATTCAAATTTGGTTAATGGCCCGCTTTTTAAAGAAATAAAAATTGAGAAAAACAAAGTAATCGTTTCTTTTGATTATGCTGACGGATTGTACTTTAAAAACAAAATTTCGAATCAATTTGAAGTCGCCGGAGCTGATGGAGTTTTTGTTCCTGCAGAAGCTTCAATCAAAAATAATCAGGTGATTTTGATAAGTAAAAAAGTGCCAAACCCTGCAAAAGTGAGATTTGCATGGGGAAATACCACGCAGTCTGATTTGTTTAATAAGGCTAATTTACCTGCTTCTTGTTTTACGACAGAGTGATTTGATTTTAGATTTTAGAATGTAGATTTTAGATTATTTTACGTCTTTTTTGTCATTCTGAGGAACGAAGAATCTTAGCAAGTAACTCTACAAAGATTGAAGCGTCGTTACGGAATAACCAACGAAGATCCTTCGTTCCTCAGAATGACAAGATTGTGTGATGAAAAATAAAAAACAAAAACGCTCTTTTGAAACCGATTTGCGTAGGGATAGAAGTGGAAAGCCCACAGCCTGACGAAGGAAGAGCGAGGACTTGCAACGGATAGCCCGACCCGGAGGGACACGCCCAAAAACTAAATTATCTAACCATGAAAAATAAAAAAATAATAATTATTGGGGTTTTGTCCCTGTTTACCGTTGGAAATATGAATGCACAAAAAAAGCCGTATTTGGATAAAAATAAAACTGTTGAGCAAAGAATCGATTTGCTTTTACCGTTAATGACGTTGGAAGAAAAAGTAGGGCAGATGAACCAATATAATGGTTTTTGGGATGTTACGGGACCTGCCCCAAAAGGCGGAACTGCAGAACTGAAATATGAGCATTTAAGAAAAGGTTTAGTTGGTTCGATGCTGACGGTTCGCGGTGTAAAAGAAGTTCGCACCGTACAGAAAATTGCGGTTGAAGAAACACGATTAGGAATTCCGTTAATTATTGGTTTTGACGTAATACATGGTTATAAAACGTTAAGCCCGATTCCGTTGGCAGAAGCAGCAAGCTGGGATTTAGAAGCGATTAAAAAATCGGCGGCGATTGCAGCAGATGAAGCTTCGGCATCTGGAATAAACTGGACGTTTGGGCCAAATGTAGATGTTGCAAATGATGCACGCTGGGGACGTGTGATGGAAGGCGCGGGAGAAGATCCGTATTTGGGAAGTAAAGTGGGTTATGCCAGAGTAAAAGGTTTTCAGGGAGAAACAGTTGCTGATTTAGCTAAAGTAAATACGATTGCGGCTTGTGCAAAACACTTTGCAGCTTACGGTTATGTTGAGGCAGGATTGGAATATAATATTGTAGATATCAGTAATTCTAAATTGTACAATTCTGTTTTACCTCCGTTTGAAGCGACTGTAGAAGCCGGAGTTCGTACATTTATGAATTCGTTTAATACTTTAAATGGCGTTCCGGCAACTGGAAATGCTTTTTTACAAAGAGATATTTTAAAAGGAAAATGGAAGTTTGACGGATTTGTGATTTCAGATTATGCTTCGATTCGCGAAATGATTGCACACGGATATGCAAAAGACGAAGCCGATGCAACGGCAAAAGCTGTTATTGCTGGTTCTGATATGGATATGGAATCGTATTTATATGTAGCAAAATTGGTTGATTTGGTAAAATCTGGAAAAGTAAAAGAATCTTTGGTTGATGATGCTGTTCGAAGAATTCTTCGTGTGAAATTTGAATTGGGTTTATTTGATGATCCGTATAGATATTGTGATGAAAAACGTGAGAAAGAAGTTGTTGGAAGTAAAGCTAATAACGAAGGCGTTTTAGACATGGCGAAAAAATCTATTGTATTATTAAAGAATGAAAAGAATTTGCTTCCGCTAAAAAAATCAGGACAAAAAATTGCTTTGATTGGTGCTTTAGCAAACGATAAAAATAGTCCATTGGGAAGCTGGAGAATTGCCGCTGATGATAATACTGCGGTATCAGTTTTAGAAGGAATGCAGCAATACAAAGACAATCAATTGACTTTTGAAAAAGGAGTTGATTTATTGAAACAAAAAGCAACTTTCTTAACAGAAACGGTTTTCAATACAACAGACAAAAGCGGATTTGAAGCGGCAAAAACTGCTGCAAAAAATGCAGATGTTGTCGTAATGGTTTTAGGTGAATACGGTTTTCAAAGCGGAGAAGGAAGAAGTAGAACAGATTTAAATTTACCAGGTTTACAACAAGAATTACTAGAAGAAATTTATAAAGTAAATCCAAATGTAGTTTTGGTTTTGAATAACGGTCGCCCGTTGAGTATTCCGTGGGCTGCAGAAAATATTCCGGCTATTGTTGAAGCATGGCATTTAGGAACTCAGTCAGGAAATGCGATTGCACAGGTTTTATATGGAGATTATAACCCAAGTGGGAAACTGCCTATGTCGTTTCCTAGAAATGTAGGTCAAGTTCCAATTTATTATAACAAATACAGCACAGGAAGACCAGCAGATAGTGATAAAAATGTTTTCTGGTCACATTATATGGATGTGGAGAAAACGCCTCAATTTCCGTTTGGTTTTGGATTGAGTTACACAACTTTCGATTATAAAAATCTGAAAGTAAATAAAACTGCTTTTGCGAAAGGAGAAAAAGTTCAGATTAGTGTTGAGGTTACAAATACTGGAAATTATGATGGAAAAGAAGTTGTACAACTTTACATTCATGATGAATACGCAAGTATTGTTCGTCCGATAAAAGAATTGAAAGGTTTTGAATTGGTAAATTTGAAAAAAGGAGAAACTAAAACGGTAAACTTTACTTTAACGGATAAAGAACTTGGTTTTTATAATAACGAAGGGAATTATTTAGTTGAACCTGGAACTTTTAAAATTATGGTTGGAGGAAGCTCGGATAAAGGTTTGCAGAGTGGTTTTGAGATAAAAGAATAAAAGTTTTAATCTCGCAAAGTCGCAGAGTCGCAAAGTTTTTTTTTCGCCACGAATTCACGAATTAATTGTTTGAAAGTTCGTGAAATTGTAGCGATTTCTTTTAATAAACTTCTAAAATCATTAATTCGTCATTTAGAATAAATGATTCTATAATATCTTTTTTTGAGATAAGAAGTTCTGCTATTTGTTTTGTGTTTTTATTGAAAGTCTTTAAAATAATTACTTTTGGAGGAACTCCTTTAAGAAGTAATAATTTTTCAAAATCATCATCATGCGTGAGAATGGTAAAATTGTTTTTTCTAGCATACTCCCAAATCTCTAAATCTTTTGCAGGTTGATTTACAGGAATATCTTTAGAATGAAAACAAGCAGGGAAATCATTTTCAATAAGTTTTGTTATTCTCCACGAAATATTGGCATCTAAAAGCAGTTTCATTATGCCGCAATTATTTTTGTGATATTTTCTCTATTAGCTGCAAAAGCCAAAGCAGCAAGAATATGTTCTTTATTTAATTCAGGAAAATCTTCAATAATTTCATCGAAAGACATTCCTGTCGAAAGCCATGAAAGGATATCTGAAACACAAATTCTGGTTCCTGTAATTACAGGCTTACCAAATCTTATATCAGGATTTATTGAAATTAAATTTTGCCAGTTATTATTCATAATTTTTATAATTTATACAAATTTACAAAATTAAAGTCAATTATAATTTTAGCTTATTTAGCTAAAGCCCTTTTGATTGTGTTTATAATTTCATCCAGCTAAAGCTGTACACTATTGAAACTTTTTTTTAAAATTAAACTTTGCGGCTCTACGACTTTGCAAGATTAATTACAGGAAAATTTTTCTCTGGCAGATTTGGCAGATTTTTTTTTTATCTCCCAAATCAGCAAAATCTGCGGGAGTTTTTTTGTATTTTTAATTTCTATTAAAACTCCAACCCTTAAACTAAAACAATGGAATATAACAGATGTGGCAGAAGCGGATTATTACTGCCTGAAATTTCTTTAGGATTATGGCACAACTTCGGTTCGGTAGATAATTTTGAAAATGCCGAAAGTATTGCCGTTGAAGCTTTTGACAAAGGAATTACCCATTTTGATTTAGCCAATAATTATGGCCCGGTTCCGGGTTCTGCTGAAGAAAATTTCGGGAAAATATTATGGCATAATTTTCAGGGAAATCTGCGTGATGAAATCGTAATTTCGACAAAAGCCGGTTATACCATGTGGAAAGGGCCTTATGGTGATTGGGGTTCGAGAAAATATCTTCTTTCAAGTTTAGATCAGAGTTTGAAAAGAATGAGTATTGATTATGTAGATATTTTTTATTCCCATCGTCCAGATCCGGAAACGCCTATTGAAGAAACTATGATGGCACTGGATCACGCTGTTAGAAGCGGAAAAGCTTTATATGTAGGAATCAGTAATTATTCGGCAGAGCAGACTAGTGTTGCGGTTGATGTTTTAAAACAATTAGGAACGCCATGTTTGATTCATCAGGCGAAATATTCAATGTTGGAACGCTGGGTCGAGAACGGGTTATTGGACGTTTTAGAAGAAAAAGGAGTAGGCTGTATCGCATTTTCACCTTTGGCACAAGGACTTTTAACAGACAAATATTTAAACGGAATTCCGGAAAATTCAAGAGCGCATAATCCGAACGGACATTTAAAAGAAGATGAGGTGACGCAGGAAAGAATTCAGAAATTAATTCAATTAAACGAAATTGCGCAAAATAGAAATCAATCTTTAGCACAATTGGCTTTGGCGTGGCTTCAAAAAGACAAACGAATTACATCGGTTTTAATTGGTGCAAGTTCTGTAAAACAATTGTGCAATAATATTGATTGTTTGCAAAATACTGAATTTACGCATGATGAATTGAATGCGATTGAGAAGATATTAGCTTAATTTGCATTACATAATCTAAACAAAACTGGACTGAAGTCCAACCCTACAATATAGATCGAGCCAAAGGCTCTTTTAAAGTTCCGAAGGAACAAATTATATTGTAGAGCTGGACTTTAGTCCATTTATTAAGAGAATTTTTTTTATCAATCATCGAGAAAAAACAAAGAATACAATTTGATATGATTTCATTTATTTTTTGAATTGTAAATTGTATTTTTTTACAATCTCTAAAGTCGATTTATCCGAAGAAAAAACAGAATTCAAACCTTGCGGTTCCTGCGGCGGATCTGTAGTTAGCGGATCGCCCGGATTCCATTTTCCATCTTGAGTTACCGCTTTTCCTTCGCCTCCAAATCCCCAGAAATTGGCAGCTTGCAGCGGACCATTATTTTTTACACTTTCGGCAACTCGGCCAAAAATGTAATTGTAGAAAATATCCCGATTTACGACAGAAGATCCTGCAATTAGATTTTCATTTTCTCTTGGCAAACCAAATTCTTCAATAATAATCGGACGTTTTAAATTATTTGCCACTTTTATGTGATCATCAATATATTTTCCGGCATTTTCTAAAGTAGTTGGAAGCGTTTTTTCGGCATTATCTGCTTTAAACCAATTCCAGTTTTTTGGCCAAATATGCATTGTCAAATAATCGATGTTTGGATTCTGATGCGTGCGTTCAAAAATTTCCATACTGTCATTTGAACTGTTTTTGCCTTCAGAACCAGTCGAGATTAAGTGGTTTTTGTCTAAGCTGTCAATCAAATCGACAATGTTATTTAGCCAAACTGTGAATTTTTTTTCGTTTTCCGGCGTAAAAGTTCGCGGTTCATTTCCAACCTGCCAAGCCATAATGGTATTGTCTTCGGTATATTTCTTTTTAGAATACGAATTTATTCTGCCGATGATAAATTTTACATGATTTTCCAGAGCTTTCATGCAAGGTTCACAACTATGAAATTGCTCTGTATACGACATAAACTGTGGCCACGTATTAGGAGGAATTGCCGGAACCGGAATAGCACCTTTTCCATTCCATTCTAAATATTGTGACATTCCGCCAGACCATTCCCAGTTATTTGTCAAATACAAAACGGCATACATTTTACGTTTACTCATTTCATTTATGAGAAAATCAAGTCCGTCCAGTAAATCTTCGTCGTATTTTCCCTGCTCGTATTGCAGCGCCGGACGAACTGTAAAATCGTATTTTCCACCGTCAGCTCCAACTAAAATTCTTAGATTGTCTATTCTATTTTTCTTCATCAAATCTAGCTCGCGAAGCAGTCTTTTTCGGTCGCCAACTTTTTTCGAAGCCAGTAAACTTCCGTACCAATAATTGGTACCAATGTAAGCGTATGGTTTGTCGCCTTTATAAAATTGGTTTCCTTTTACGGTGATTTTTTCCTGCGCCTGACAAGCAATTACGGAGAAAATTAAAGCAAAGCTGAGGTTTTTTAGAAATATGTTTTTCATTGTTTATTTTTTAGTTGTGGGTGAGATGGCACACTGAATTTACTGATTTAAACAGATGAAAGCAGATTTTTTTATTATTTACATTGTTTATAAAATAACCGTGAAAATCTGTTTCATCTGTATAATCCGTGTGCCATCCAAGCGCAGTGTTATTTCGGCATTTCATACATTTTTGGCAGGGAATTTAATAATGTCGATTTTGTTTTGGTACTAAAGGTTTTAAAATCTGCTGCATTCGAAACCGAACCATTCGGAACATAATATCCGTCGCTGTTGTTGTTCCAGAACATTACATAACTTACCTGAATATCATTTGCTGTTAAAGCGTCGTATAAATAAGTTGAAAACCAGTTTGTAACTGGCGGAATTGAGCTTGTAACTCTGTAACCTGTTTCGGTTAAGGCTGCGATTTTTACTTTCGTTTTAGCAATATCAGAGATTATTTTCAGCTTAGCATTGGCTTTGCCAGAACCTGTTGTGCCTTGATTGTTGAAATCCCCATAATTATCCATTCCCAGAATATCAACATATTTATCGCCCGGATATCGGCTTAAATAACTGGCTTCTGTTGTGTATGAGTTGTCTGGAGAAAAAGCGTATAAAATGTTGTGAACGCCTTTTGTATTTTTTAAATAATCAACCGTAAATTGATATGCTTGTTTGTATTCATCGGCTGTGCAGAAATTTGCGCCCCACCAAAACCAGCTTCCGTCGAATTCATGAAACGGCCTGAAAATTATCGGAATCAATTCTCCGTTTGAGCCTTTTAAATTTAAAACTACACTTGCTACTTTATCCAGTTTTTTCTTGTACCATTCGTGATTCGTTCCGCCTGGTAAAATACTTTTAAAAGCCGTTGCTTTTTCTTGTGCAGACATATCTGCTGCATAGAAAGATTCATCTTTAAAAGGTTCTCTGATATGCCAGCTGAAAGTGTTGATTATGCCTTTCGCGTAAGCGGCTTTAACATCGCTTGTGATTTTTAGTTCCTGTTGATAAAACCAGTTATCGGCCTGATTGTTATTGTTTTTATCGGTAATAAACATAAAATCTGAGCCTAAAACTGCAGGATCAAAACCCGTGTTTTTTTTGATGTCAGAATCTCCTCCGGCATCCTGATAGAATCCATTAAAGGCGTCTTGCTGACCAATGGCAACTTTCGTTTGTGCCAGTTTTTTTAAATTATAAAATAAAGCAACAGTTTCTTTAGTCGCGCTTGCATCAACCATATAAGTTGCTGCATTTTGAGTTGTTAAGGGATCACTTTGCGTTGGCGGATTGACTATTACAACTTCTTCTTCGGTTTCTTTGTCTGACGAACAGCTTGCAAAGGCAAGAATTGATAAACTAATGCAGGCTATTTTTAATATTGTTTTTTTCATCTCTTATTTTTCAGGATTTTGTTTTAAAAACTCTTCTTCTGAAAGAGTGGTAACTTTTACATCATCAAAATAAATAGTGCCGTTTGTTTGTGCAAGAGCAAGCATAATGCGGACTTTTTTAGCATCGGCAGGAACTTTTACGATTTTTTTGTAATTCGTCCAATCGGTTGTGCCTTTTACTTGTGCAAAAGTTTCTGCTGTAATTTTTTTATCAGAAGAAGTCGTAAACTCTGCAATTGCCGCACCGGCTTTGTAGGCTTCTTTTTGTTCTTCGATACTTTCAGATTTTATCCAAATACTGAATTCCAGTGCATAAATATTTTTCGGAATGTTTATAATTTGATCAACAGCTTTCCATTCTGCACCCACATATTGATTGATGGCAGCGCAGTTTTTCCCTGATTTTTTATCATAAGGAGTTATATAAGCTGTTTCGCCGCCCTGCCAGTTTACAAATTCGTATTCAAAACCGGGATTTTTGACAAGATTTCCTTGTGCGTTTGTAATTGTAGTTAGAAATAAAAAACTAAAAAGAAAAAGTGTTTTCATAAGCAATATTTTTAATACAATACATTGATTTATAATAAAAAAGAATTTAATCTTTTATTCTCTGAATGAGTTCCATGCACGCGCGGCTGTTATGATACGGACATTTCCAAAATCCGGCTTTGTCTTTTTCGATTAATGAATAATCACGGTAAACGCCCCAAAACCATTCTCCGTTTTTAAGATCTAGAATGTGTTTTTGAATAAATTTCCAGTTTTTAAAAACAATTTCAAGATACTCTTCATTTCCGGTTAATTGATACGCGTTGTAAAAACCAATCAAAGCTTCGGCCTGAACCCACCAGTGTTTTTCTGCAATTAATTCGTTTTTTTCAGGATCAAATTCATACCATAAACCTCCGTCAGAATCCAAACCTTCTTTGGTAACTTCGGTCATTTGAACGGCGTGTTTTTTATAGTTTGCAATCAGATTTTCATCTTCTAAAACTTCAGCACATTGCAATAAAAGCCACGCTGCTTCAATATCGTGTCCATATGAAATCACGTCCGGTTTTTCGATCCAGTTTTCATCAAAAAATAAACTAAGATGTCCGGTTTCGGTATTGATGAAATATTTTTCGATTGTTTCTAATAATTCAATACTGTTTTTTCGAAGCGTTTCATCTTTCCATACTTTATACAAATTCGCATAAGCTTCAATAATATGCAAATGCGTGTTCATTGTCTTTTTTTCGTTGGCATCTTTATCGCTTAAACGCAAATCTTCAATGGGCTGCCAGTCGCGTGTAAAAGCTTCCAAATAGCCTTTATTTACAGGATCATAACTGTGCTCCTGAATTTTGAAATATAAATTTTTGGAAATTTCTAAAGCTTTTTCATCTTTTGAAATCGCATAATATTCGGTTAAACCATAAATAGCAAAAGCTAAAGCATAGATTTGGTTTTTAGTATCTTTTGGTGTTTTATAAGCATTGATACTCCAAAATATACCTCCAAATTCTGGATCATAAAAATATTTTGAAAGATATTCAAAAGCTCTTTCGGCAATTTGTTTATGATTCTCTTTTTTTGTGATTTGATAAGCTGATGAAAAACTCCAAAGAATTCTGGCGTTTAAAACAGAACCTTTTTCGGCATTGGCAATTACATGATCGTTAAAATCAATCTGACCAATGAAACCTTCATTTTCGTTATCAATGGTATGCTTTGTCCAATAATTAAAAATAGAATCAAGTTCAGTTTTTAATTCAGATTTAAGCTGCTTTAGTTTTGCTGGCACGGTGTCTTAAATTGCGTTATTTTTTTCAATTTGATTAATGATCGTTTCTACAGAACCTGCAGAAATAAAAGTATCTGCGGGAGTATTAGTCACATAATCAACTAATTTTTCTACAGACGAAACGGCAACATGCATTCTTGTATCTGATGATGCATAATATACATAAACTGTTCCGTCAGTATCTTCAATCCATCCATTTGAAAATAATACGTTTGATACGTCGCCAACTCTTTCAATTCCTTCCGGTCCCATAAAATGTCCTGCAGGAACGTGTGTCACTTTCGAAATATCATTTAAATCGGTCATGAACATATATAGTGTGTAGCGCAATCCGGCTGCCGTATTACGAACGCCGTGTGCTAAATGTAACCAGCCTTTTTCTGTTTTGATAGGGGCAGGACCGAGACCGTTTTTCAATTCATAAATGGTATGATATTGTTTCCCGAAGATGATTTTTTCTTCTTTTACAACCGGATTTGTCATATCGTCAACATATCCTAAACCAATTCCACCGCCGCTTCCAACATCAATAAATCCATCTTGCGGACGTGTATATAAAGCGTATTTTCCGTTTACGAATTCCGGATGCAAAACTACATTTCGCTGTTGTCCGGTATTTGAAATTAAATCCGGTAATCTTTCCCAATTTACTAAATCTTTCGAACGCACGATTCCGGCATTGGCTACAGCCGAACTTGTATCGCCTTTTGGAGCTTTTGGATCTTTTCTTTCGGTACAAAAAATGCCGTAAACCCAGCCGTCTTCATGGTTAATTAAACGCATATCGTAGACGTTTGTGTCTGGTTCTGCTGTTTGTGGAATCACGCACGGTTTGTCCCAAAATTTGAAATTATCAACTCCGTTTGGACTTTCTGCAATAGCAAAAAATGATTTTCTGTCGATTCCTTCAACGCGAACTGCCAAAAGATATTTTCCGTTCCATTTCATTGCTCCAGCGTTGAAAGCAGCATTTACGCCAATTCGTTCCTGCAAAAACGGATTTGTTTTTTCGTTTAAATCGAAACGCCAGTTCAACGGAACGTGAGCTGCAGTAACAACAGGATTTTTATAACGTTCGTAAATCCCGTTTCCGGCATTTTCTTCCGGTGTGTTTTTTTGTTCGATTAGTGCTTTATGTTCTTTTTCTAATGCTGCTTTTCTATTTTGAAAAGTAGTTGAAGCGGTTATTGTTGTCATATTTTTGATTTCGGTATCTGATTTGTATTTAGTTCATTTGGTCTCTTTTTTCGTTTAAATCTTGTTCTATCGTCTGGAGTTTTTCTTCGGATAAAGGATAGAATAATATAAAAGCGACTGATATTGCTGCTGCTATTGCAGGAAGAATACTTAGCATTAATTGAATTCCGTTTTGAGTTACGGCTGTTTGTTCAACATTGGCCTGAAATCCGTAATAACCTAAAAGCCATCCGGTTCCGGCACCGCCTATTGTCCATCCAAATTTTTGTGACATTGAGGATGCTGAGAAAACTAATCCGGTTGCTCTGCGGCCTTGTTTCCATTCTGAGTAATCGGCGCTGTCTGCATACATGGACCAGATTAAAGGGAAAATGCATCCTGCACAAATGCTGATTAAAACCTGAAAACTCATAATTAGGAAAACGTCTTCTTTTCCGAAGAAATAAAAGATCAAGCTTAAAATTGCGGCGATTGCCATTGCTCCAAAGAATGTTTTCTTTTTACCAATTTTATTAGCGATTGGCGTTGCGATAATTACGCCGATAATATTAGCAGCCTGACCCAAAACTAGATAAATAGAGGTTGGCGTCATGTGGAAATCGGTTCCGAAAAGTGAAAAATCGAAATTTACATTGCTGCTTACGTAATATTTGAAATAGTAAACTGCAGCTCCGTCTCTGATAGAATTAAAAACCAAAGTTCCGATTCCGGCTCCTAATAAAATCCACCAAGGTCTGTTTTTTAGAAGATCTTTTAAATCTTCTTTTAAGTTGGATTGTTCATTTTCGATAGGTTTTACTCTTTCTTTTGTGAAGAAAAAACAAGCCCAGAAAAATGCTGTTGTAATGATTCCGAAAACAATGATTGTTGCCAGCCAGCCAGTTTTAGAATTTAAGTTTCCTCCAAAATAATTTACAAGCGGTTCAATTAACCAAAGCGCCAATAGACTTCCGCCAAAAGCGAAAACCATTCTGTACGATGATAAAGTGTTTCTGTCTTTTCTGTCAGATGACATGACACCTAAAAGTGATGCGTACGGAACGTTGATTAACGAATAAATCATCATCATTAAGGAATAGGTTACGTAGGCGTAAATTATTTTTCCTTTTTCATCAAAATCCGGTGTGTAAAAAGTTAAAACTCCAATTACGGCAAAAGGAATCGCAACCCATAAAAGATACGGTCTGAATTTTCCCCATTTAGTTTTTGTTCTGTCGGCAATGATTCCTACGATTGGATCAAAGCAGGAATCCCAGATTCTGGTAATCAGGAACATGGTTCCTACAACGGCAGGCGCCAATCCGAAAACGTCGGTATAGAAAAACAAAAGATACATACTAAAGATTTTCCAGAACATTGATGACGCGGCGTCGCCAAGTCCGTAACCTATTTTTTCTTTTAAACTAATTTTGTCGTGCATTAGGCTTTTGTGGTTTTATTTGGTTAATTATTTTAATGTTTCTGTATATTTTTTTGACTCGGATAAAACGGATTTACTTCGTAAAAACGCGGATAAAAACAGATTTTATTTTTAAATTCTTTACCACGCAGATGACGCGGATTTTTAATTTTTAATTCTCAATTTTTAATTTTTTTAAGTCTTTTTCGAACAGTGTGTTTTTCATATTATAATATTCGATAAAATCTTTTTCGCTCGTTTGACCTTTGAATGGTGCGTAATAATGCATTTTTTGTTCTTTTTCCTGCCATCCGTGATTTCGCCATAATAATACATACGACATTTTATAATCGCCAATCGCTTTTGAGAACGTTCCTGTCCACCATTTTGGATCTGGAACAGCTTCGTATCCTGCTTCGGCAACGGCAATTAGTTTGTGTTTTTCCTGTCCAATTTCATTCAGAATTTTTAACTGACTTTGAACCTCTGCAATAAATTTTGTTCCTTCTTTATCATTGTTGTTTTGATAAGAATCAAAACTTAAAATATCAGCAAAATCATCTCCAGGATAATTGGTCAGAAAATCTTCTTTTGAGTTGAAACTACCTGTGTTATAAACATAAATTAAATTATGCACGCCTTTTTTCTGCAGATATTCGAAGGTAAATTTCCATGCAGTTTTAAATTCTTCTGGTGTGCAGTTTCCTTTTCCCCACCAAAACCAGCCTCCTGAAAGTTCATGATAAGGTCTGAATAAAATCGGAATATTTTTTCCTTTTTTATCTTTTAACGAAAGAAAGAAATTCGCCGCTTTGTCTAACCAAGAAGTAAATTTTTGATGATTTTCTCCGCCTGGTAAAATGGTTTTTAGCGAATTTGGTTTGTTGTCCCAGGCACTTCCTCCGGTTGCCGGATTATCAAAATGCCAGCTTATTGTTGAAATTCCGCCTCTTTCGTTGGCATCAATAATATATTGTTTCATTTTTGAGAACGGAACGCCATCTATATTATTAAGGTTGTCTTTTTCTAAACCTGCAATATCCCATCCGTAAACTGCTGGATAATCGCCAACAACATCTTTAATGTCGCTTCTGCCGTTTTCGTATTTCCAGTTTACGCCATAAGCAAGATCATCCTGATGTCCGAAAAGATATCCTTTTTGAGTAAGCTGGTTTAGTTTTTTGTATAATGAAACGGTTTCAGATGTTGCTTTTTTATCTGAAAGTGACAATTTCGTATTACTATTATTATGTTGCGCAGAACACGAAGATCCTAATAATGCGGTTACTAAAAGCTTAAAAAAGTATTTTTTCATTTTTGAAAATATTGTTTTTCAGCGCATTCTTAAATTTTGATTTAAAATTATCAATTTGCTGCTGAAGGTCGATTTCTCTATTTGTAATTCGGTATTGTTTTCCTGCTAAAATTATTAAAACTATAAAAAGATTGAATATTAAAAATGATTAATGTTTATTATTAATACTGATTCTGCAAAGTTGATAATTCTATTTTTCAAAGATAAATTTATGTTTATAGCGTAATTAATATTATTTTATCAATTATATATCATATTATTGCAGAAAAAAATCAATTGATATCACCTAATAACAGTTTTAAGAGATGAGTACTGCTAAAAATTTTTATAGAGAAATCGCCCCGCTTTCAGCCGGAGATAGTTTTTTAGTCTTTGACAGAGTTAAAGATAGTTTTGATTTTCCGGTTCATTATCATCCTGAGTTTGAGATTAATTTTATTTTGAATGGAAAAGGAGTAAGACGTGTTGTTGGTGATAATATTGAAGAAATTGATAATGTAGAATTGGTTTTAATCGGACCAAATTTATATCATGGCTGGGAACTGAATAAATGTACGAACAAAAAAATCCACGAAATTACGATTCAGTTTCATAATGATTTATTTCATGAATCTTTACTGGCAAGACGCATTATGAATCCGATTCGCGATATGTTTAATCGTTCGATTCACGGCATTTTATTTTCTAAAAAAGTCGCCGAAGAATTAACGCCACGATTGGTAAGGCTCTCAAAACTTGATGGTATGGACTATTTTTTGGAAATCACTTCCTTATTATATGATCTTGCCAATTCGAGAAATCAACGTTTACTTTCTACTTATACGGTTGACTACGACAAATTTGATGATTACGACAAAATGAAATTGGTATATGAATATGTACAAAAACATTTTGCGGATAAAATTACTTTAGAAGACGTGGCAAATGTGGCGAGCATGTCTATAATTTCTTTTAATCGTTTTATTAAAAAACGCACCGGAAAAACTTTTGTCAATTATATTAATGATATTCGAATAGGATATGCAGCAAGATGGCTGGTTGAAAAAGATATGAGTGTTTCTGAAGTGGCGTTTAAATCCGGCTTTAATAATATTGCGAACTTCAATCGTAGCTTTAAGGCTATTAAAAATTGTACTCCTAGTCAATATCGTGAGGATTTTTCTGGATTAAAACGTATTTTGTAGTGATACTTTTTTTTCACAAATAAATATTATTTTTAACGAAAACGTTTGATTTTTGCAATTTCGTTAACTTTTCTTTATAGTTTGTGGTTGTTTAGGGTTGCTTGATTGCGAATAATTCAATTTTTCATTGGTTTTATTTTGATATGTGTTTTTTTAAGTAGATATAGTAAAAATATTATCATTAAATGATGGAATACTATCGATTTGATAATTTCTTCTGTTATAGATTTGTTAAATAATTTCGAAGTAAAAGTTACCCTTTATTGCTTAATTATAATGAAGACAAATTTAAACTAACCAAACACTTATTATGAAAAAACTACTGACCAATTTTATTCATTGGAATGCTAACCACAGAGCAATTCCTTTGATATTATTTTTGTTACTGAGTAATTTTGCTCTTGCTCAGATAAAAGTTTCGGGAACGGTATCTGATGAAAAAGGATTATCGATTCCGGGTGCGAATATCTCCATCGCCGGTTCTAAAACAACTACTTCGACCGATTTTGATGGAAAATATTCTATCGATGTTCCGGCAAATGCAACTCTTGTATATTCATTTATTGGATTTAATACACAAAAGATTGCTGTTGATGGAAGAAAAACTATCAATGTAATTTTAAAATCTAGTGCCGAAGACTTAAAAGATGTTGTTGTAATTGGTTACGGTACACAAAAGAGAAAAGATGTTAATAGTGCGATTTCAAGCATTAGTTCAAAAGATATTGAAAACCTGAAATTTGCTTCATTTGACCAAATGATGCAGGGTAAAGCAGCCGGGGTTGTTGTAAACAGTAACTCTGGAGAACCTGGAAGTAACGTTTCGGTAAAAATTAGAGGGGTTTCTTCTTTAACAGGAACAAACGAACCTTTGTATGTAATTGACGGAGTTCCAATTTCCGGAGATGCGAGAAACTCATCTACTTCTGGAAGAAATGCTCAGGGGAATTCTAACTTTTCAAATAACGGAAATATTACGCAGAGCCCGTTAGCACTTATTAATCCAAGTGATATTGAGTCTATAGATATTTTAAAAGATGCTTCTGCAACAGCGATTTATGGTTCGCGTGGTGCAAACGGGGTTGTAATTGTTACTACAAAATCGGGTAAAAAAGGAACGGGAAAATTATCTTTCGAAAATTCTTATTCTGTGAGTAATCTTCCTAAAAGACTTCATTCTATGAATCTACAGGAATATGCCATTCACCAAAATGCTTTGGCAGATGTTTACGATCCTACAGCTCGTCGTCCTGAATTTGCTCACCCTGAATTATTAGGAAAAGGAACAGACTGGCAGGATGCTATTTACCAAACAGGATTTATGTCTTCTAATCAATTGTCTTTCTCAGGAGGCAAAGAAGGAATTAATTACTATATCTCCGGAGGAGTTTTAAAACAAGACGGTATTGTAATCGAATCTGGATTCAAGAGATATAATTTTAGAACTAATATTGATGCTAAAGTAAACAGCTTTATTAGAGTAGGAGTAAATATCAGCGGTGCAATTACGGATGAAAAATTAACTTTAAACGGTCAGTTTAACGGAGTTGTTGCTACTTCATTATTAGCAACACCGGATGTGGCTGTTAGAGAATTATCCGGAGCGTTTGCAGGGCCTCCAACTGGCGGAAACACTTCTTTTGTAAACCCGGTTGCTGTTTCTTTATTAGGTTCTAATACTTTAGTTAGAAAAAACTATTCTGGAAACTTCTACACTCAGGTAGATTTATTTAAAGGTTTAGATTATCGTTTTGAAGCGGGTGGATATATTTATGATAATTTAGGCCAGCGTTTTGATCCAATGTATTCTTTAGGAAATGCGGTAAAAAGCTATGCAAACTTGTATTACAATCCATCAACTGGAAATTCATGGAACTTAAAAAACATGCTTACTTATAAAAATACTATTGGTAAACACAATTTTACAGTTTTAGCCGTACAAGAATCAAACAGAGCTCATTGGGAAGGATATTCTATAACAGGTTACGGTTATAAGGATAATAATGACAAATCGCTTTCTGCTTCAGATTTATCTAAGGCAGTTACAAGCGGAGTTTATTCAGGAACACAGACTTTGTCTTCTTATTTAGGAAGGGTGGTTTACGATTATGCTGACAGATATAGTCTGACTGGTGCCGTTAGAACGGACGGATCTTCAAAATTCTTTGTTGGAAATAAATGGGGTGTTTTTAGTTCTGTAAGCGGTTCATGGAAACTTTCGAATGAATCTTTTATGGAAAGCACTAAAAAGTATGTAGACAATATTAAAATTAGAGCAGGTTGGGGACAAACTGGTAACAACCAAATCGGGAATAATTTATACGATTCTAATCTGCATATTGTTAATAGTACAATGGGAACGTCTTATCTTCCGTCAAATACGCCAAATAAAGATTTGAAATGGGAAACTCAGGAGCAGACAAACTTAGGATTAGATTTTACAATGTTTGATTCTAAACTTACAGCAACGGTTGATGTTTATAAAAAAGTATCTAAAAACTTCTTATACCAGGTACCTCTTCCAAATTACCTTTCTGGTGGTGGAGATTATGAAGGTGGTGTGAATCCTCCATATTTTAACCTTGGAAGTATGCAGAATAAAGGTATTGAGATTACTTTGGGCTACACAGAAAAATTCTCAGACAACTTTACATGGAATTCTAACTTAAACTTTACTAAATATGTAAATAAAGTGACAGATATGGCTGGTTTGAATATTGTGAAAACAATGAATACACTGGCTTATAACACTGTAACAGTTTCAAGAACTCAGGAAGGACTTCCAATTGGTTCATTCATTGGTTACGAAGCCGTAGGGATTTACAGAACAGATCAGGATTTATTGACTTATGGACATACAGCAGGAGGAACTCAGGTGCCTTTAAAAGACGGAACAAACTCTTTGAAACCAGAATTTCAAAAAGGAGATGTTATCTATAAAGATCAAAACAACGATGGTGTTATTGACTTAAATGACTTAGTTCCTATCGGAAATCCAAATCCAAAATTCACTTACGGATTCACCAATAATTTCAAATACAAAAATGTTGATTTGTCAATTTTCCTTCAGGGAACAGCAGGAAATAAATTAATGAACTTAACTCGTTTGTCTGGAACGATGAATAGTTACATGGGAACAAACTATTTAACGGAAGCAGCGGATTTTTATTCAGCAGTAAATACAGATGCTTCTCTGCCAAGACCTTCAACTTATGATAATATTAATAATGCAATTTCAACACGCCATATAGAGGACGGTTCATATTTAAGAATTCAAAACGTAACATTAGGATATTCTCTTCCTTCTGATATAATTTCTAAAATTAAGCTGTCAAGATTGAGACTTTATGCTTCAGGACAAAATTTATTCACTTTTACAAAATACAAAGGATATGATCCTGAGGTGGGTTCATATAACCAGGATGCTTTACTTTCTGGTGTTGACAATGGCCGTTATCCGGTACCAAGACAAATAACTTTTGGTTTTAATGTTGAATTTTAATACGAAATTAATATGAAAAATATATTTAAAAGAAGCAGTGCAGTTGCTTTGACATTTTTAATGCTGATGTCATCATCTTGTTCGCAGGATTTTATCGACGTGCCGGCAGAAGGAACTCCTACGATTGGTAATTACTACGATTCAGATGAAAAGCTTGATAATGCATCAAACGGATTGTACGGAATTGTATGGTTTAATATGAATAAATCGGCATTTTACGGAATCACAGATGTTATTTCAGGAAACATGTATGCAAGTCAATACAATGATTTTGGAAAATTTACAGATTTAAGTTTTACAAATTCACAGGCATTTATTTCAGATGCATGGAGATCATGTTTTGGAGCAATTGCAAACTCAAATGCATATATCAACAATTTGCCACAAAGTGTTGGGCCGGCAGTTAGTAACGAAGCTTTGAACAATGCATTGGGAGAGGCTCATTTTATCAGAGCGTTTTCTTATTTCTTCTTAGTAAGACTTTGGGGAAATGTACCAATTATCGAAAACAATGCTGATTATTCTAAAAACTATGTTATCCCGAGTAATCCGGTTGCAGACGTTTATACTTTTATCGAAAATGATTTAAAATTTGCAATCGATAATTTAAGATCAAAAAACAGAGGTTCAAATTATGCTGCAAATGCACACGTTTCAAGCGGATCTGCAAAAGCATTTTTAGCAAAAGTGTATTTATATCAAAAGAAATATGAATTGGCAAGAGCAATGGCTCAGGAAGTTATCAATAGCGGTGAATTCAAATTATTAGGAGGAGACGAACTTCCAACAAAATCTTTTGCAGATTTATGGCTTCAAAAAAACAACAATAACGAAGAGTCTATCTTTTCATGGCAATGGACTGGAGCTGGAACTTATTTTGAAGGAAACTTTTCAAACACATTATTCGCTCCGGAAAACAGATTGGTTGAAACAACGTATTCTGGACAAATTGCGCCATCTCAGGATTTAATTCATAATGTTTTTGAAAATGGAGATAAAAGAAGAATTGAAACTTTTATGCTTCCGGGGGATTATTATCCAAACATCACGTATGCGCAGACACTTGCTGTTGATTCTCCAAAACTTTTAGGATATACATTTGAATTAGCAAATGAAGCTCAGAATTCTGGTGCCGGATTAAAAAAATACGTAATCGGAAAAGAAAATTTACCAATAACAGGACCTTTCAATGCGCCATTTAATGGAGAAAGCAGTATGAATAGTTATATGATGCGTTATGCTGAATTATTATTAATTCATGCCGAAGCCATTTTAGGATCTCAAACAGGAAGTACTACAGATGCAAATGCATTAAAATCATATAACGCAGTTCGTAAAAGAGCAGGTTTAGCGCCAAAAACCGCCATTACTTTTGATGATATTTTTAGAGAAAGACGTGCAGAATTAGCTTGCGAAGGAGATTATTATTTTGATTTAGGACGTCTTCCGTTCAGTCAGGCCAAAGCCATTTTAGAAGCACAAAACAGAGGAGATAAACAAAACGAAAAACACATTACCATTTCGGCATCAAATCTTTTACTGCCTTATCCTGCAGATGATTTAATTAAAAATCCAAAATTAACAGAAGTAGCTCCGTATACTTTTAAATAATTTTAAAAATATAAATTATGAAAAATATAAAAATTGTTTCGTTAGCGGCATGCATGGCATGGATGTTATCTTTAATGCTTTTTACTTCATGCTCAAATGATGATAATAATGGTTCTGAAGCTTACAGCGGTCCGCCGGTTATTGAATCAGTTTCTCCATCGGGATATAATGAAGATGGAAGCATGAAACCCTTAACTCCGGTTACAGTTGGAGACCCGAAGAATTATTATGTAATTCACGGAAAAGGGCTTTTGTCAACTACAAAAATCTATTTTAATGATTATGATACGTATTTCAGACCCACTTTTGTAACAGATACTGATATCATTGTATTAATTGATGAAAACACACCATATGCAAATGCATCAAATAAATTAAAAGTAGTTACCAAAAGCGGTACAGCTCTTTATGATTTTACAGTTGCGCCACCGGTTCCAACATTCTCTGGATTTAATTTTATTAATTGTGCAGAAGGCGATCAGGTAACTATTAAAGGTAAGTATTTCTTAAATCCGGTTGTAACACTTGCAAAAACAGCAACATTACCAGAAGTTCCGGTAACCGTAGTTTCTTCAACATTAGAAGAAATAGTGATCAAAGTACCTGCAAATGCAGATAAAAGATATCTTGCTGTAACTAATATTTCTGGAACAGCGGTTTCTAAAGAAGCGATTGGTACAGCATTGTACGATGATAAATTATACGGCATGCAATGGGGTGGACCTTGGGCTGGAAAAGGTGTTGATTTTGAATATGATGGAGATTCTTATCAGGGTGAAAAATCATGGAAATGGGAATTCGGACAATGGGACGGTGGAAACTGGGGCTTCAATGTTGATATGACACCTTATAAAGCAATCAGAATTGCCGTTAAAGGAGCAAAAAATGGTCAGGTTAATTTTAGTGTAAACGGAGGGCCAAATTATGTAATTCCGGTTACAGCTGCGTGGGTTTACATGGAAATTCCTTTAAATAAATTAGGAGATCCAACAAGCGTAACAATGTTAACATTCCAGGAATCAAATAATGATGGTGGAAACACTGTATTGTTTGACGACATCGGATTTGTATTAAAATAAAAAAAATATCAAGTTGAGTTAGTTTGAGATATTCCCTAGTTGAAAAATTAGGGAATATCTTTTTATAACATCTTTTTAAATTTTATAAAATGAAGAAAATAATTTTAGGATTAGCTTTATGCTTTTCAGTTTTCGGCTTCAGCCAAGGAAATACACATACACAAACAGCCGGAAAATTTGAAGGTTTAGCTATGACACCGCCAATGGGATGGAATTCATGGAATACATTCGCAACCAATATAGATGAAAAATTAGTAAAAGAAACGGCTGATATTATGGTTTCATCCGGATTGGCCGCCGCGGGTTATAACTATATAGTATTAGACGACGGCTGGATGACAAAAGAGCGCGATGCAAACGGAGATTTAATTCCGGATCCGGTAAAATTTCCTAGCGGAATGAAAGCCTTAATAGATTATGTACACAGCAAAGGTTTAAAATTTGGTTTATACAATTGTGCAGGAACGCAAACCTGCGCCGGATATCCGGGAACTCGCGGTTACGAATATCAGGATGCCCGTTTTTATGCCAAATTAGGAATCGATTTCCTAAAATATGATTGGTGTAACACAAAAGGAATTACAGCGCCAGAAGCTTATACAACAATGAGCAACGCATTAAAGACTGCCGGAAGACCCATTGTTTTCAGTCTTTGCGAATGGGGAGATAATCAGCCGTGGGAATGGGGAAAACCTGTCGGAAATCTTTGGAGAATATCTGGAGACATTTATCCTTGTTTTGACTGCGAATTCAAACATCCTGAAAACTGGTCGTCTTGGGGATTTATGAAAATTGCCGAAATGCGAAAAGATATCCGTAAATATTCTGGTCCAGATCATTGGAATGACTTTGATATGATGGAAGTAGGAAACGAAATGAATGATACCGAAGATAAATCGCATTTTGCCATGTGGTGCATGCTTTCGTCACCATTATTTACAGGAAACGATTATAGAAAAATGTCAAAAGAAACGCTGGCAATTTTAACTAATAAAGAATTAATTGCCATAAATCAGGATAAATTAGGAATTCAGGGCTTTAAACATTCGGCAGAAGATGGTCTGGAAGTTTGGGTAAAACCTTTGTCAGACGGAAACTGGGCTGTAACTTTTTTAAACAGAAGCGAAGTTTCGAAAAAAATTAATTTCGACTGGAAAAAGAATGCAATAAAAGATGTAGATTTCGGCTATGAAGCTGACTTTCAAAAAACAACGTTCAAACTAAAAAATCTTTGGACAAATAAAGATGCAGGAAACACAAAAAAGAATTTTACAGCAGAATTAGCTTCACATGATTGCATAACATTAAAATTGTCTCTTTAAAATTTAAATTTATGATGAAGTTTAAAAAGTTAATTACAATTACATTCTTATTAATGTGCGGTTTTATAAATGCACAGTTTGTTAAAAAACACGGACAATTAAGTCTTCAGGGAACCCAGCTCGTTGATAAAAATAACGAACCCATAGTTTTACGCGGATTAAGTTTTGGCTGGCATAGTATGTGGCCAAGATTTTATAATGAAAAAGCAGTAAGCTGGCTCAAAAAAGACTTTAATTGCAATGTGGTTCGCGCCGCAATGGGAATTGAACTTGGAGATTACTCTTATACTAATGATCCGCAGTTCTCAAAAGAAAAAATCGAAGCCGTAATTAACGGAGCAATCAAGTCTGATATATATGTAATTATCGATTGGCACAGTCATAATGTTAATTTAAAAGAAGCAAAAGCATTCTTTGCTGAAATGTCTCAAAAGTATGGTAAGTATCCTAATATAATATATGAGATATTTAATGAACCTGATTACGAAACCTGGTGGGAAGTCAAAACCTATGCAGAAGAAGTAATAAGTGTGATTAGAGAAAATGATCCCAACAATATTATATTGGTAGGATCGCCGCATTGGGATCAGGATGTTGATCTTCCGGCAGAAGATCCAATTTTAGGATATAATAATATAATGTATACAATGCACTTTTATGCAGCAACACACGGTAAAGAATTAAGAGACCGTACTGATTTAGCTTTAAAAAGAGGTATACCGATATTTGTATCCGAATCTGCCGGGATGGAAGCTTCTGGTGATGGACCATTAAACTTAAAAGCATGGCAGGAATATATTGACTGGATGGAATCAAAAAAACTTAGCTGGATAACATGGTCGGTTTCTGATAAAGATGAAACGTGCTCTATTTTAAAGAAATCTGCAAAATCAGATGGAAAATGGAAAGATGAAGATTTAAAAGAATCGGGACTTAAGGTTCGAGAGTTTTTAAGAAAATACAATACTGCCGAATAAAAAAGCATTTTGATTAATAATAAGCCTGTTCAAATTTGGACAGGCTTTTTTGTTTTATATGCAGTTTTATGTGTTTAGTTAAGCTAGAGATAGAGAGGAATTCAGGAGTGTTAGTTTTGTAGGAATTTTTTATCAGTGATTATTGAGTTTTATTTAATTTTAGTTTTGAGGATGATGTTTTGGTTTTTGTTTTTAATTTGCAAATACCCCCTAAATTTTATAGGGGTGTGGTTTTTTTAAGTTGCTTTTGGTGAATTTTTAGTCTGTTTTTTCATTGTAATTTTTTTAAAACCCTATTTTTTTAAGTGAAAATGCTAAAAATGTGTTGTTGAATTTTCAAAAACAAAACGCTATTAATGTCAAATCACGATTATAGGCAGTTTAATTTTTGTAATCCATAATTCTTCGCTTAAAACGTCAAAAAAATAGTGTCCAATTATTCTACTCATACAAAAGTTAATAAATTCGCTAATGAAAATGAGGGGGTTTTAGGGGAAGATTCAGGGTTTTAAAAATGACTTATACTATTAAACTAGATATATAAACGATTAACTAACCAAAATCAATTTAATAACTAAAAACCAATTAACACATGAAAAAAGTATTTTACATTTTAGCTGCCACGTTAACAAGTTCTTTTTCTTTTGCACAAGAGGATGACAAACCAACTTCACCGGCAACTACTTGGGGAGGGTCTGCGGATGCTTACTATAAATATGATTTTTCTAAACAAATGAATGGACTAACGAGCTTTACCAACTCACAAGATTCATTTGAATTAGGAATGGCTTCGATAGAAGCTGGTCATACTTTTGGAAAAGCTTCTGTTTTCGTAGACTTAGGTTTCGGAAAAAGAGCAGGAGAATTTTCATACAATGAAACAACAGATAAAGATATAAATGCTAAATTTTTAATTAAACAATTGTATTTCACGTATCAAATTACTGACGAATTTAAAGTTGTTGCGGGTAGCTTTGGTACACACATTGGGTATGAGGTATTAGATGCAGTAGATAATAAAAACTACAGTATGTCTTATGCTTTCTCATACGGGCCGTTCTTTAATACAGGGGTAAAAGCTCAGTATACATCAGGGAAATTTACGGCTATGTTTGGTATAACTAACCCAACAGATTTTAAATCAGCGATGGATGCCGGTTCAACACAAAAAACCTATATCGGACAAGTGGGTTATATTGGTGAAACAGGAAGTGCTTATTTGAATTTTACTTCTGGAAGCAGCAACCCTGCATCTGACGAAAACAAAACTCAGTTTGATTTAACAGCTTCTAAAACAATTAGCGACAGCTTTGGTTTAGGTTTAAATGCTACTTATGCTAAAACTAAAAATGATTTCGACACAACTTTAGATGGTGAGTGGTTTTCATTAGTAGGATATGCAAATTACTCTTTCAGCCCATCATTATTATTGGCTTACAGAGTTGAATATTTCGATGCAAAAGATGCAGCTCCAAGTTTAGGTACATTAACAGGATCTAGCGTATTTGCAAACACAGTTTCATTAAATTACAAAGTTGGAAAACTTACAATTATTCCCGAGTTAAGATACGACGCTGCTTCTGAAGATATTTTCTTAGATAGCGATGCTGCTCCAACAGGAGGTTCGTTCTTCGCTCTACTTGCTACAACATACTCTTTCTAGAGATAAAGATTGATATTTTTTTTTTTTTTTTTGGAGCTGTCGAAACATACTAATGTTTTGGCAGCTTTTTTATTTTGTACCTGATTTTTTTTGCCACGAATTTCACGAATTTTCACGAATTAAAATTTAGAAATCATTGCATGAAAATTTACTGATAGACCTTGCAGTTGAGTTTTAAAATTTATTTTTTAATAGTATATCATTAGTATAAAAAAATAGTGAAAATTCGTGAAATTCGTGGCAAAAAAACATCGACAGCAAAGAGAAATAATTAATCCTTTTTAATCCTTTAATCTGTGGCAAAAAAAATCAACTCAAAGCATAATTAATCTTTTTAATCCTGCTTAATCTGTGGTAAAACAAAAAAACGCATCTCTATATATTTTAGAAATGCGTTTTGTAAATATTTTTTAAAGACTGTTTATTGAATCTGTTTTTTATAAATAGAATAGATCGTATCAATAGTTTTTCGATCTAAAACAGACGTGGCATCAGTTTGAATATAATGCAGTTTAAAAGCCTGAATTGCAGCAGAAAGATTCTTAGTATTGTAACCAATAATTCTTAAAGCAGGTTCTATTTTAAAATCAAAAGGAGCTTCTTCTAAAACTTCATCCGGCCAGATTCCAAAACCTTTTTCGGCTAATGTTTTCCAAGGAAATAAGGCACTAGGATCCTGTTTTCTTCCCGGAGCAATATCAGCATGACCTAAAAAATTCTGAGTAGGGATATTGTAATCTTTTTTCAGTTTTGTCAATAAAGCAACTAAACTGTTGATTTGTGCTTCTGTAAAAGGTTTAAACCCATTATTATCAAGTTCAATTCCGATAGAAGAAGAGTTTAGATCTGTATTTTTTCCCCAAGTTGAGGCTCCGGCATGCCAGGCTCTTAAATAATCATTCAGCATTTGTACCACTTTTCCGTTTTCAGAAATTACATAGTGTGCACTAACCTGAGTTCTGGTTTTTGTAAAAGTATTAATAGTCTGCTGAAGAGAATCCTGAGCAGTATGATGGATAACAACAAAAGAAGGTTTTCTCAAATTAAAATTCACCGTCCCAATCCATTCTGTACTAATGCCGTTTACTAAAGATGTTGAGCCTGTTTTAGATAAAGTATCTTTTACAATACCTAATTGAGAAGCATAAGTAGTATCAATAATCAGCGGACTTACCGATGGAATCGTTTGTGCTTCTTTACTTGTAATTTGATTCTCTAAAGTCTTCAGCTGCTGATCGTAAGCTTTTTCAGTAGTTTTATACGGATTTGTTGAGCAAGAAGTAATAATAATTGCTAAAATCAAATAACAAAAATGTTTTTTTACCATGGTTAATTACATTTGTGATAGAGTTAGAAATTATTCCTGAACTTTCTCAACTGGTTTTTCTTCTTCTTTAGTATCCTTAGAATCTTTGTCTTTTTTCTTTTTTGATTTTGTTTTCTTAACCTCTTTAAAATCAGCCATGAAGTTGTTGTATTTCTCTATTTGGTCCGGGTTTAAAAAGGCCGTTATTTTTTTAGTCATAGCTTCTTTTAGAGCTTTTAGCTGCTCCATTTTTTCATCCTGACTGCTGCTTTCATTTTTTATAAGAATTCCTTGTTCTCTTAAACCATCAGCAAAAACATTTGTAATGGCAATAGCCTGAAGTTCATCAAGATTTACAACAGGTTTCATCTGCTCAACTATTTTAGCTGCTGTTTCTTCAACCGGTATCTCTTTAGGTTTGCTTGTATTTTGCTGCGGACCGCCCATCATGCTTCTGTCCATACCCATTCCGCCGCCTCTTCCGTAGCCACCATAGCCATTGCCGTAACCATTACCATATCCGTTTCCGTATTGAGCCGAAGCAAAATTGAAGCAGAATAATGTAAAAACTAGAATAATTAAGTTTTGAGTAGCTTTCATAAAGTGTTTTAGTCTAAGTTAACAATAGTTCATGGTAAATTTAAGCAGGTTCTCCGTATAAATCAAATTCTGTTGCTTCAATTATCTTGATATTAACAAATTCGCCGGTTTTTACATAATGTTTAGAGGCATCGATCAAAACTTCATTGTCAACATCAGGGCTGTCGAACTCCGTTCTGCCCACAAAATGAGCACCTTCTTTTCTGTCAATAATACATCTAAAAACCTGACCCACTTTTTCCTGGTTTAAATCCCATGAAATCTGCGATTGCAATTCCATAATTTCATTCGCTCTCGCTTGTTTTACATCATCCGGAACATTGTCCTCTAATAAATAAGCATGCGTATTTTCTTCATGAGAATATGCAAAACATCCCATTCTGTCAAACTTCATTTCCTGAACAAACTCTTTCAAAATTTCAAAATCTTCCTGTGTTTCACCAGGGTAGCCCACAATTAAAGTAGTTCTAATTGCCATTCCCGGAACCGCAGCACGGAAATCTTTTAATAACTGAGTTGTTTTAGCCTGAGTTGTACCGCGGCGCATCGATTTTAAAATAGAATCGGAAATATGCTGTAACGGAATATCTATATAATTACAAATCTTAGGTTCGCGTTTCATTAATTCCAAAACATCCATCGGGAAACCAGTTGGATAAGCATAATGTAAACGAATCCATTCAATTCCTTCAACTGCTGCTAAAGCCTCTAACAATTCTGCCAGATTTCTTTTTTTATAAAGATCTAAACCGTAATAGGTTAAATCCTGAGCAATAAGTATTAATTCTTTAACGCCGTTTTTAGCTAAACCTTGTGCTTCTTTAACTAATTTTTCAATTGGCTGAGAAACGTGAGAACCACGCATTAATGGAATCGCACAGAAACTGCAAGGTCTGTCGCAGCCTTCTGCAATTTTTAAGTAAGCATAATTTTTAGGAGTTGTAGTTAATCGTTCTCCTAATAGCTCATGTTTATAATCGGCACCAAGAGCTTTTAAAAGCTGAGGTAATTCAGTTGTACCAAAATATTGGTCAACGTTTGGTATTTCTTTTTCTAAATCAGGTCTGTAACGCTCAGATAAACATCCGGTAACGAAAACTTTATCAACTAAACCTTTATCTTTTTTGTCTGCATATTCCAAAATCATGTTTACTGATTCAGCTTTTGCATTATCAATAAATCCACAAGTGTTTATAACAATGATATTTCCTTCATCCTTAGTTGCTTCATGTGTAACTTCTTTTCCGTTTGCAAGAAGCTGACCCATAAGTACTTCACTATCATATACATTTTTTGAACACCCAAGAGTGATTACGTTAATTTTGTTCTTTTTTAAAGACTTGGTTCTCATACTTTTATAAATTGGAGTGCAAAATTACACTTTTTTATTCAAACACCGCTTGTTTCGGTTTCTTTTAGGCGTTTTTTATGAATGTGAATGCATAAAAAAAATCCGCCAGGTAAAAACCTGACGGAAATTTCCATTATCTATTTAATTTTAATTACAATTCAAATAATAAAGTCAAAGAAACATTATTAAGTTTCGATGTAATGTTTGCGCCGTCAGTAAATCCGGTTGCAAAGAAACCTTGGTTCGATTTTCTTTCTAAATAAGAATAAGCAAGGTCTAATTTTGTAGATCCAAAGCTATATCCTAAACCTCCAGAATAACTGTTTAGATCTCCAATTGTAGTTCCGCTTTTATAAGGACTTCCTTCAAAACGATATCCGCCACGTAAACTCAATCTGTTTATTTTAAATTCTGCTCCAACTCTCAATTCTCCATTTGTTGTTAATTGGTCGTTTATGTCATTGTTTACACCTCTAAAACCTGCGTCACTCGTTGGTTTAAATTTAGTATTACTATAATCTTTGATAGAGTAGTCAACACTGATTAAGCCAGATTTACCAAACACATAAGCACCACTAAAAGTGAATTTTCCTGGAGTTTGTAAAGTATAAGGATCATAAACGTTTACCACATTTGGATTTATGTCGTAATAATTTTCAGGACCGCTAGCTGCTTGTGTAGTAGAGTATAGACTTTGAGAAACTTCGTCGTATAGTTCGTACCATGTATTTGATTCGTAAGCTAATCCAAGTCTTAAAGCTTCAGTAACTTTTGCTATCGCGCCTAATTGAAATGAGAACCCATTTCCATATGTGTAAAGATCGTTGTTAAATTGTAGATTAGATATGGTTGCAGTTGGTTGTAAAGGATTGTTGTTACTTTCGTAAAAAATACTAGATCTTCTGTAATCTGTAACATGAACGTTTAAATTAGCGCCAAAATAGATTCGGTTTTTATAAGATGTTGCAATGTTAAAACTTACTTTACTATTGTATCCTCTTTCGTAAATACTGTTTTCCTGATAATAATTTCCTCCAGCAGGAACGTTGCTTGTGTATTGTGTGTTACCGTCGGTATTGGAAGCAGGATTTATCACAAATCCTCTATAGCCAAAATAGGCTTGTTGTTCCTCATAAAATTGATCCCTATATGGAATATTTGCTATGTTTGCTAATGGAATTCCATTTGCATATGCTAAGAAATAATCCGCTACAGAGTGTGATGGATTTGTTCCGGCAGAGAAAGTGTTATTATTGAAATTATTTGTATTTTCATAACTCGCTCCAATTGCGATTTTATTCCAGCCATTATTTGGATTTCTGTCTTTAAAAACAAAAACACCACCAGCTTGATTTAGAATAAAAGAATTGTCTTTGTCTGAAGTTTGAGTGCCAAAATAATCAGAATTATTTTTAATATTTTGATTGCTCAGTGTGATTCCAACTTGATTGTTGTTGAAAACAGCCGATCCGGCCGGATTGACAGAGATTGCTGATAAATCACCGCCCACAGCTCCGAATGCACCGCCCATTGCTCTAAATCTTGCAGTTCCGGTTAAATTGTCTTGTGAAAAACGAACAGCATCAGAAACTTCCTGAGAATGTGAGACGCTGACAGTTAGTCCTGTAATTAAAAGGAGAAATATTTTTTTCATTTGGGTAAGTTTTAATGTCTTGTATTTAGATACGGAAAAGAAGAAAAATGTTACCTTCTTCCGCCTCCACCGCCGCCGTAAGATCTACCACCGCCGCCTCCGCCGCCAGATGATCTCATGCTTCCGCCGCCACCGCTGTTCATAGAACGAGATGGGCTAGGAGAGTAAGTTCTTGATGAACTGCTGTTATTGTTGTTGTAATTGTAGCTTCTGTTTGTTGAAGCACTAGATGATCTTCTGTTAGAATAATCGTAGCTGTTATTTTGTCCTTGAGAGTAACTTCTTCTGTTTGTAAAAGTTGGACTTGAATTATATGTTCTTCCGTTTACAGCGCTTCTTCTGTAATCAGAATAGCTGTTTGAAGATCTGTTGCTAAAACTTCTGTTAGTGTAGTTGTAGTTTCTGTTTGAAGAGTAATTTCTGCTCGCATAGCTTCTGTTATTGTAAGCATAGTTTCTTCCGCCGTAGTAAGCTGCAGACCCTCTTCTTCCGTAGCTGTAAGCATAGTTTCTGTAATAACTTCCTCCCCAGTAACCAGGGTAACCCCATCCAGGTCCCCAGTAGCCCGGGTATCCCCAAGCATAGCCAGGATAGCCCCAATAGCCTCCCCAGTATCCGCCATATCCCCATCCATATCCGTAATAAGGGTAGCCCCATCCGAATCCGAATGACCACATTGGGTCTGAGTAAACATTTACTGAAACATCTGAATTGCTGCTTCCCCAAGCAGGGTAAGAAGCTACAGCTGCAGTTTGAGTGCTGTCGCTTTCAGCATAATTACCATAATTGTCTACATCTGTAAAAATTTCTGTAGGCTGGTTATCATCCTGTAATGATTTGAAATAATCTTTATATTGATTGTTTGTGTTTGAAGTGTTTGCTTGCGCGTATCTGTTGGTAGAGTTACCATACACACCATCACTGTCATAATACGATGTGTTTTGGTAAGAACCACACGATGCTAACAGAAAACTCAGTAATCCAATTAAGTAAAAATGACTTGAGTTTTGGCGGAGAGTAATATTAGTTTTCATATCTGTGGTGTTTTTTATTGTTGCACATTACAAAAATAGTTAGTTTTGTCAAACTATTTAGTTAAAATTATTTAAAACAAAATTTGTGCCAAACTATATAATATGAGTAAGAACCTTACTACACGATCAGAAGATTATTCTAAATGGTATAATGAGCTGGTTGTTAAAGCAGATTTAGCTGAAAATTCAGGAGTTAGAGGATGTATGGTGATCAAACCATACGGCTATGCAATTTGGGAAAAGATGCAGGCAGAGTTAGATAGAATGTTTAAAGAAACAGGACATCAAAATGCTTACTTTCCCTTATTTGTACCCAAAAGTATGTTTGAGGCTGAGGAGAAAAATGCAGAAGGATTTGCAAAAGAATGCGCTGTTGTAACGCATTACAGATTAAAGAATGATGAGGAAAGACCGGGAAAACTTATGGTTGATCCCAATGCAAAATTAGAAGAAGAACTTATTGTGCGTCCAACTAGTGAGGCAATTATCTGGTCTACATATAAAGGATGGGTGCAGTCTTATAGAGATTTACCTTTACTTATTAATCAATGGGCAAATGTGGTGCGTTGGGAAATGCGTACACGTTTGTTTTTAAGAACTGCAGAGTTTTTATGGCAGGAAGGGCATACGGCTCACGCAACAAAAGCAGAGGCATTAGAAGAGTCTGAAAAAATGATGAATGTCTATGCTGATTTTGCTGAAAACTTCATGGCGATTCCGGTTGTAAAAGGATTTAAAACTGAGAGCGAGCGTTTTGCTGGTGCTGATGAAACGTATTGTATTGAAGCATTAATGCAGGATGGAAAAGCATTGCAGGCTGGGACTTCTCACTTTTTAGGGCAGAACTTTGCAAAAGCTTTTGATGTGAAGTTTGCTAATGCTGAAGGAAAACAAGAACACGTTTGGGGAACTTCCTGGGGAGTTTCTACTCGTTTGATGGGAGCATTGATCATGACACATTCTGATGATCAGGGATTGGTGCTGCCTCCAAATTTGGCTCCAATACAAGTTGTAATTGTTCCTATTCATAAAACAGATGAACAATTGGCTGAAATCACGGCTGCAGTAAATGAATTGACTGCAAAACTGAGAAAATTGAAAATCTCTGTAAAATACGATGACAGAACAACTCAAAAACCAGGATTCAAATTTGCTGAATGGGAATTAAAAGGAGTTCCTGTTAGAATTGCTGTTGGCCCAAAAGATTTAGAAAACGGAACTTTTGAAGTGGCTAGACGTGATAATTTGACGAAAGAGGTTGTTTCAAACGAAAATATCGTGAATCATGTAAATGATCTGTTAGAGCAAATTCAGAAAGATTTATTTGACAGAGCATTAAATTATCGCAATACTCATATTACAGAAGTAAATAATTTTGAGGAATTTAAAGAAGTTTTAGAAGGAAAAGGCGGATTTATTTCGGCTCATTGGGATGGAACTGTTGCTACCGAAGAGAAGATAAAAGATTTGACAAAAGCTACGATTCGATGCATACCTTTGGACGCTGTTGAAGAGGCGGGAACCTGTGTATTTACTGGGAATCCTTCTTCTAAAAGAGTGCTTTTTGCTAAGGCTTATTAAAAAAATATATTTTTTTTGCTTTACCTATTGTGCAGATAAAAAATAGATGTATCTTTGCATCCGCAATACAGAAGCGCGGTCCGTTCGTCTATCGGTTAGGACGCCAGGTTTTCATCCTGGTAAGGGGGGTTCGATTCCCCCACGGACTACAAGTTATATTACATATTGAAAATTTCCAAACTTAGGAGGATATTGGTCCGTTCGTCTAGGGGTTAGGACGCCAGGTTTTCATCCTGGTAACAGGGGTTCGATTCCCCTACGGACTACAAAATTAGTTGTAAATAAGTTTTGTAAAACAAAAATTGGTGTCTCGGTTTTTGTTTTATTAGTTAAAACCAAAGTGATTGTTTTACAATTGTGGGAGGTTTTTCTTTTTTAACTAGTATTTATAATAATTATTACATCTAAAATTAAAAGAAAATGGCAAATCATAAGTCAGCATTAAAAAGAATCAGAAGTAACGAAAAAAGAAGAGTTCTTAACAGATATCAGCACAAAACTACTCGTAATGCTATTAAAGCGTTAAGATTAGCTACTGATAAATCTGATGCTGCTGCTAAATTATCGACTGTTATCTCTATGATTGATAAATTAGCTAAAAAGAACATCATTCATGATAATAAAGCTTCTAACTTGAAGTCTAAATTAACTAAACACGTTGCTAAATTGTAATTAAATACAATTTACTAAAATATAGAAAGTCCTCTTTTAGAGGACTTTTTTTGTTTATATAATATCTGAAATTTCAATTTTTAAAATTCCAAATTCCAAAGTTTTAATGTGAAGAGTGGCGAATTGTAAAATTCCAATTAAATAAATTCTAAATTCCATCAAACTAGCTTAGAGTGTGTAGTGATTGAGTTTAATCAAATAATAAGCTTGGAATTTGGAATTTTAAAAATTGGAATTTAAAATTTATATTAATCCTATTTTCTTTTTAAGGTATTCCAGCATAGCTTGTGTAATAGGTTTTGAAAGAAAATCGATTATAATAGGATATTTTTTTGCTTTTGCTAAATCTTCGGGATCAATTGTAGATGATAATACAATAACTTTTGCAGAATTAAAATCAGCATAAGCTTCAGAAGTGAAATGATCCAAAAATTCCCAGCCTCCCATAACAGGCATGTTTAAGTCCAGAAAAATCAATTCAGGTTTTTTGTTTACTTTGTTTTTATTGTTTGTGTACTTTAAAGTATTAAAATGATGCAGGGCTTCTTCGCCATTTTGAGCCGTAATTATTTCATGAGAAAACGAAGATTTTGCTATTACTTTTTTGCATAGCATCAATGTAATTGGATCATCGTCAATACATAAAATTTGCTCAAGCATAATAATTAATTTTTAAATGTTATAGTAAATGTGGTGCCTTGGTTTACTTCACTTTCAATGGAGATTGTGCCTCCCATAGTTTCTACCTGAGATTTTACAAGATACAACCCTAGTCCTTTACTATCAGGATAATTATGGAATCGTTGGTAAAGGCCAAAAACTTTGTCTCGGTTTCTTTCCAGATCAATTCCAATTCCATTGTCTTTAAATGTTAAAACAACCTGATTTTCTATTTGTTCGGCTGTAATTGATATTTTTAATTTTCGGTTTTCTGACTTGTATTTTATTGAGTTGGTAAGCAGGTTCAGTAAAATGCTTTCTATGTAAGCTTTGTTTGTAATTAAAACTGGAACTTTGTCGAATTTTAATTTTATAATTGGCTTGTGTAATTCAATTTGAAATGAAAGCTGACTGAAAACATTCTCAAAAACTTCTTTTAATGAAACTTCCTCTTTTTGCATTGAAGGGTTGTCTTTAATAATGATAACTTTTACGAGATCATTAATAGTTTCATTTAATAAATGAGTAGATTTTGTAAAACCGGCGAGAATTTCTTCGAGTTCTTCATCTTCAATAGGAATGTCTTCTATAAGGTTTAAAAGACCAATTAAGTTGGATAACGGCGCTCGAAGGTTATGTGATGTGATGTATGAAAATTGTTTTAAGTCTTTATTGTTTTGTGTTAATTCACGAATAAGATGTTCCTTTTCTGTTTCGAGTTTTTTCTCGTCAGTAATGTCCCTCTGAATAGAAATCCAATGTGTAATTATGCCTTCGTTATTAAAAATTGGAATCATCGCAAAGCGAACCCAATATTCTTCTTGTGTTTTGGTGTAGGTTATGGTTTCAATAACACATTCTTCTTCATTTTTTATAGCCCTTAAAAGCTTTTTTAATTCTTCAGAATCTGATTTTGGCCCTTTAAAGATATTGGTAGATTTTCCAATAATTTCATCAGACTGATAACCTGACATTTGTGAAAATGCCGGATTTACATATACTATTCTTGGTATTTTGCGATCTTTAGAATTTGCTTCGGTAATTAAAATTGAATCTTTAGATTGTGTAATTACGGTTTCTAAAAGCTTTAATCGCTGTTCTTCTTCTTTTTGTTTGGTGATGTCCTGAATTGCCCCAATCATTCTGATGGCTCTTCCATTGTCATCTTTTAATAAAAAACCTCGGTCTAAAACATATTTATAGGTTCCGTCAGCGCATCTAAATCTATATTGATCCTGCCATTTTTCGGTTTTCTGCTCAATAAAAGAATATAATTTTATAGACATCCTAATGCTGTCTTCGGGATGAATTTTGTCAAACCACCATTTTGAAGTTTTTCCAACTTCTTCAGGGTTATATCCAAAAACGCTTTCAATTCCTTTGTTCCAGTTTATTTTGTCTTCCTGAATTTTCCAGTCCCAAATAGTGTCGCTTGTGGCTTTTGCTACGATGTCGTATTTTTCGTTAGACTCTTTAATTTCTTCGTTTGTTCTTTTTAATTTTTTAAAAACGGAAATGTTTTTAGTTTCATTTAAAGATAATATGTGTTTGAAAATGAATCCAGTAGCGATTATGAAAAGCACATCTTTTAAGAAAAACAAATACGCATATCTAGCTTCAAAAAAGTATTCAGTCAGTAGATTATGGCATGCCATAGCCATAATTAGCGATATGATAACGTAAACGAGAGTAATTTTGAGAGTTTTACTTTTCATCAATCAAATATAGTTAAATTAACTATAACTAAACAACAAGAAAAGTTCATTTTAGGTCTGAAATTTACACTGTATTAATGAACTAATTACTTGTATATACGCAAACTATCGCAGAAACATTTTTTTTATCAAAATAAAGTGTACTTTTGCACCCATTAAAAATAACAAATGGAATCTATTAGAAATATTGCAATTATTGCCCACGTCGATCACGGTAAGACCACTTTGGTTGATAAAATTATGTATCACTGTCAATTATTTCGTGAAAACGAAAACACAGGTGATTTAATTCTTGATAATAACGATTTAGAGCGTGAGAGAGGTATTACTATTACTTCAAAAAACGTTTCTGTTCAGTACAAAGGAACTAAAATCAATATTATTGACACTCCTGGCCACGCCGATTTTGGAGGTGAAGTAGAACGTGTATTGAACATGGCCGATGGTGTATGTTTGCTGGTGGATGCTTTTGAAGGACCTATGCCGCAAACGCGTTTTGTATTACAAAAAGCTATCGACTTAGGTTTAAAACCATGTGTTGTAATTAATAAAGTTGATAAAGAAAACTGTACTCCTGAAGAAGTTCATGAAAAAGTTTTCGACTTAATGTTTGAATTAGGTGCTACAGAAGAGCAATTAGATTTCCCAACTGTTTATGGTTCTGCTAAAAACAACTGGATGTCTGATGACTGGAAAGTACAAACTCAAAACATTGAGCCCCTATTAGACATGGTTATTGCTAATGTTCCTGCTCCTAAAGTTTCTGAAGGTACTCCTCAAATGTTGATTACATCTTTAGATTTCTCTTCTTTTACAGGTCGTATCGCTATCGGACGTCTTGAAAGAGGTACTTTAAAAGAAGGAATGCCTATTTCTTTGGTGAAAAGAGATGGAAAAATTATCAAATCAAGAATTAAAGAATTACATACTTTCGAAGGTTTAGGCCGTAGAAAAGTTGAAGAAGTTGTTGCCGGAGATATTTGTGCTGTAGTGGGTATTGAAGGTTTTGAAATTGGTGATACTATCGCTGACTTTGAAAACCCTGAAGCTTTACAAACTATTGCTATCGATGAGCCAACAATGAGTATGTTGTTTACAATTAACGACTCTCCTTTCTTTGGTAAAGAAGGTAAATTCGTTACTTCTAGACATATCCGTGAAAGATTAACAAAAGAGCTTGAGAAAAACTTAGCGATGAAAGTTGGAGAAACTGATTCTGCTGATAAATTCATGGTTTTTGGTCGTGGTGTACTTCACTTATCAGTTCTTATTGAGACAATGAGAAGAGAAGGATACGAGCTTCAAATTGGTCAGCCGCAAGTTATCATCAAAGAAGTTGATGGTGTGAAATGTGAGCCAATTGAGGAATTAACAATCGACTTACCAGAAAACCTTTCAGGTAGAGCGGTTGAATTTGTAACTATCCGTAAAGGAGAAATGCTTTCTATGGAAGGTAAAGGTGAGCGTATGATTATTAAATTTAATATTCCATCTCGTGGAATTATCGGTTTAAGAAATCAATTGCTTACTGCTACAGCTGGTGAAGCTATTATGGCACACCGTTTCATCGGGTACGAACCATACAAAGGAGAAATTCCTGGACGTAACAACGGTTCATTAATCTCTATGGAAAACGGAAAAGCAATTCCTTACTCTATCGATAAATTACAAGATCGTGGTAAATTCTTCGTTGATCCTAACGAGGATATCTATGAAGGTCAGGTTATTGGAGAAAACACTCGTAGCGACGATATGACAGTTAACGTTACTAAAACGAAAAAACTTTCTAACGTACGTTCTTCTGGAGCTGATGATAAAGCGAGAATTATTCCAGCTATCAAATTCTCTTTAGAAGAAGCTTTAGAGTACATTCAAAAAGATGAGTACGTTGAAGTTACTCCAAAATCTTTGCGTTTAAGAAAAATCTACTTGAACGAAAATGACAGAAAGAGATTCAAAATCTAATACGTTTTAAATTTCAATATATAAAATCCCAAATTCCAATTAGGAGTTTGGGATTTTTTTTTATTTTAAAATTGGATTTTGGATTTTAATTGCTAGAATTTCAAGTGTTTATCTCTTCAAACTAAAATGGCCTTTTACATTTTTACCATCTGCAAAAAGTAAGGTAAACCAATAATCGTCAGAAGGAAGCTGCTGACCATTAAAAAGCCCGTTCCATCCTGTACTGTTTTGATTCATTTGTTTAAGAAATTTTCCGTAGCGATCAAAAATTTGCAGCGTATAAGGAGGAATTACATTTGAGTTCTGGATATACCATAAATCATTGTATCCGTCTCCGTTTGGTGTAAAAAATCTCGGATAATCCAAAACATATACGACAAATGAATTAGATATTCCGCAGCCATTTTTATCCCTTGCAGAAACTGTATAAATTCCCGGAAGTACATTATTAAATTGAGGATCACTCTGAAAAGTTTCTCCATCTAAAGAAAATTCATAATTTCCAACTCCTGTATATTGTATTAAAACAGAATTTTCATTTCCTGAAAAATCTTTTACAACAGCATCAGTTATTATCGCTGGTTCAGAAAGAATAACATTAAAGTTTTTAGTTTTCTCACAGCCATTTGCATCTTTAACCGTTACAGAATAATTGCCGGGAGTGCTCACGGTTATATTGTTAGTTGTTTCGCCGTTTATCCATAAATAAGAGCTAAAACCTGTTGCTACTGACAAAGTTATTTGAGCATTTTTACATAAAAACATTGATTCATCTTCAAAATTAGGCGGATCAAAAGTATTTACAACAAGATTTACGGGCTCAATGCCGTAACAATCAGGACCATTAACAACTCTTGCATAAATAGTCTGGTTATAAGCAGTGGTGTTTTTAAAAATATTCGTTAACTGATTTGTCTCGATTAAAGCATCATTTGCTGTTGCATAATATTGAACAGTCAATCCATTCGGAAGTCCTGCAATTACTTTTGAAGTAACCTCTGCCTCTAAATCAAACTGATAAAACCCATCCTGAGTTTCGTCACCGTCGCAGGTACTTATTGGTCCGGGATTGGTAATTGTGTTATTGGAAATTTGTAATGTTATCTGAGCCACTTCAAAACAGCCAAATTCATTTTCTAAACGAGAATAAATAATTTGATTGGCAGTTTTATTGGTATAACTTTCCGGAACTGCAATTTTATTACTTTTGTTCTCAGCGTTAGCTTGCGTTTCGTAATAACCTTCATTTATAATTGCAGCATTATTATTTTTTACAATGTTGTTGGCTTTATTCAAATTAAAAATAGAAAATCCGTCTCCGTCATCATCACATTGTACTAATGAAGTATTGCTAAAAAAGATTTCGGGAGCAAAATCAATTTTAATTTCTCCGGTCAAACTACAGGTAGAAGGAGTTAAGGTGACTTCTACACGATAATTTCCTGTTTGTGTAACGGTATAAGTAGGAGTGGTGGCAACTTGTACATTATCTTTAAACCATTTGTATGCGTAGGCAGGAGACAATTTTGGATCTAATAAATAACTGTCTCCAAAACATAAAGGATCATTGTTTCCTGTCGTTCTATTTGGACCAAAATCTATTTTTGAAGCAAAACTCCCTGCCTGTAAAAATACTGCCGAATCGTAATAGCGGTTTTTATCATCGGCAATAACAAGTTTTATATGGTAGGTTTTTCCGGCTGTAACATTGGTCTGAGCGGTCATAATAACGGTTTGGCCGGCATAATTAATTGGACTCATGTTATTGTTTAAGCCATTAAAATAATCAATGTTTACTTCTGCGCATCCTGGATATTTATCGCCATTTGGGGCAATTCCGGGTTCAATTTTAGGCCGTACATTTAGCGAGGAAACCGGGGTAATCGTATTGGGTAAAACAGCCAGATTTTTATATGGATCTGCAGTTCCGGCTTCTTTAATCAAAAAAGCAAATCCATCTGAATATTCACAAGGATAAAAATACTGATATTCGTTTGAAGCAAATATATAATTGAAACTCAAAAAGTCTGTTAGCGGAACAAAATCAAATTCAAAAGAAGTAGCATTTATGGAGCTGATTCCTAAAATTTGATTCAAATCATTGTCTCCAACCCAGTTTTCACTTCCGCCGCCCTGATTACTAAAATAGGGACCAATTCCTTCTGTACTTGTTGAAGTCGAAAGTATAATACCTTCTTTAAAAGGGAAATTACTTGTGCCGGAATTAAAGTAAGCAAAACTATTTTTTCCTGCTGTATAAGTGTCTCCAATTCCTGTTATATTAGAAACAGCAGCGCAAGAACTGTTAACTAAAACATCTTCTATGAGCTGCTGTGGTGTCTTTTGATCATCAATCGTGATATATTGAGCATTTACCTTTGCAGATAAACAGCCAAAAATTAAAATTATTAAAAAGACTTTTGCATGTTTCATAGTATAACAAATATACTATAAATCTCTTTTCTTTAATAATTTGTAAGAAAAATACACAAATAAAAATGTCCAGACTAAAACAATCAAAATTGAAAAATAATGAACGCTGTAATCTTTAGTATTTTCAACTCCAATTTGATTTCCAATACTTCTTACTACAGATAAACGTGAACCAGGCTCAACAATTAAATTTGAAATAGATTCTAATGGAAGAAATCGGGTGAATAACTTGTCTGTATCGCTATTTGGAAAAACCTGGAAAGCTAAAAATCCTTTAATAATAGATTCAATAATGAGCCATAATAAAAGAAAACCCAAAGCAAAAGCAGAACGTTTTACCAAAATTCCGAGAAATAAACAGAAAGAAAAGAATCCCATCATTTCTGCGAAAAATGCCAGCAGATAATCCAAATCCATAAAAATAACATCGACTTCATTGTAAGATGAAAAACTCAAACCCAAAAGTAAGCTCATTACAAAAACAAAAATGGTTGAGCATAACGCAAAGAGAACTACGGTTAAGAATTTGGATAAAATAAACTCTTTCTTGCTCAAACCATCAATTAAATTTTGCTTTAAAGTGCCATAACTGTATTCATTTGCCATCATAGAAACAATTACAATGGCTAAGAAAAGTTTAAGCCAGCCGGCAACGTAAGTATTAAAATGCCAGATATACGGGAAATTGAAAATTCCCATTTCTGCCAGATGAAATTTAAAAGGGCCAATGTTAAATTTTATAGACGCAATTAAAGCGATAAAAGAAAGGAGGATAAAATAAGTAAGAGTTAGAATACGACTGGCTTTATTCATCCAGATTTTTTGGAGTTCTATAGAAATAAGTCTTTTCATGGCTTAGTTAGATTTTGAGTGGATGTTTTTGGTTAATTCTAAAAATTGTGCTTCTAAACTATTTTTACGTTTTACCAAATGGCTTAAAACAATATTTTTAGAGAATAGAAATTGGTTCAATTCTGAAGCTGATAATTCAGATTTTAGATAAACCAGAATTTTTCCATCTTCATCTTTAATTTGACCTACAGCTTCATGTCCTTGTAAAACTGATTTTAATGCCAGATTATCATTCGAAGAAATTTCAAAGAAACCTTCATTGGCAGACATTCCGTCTACAGAACCGGAATATAAAACTTCGCCTTTTCTTAAAACCACAACATGCGAACAAACTTTTTCGACTTCGTCTAATAAATGAGAAGCCAGTAAAATAGTAGTTCCATGTGATGCAATTTCTTTAATAATATCTCGTATTTGATGAATTCCCTGCGGATCTAAACCGTTTGTAGGTTCATCTAAAATTAAAATTTCAGGGTCATTTAAAAGTGCAGATGCAATCGCTAAACGCTGTTTCATTCCCAGTGAAAAAGTGCTGAATTTTGAATCTTTTCTTTCCGTTAAACCAACCAAATCAAGTTTTTCTCTAACTTTTGTGTAAGGAATGTTTTTGATTTTGCAAACCAGTTTTAGGTTTTCTTCGGCCGTCATGTATGGGTAAAAATTGGGGCGTTCGATTATCGCGCCTACTTTTTTCAGCGCATCGTGAGTTTGAACATTTCCGTCAAACCATTTATAATCGCCTGAAGTTTTGTTAACAACATTTAAAACAATTCCTAAAGTGGTTGATTTTCCGCTTCCGTTAGGACCTAAAATTCCATATACATGGCCTTTTTGAATACTAAAAGATACATTTTTCAGCGCATGAATACGCCCGTATCTTTTACTGAGATTTTCGATGGTAAGTATGGTTTCCAAATTTATTTCGGTTTTAGTTTTAAGTAAGACGAATCAAATTCTATAATGTTACTTCAAATTTATTTTTATCATCATATTGATGTAAATTTGTAATAAAGATATTCAAAAATGAGCGAACCTTTGATGGTGTTGAAGAAACCTTCTTTTCCTTTAACACAGCCACTTTTAAGTTATTTAGACAGATTCGAACGTATTTCGAAAGTATCTGTGTTTTATGATGACTTGCTGCGATTTTCGGGTTCAGTGAATGTTTATGATAAAAATGAAACCGATACTTTATGGATCAGGGTTTATTACAGCGAATTTGAAAGAAATGAAATTGATTTGAATCTTAAAAAAATCTATTCTCTTTTACATTCTGACGGAAACAGTGAAATCATTCAGTACTTGAATATTGATGCCATCGATTATTGCACTTTCGGAAATTCTAAGCCTTTCCGGATAAAAGTTCGAAATATTCTCAATGATAACTATGTTCATTTTTACATCAAAAAAGCCGATGCTTCGAGAATTTACGGACTTGAATTAGAAGATATTCTATCGCCGGATAAAATTAACTTTTTGGTTTACAACGATACTTTAATCGAAGAACATATTATCGGAATTCCCGGCGACGTTTTTATGGATACGCTTCTGGATAAATGTACCGAAATGGAAAAAGCACAAATTGCCAAAGAGTTTGTAAAATTCAACGAACGTTGTATGATAAGGCTTTTGGGCGATATGCGTGCCTACAATTATGTAATTGTGCCAATTCACGATTTTGATCAGGTAGTGTACAAAATTCGTCCGATTGATTTTGACCAGCAATGTTACGAAGGAAATTTCAAAGTATATCGTCCGCAGTTTTTCAAGGAGAATTATCCAATGATTCAGTTAATCAAAGAAAAATTAGAAGAGCGTTCTATAATTCAGTATAAAGATGAAGAAAGGGCGATTTTAGCAAAACGTATACATTCTGCCGAAAACCGAATCAAAAAACTATTAAATATAATGTGCCACGACACAATTTCGACACAAGAACATCTCAATCAGTTAAAAATGGAATTGTACCGATATACTAACGATATGAAATTTAAGAATGCCAAATCGATGGGACATATCATGCATGCGGCATTTGAGTTTATCACACGTAATTTTAAAAACACTAACTTAGTTTAAGGATAGGCCACAGATTTCACAAATTAAACTGATTTTTCAATTTATTAATCCTTCTAATCTGTGAAATCTGTGGCTAAACAAAAATCAATCTTATGAGAAAATCTTTTTTAATAGCCGTTTCTATAGTATTATTAGCTTGTCAGCAGCAGTCTGGAAGCAGTGATTTAAAGACGCTTTATTCACTTCCGAAAAAATTAAAAGAAGTTTCCGGAATAGCTTATTTTCCTGAAACAAATCTATTGTATACTCTGGAAGACAGCGGAAATAAAAATGCAATTTACGCTATAAATTCTAAAGGGAAATTAGATAAAACGATTACAATTTCGAATGCGTCAAATGTTGATTGGGAAGATATTACACGAGATAAAACCGGAAATATTTACATTGGTGATTTTGGAAATAATGACAACGAACGCCGCGATTTATGTATTTATAAAGTGGCGAAAAACCAATTAAATAAAGATGTAGCTTCTGCCGAATATAAAGTTTCATTTTCGTATCCGGAACAAACCGAATTTCCTCCTAAGAAAAAAGAAATGTTTTACGATGTAGAAGGCTTCTTTGAACAAAACGGTTATTTTTATCTTTTTACAAAAAACCGAAGCAAGGGTTTTGACGGAACTGCTTTTATCTACAAAATCAAAAATGCAAAAGGAACTCAAAAAGCGGTAAAAATAGGAGAGTTTAAAACCTGCAGCAATTACAATCATTGTGTTTTAACAAGTGCTACAATAAGTCCTGACGGGAAAAAAGTGGTTTTGTTAAGCCACGATAAAATAGTTTTATTTAAAGGTTTCAAAGGAGATTTATTTCACAAAGGAACCCAGACTGAAATCAGCCTGAACCACTTTTCGCAAAAAGAAGCCATCGTTTTTAAAGACAACAATACTTTATTAATCGCCGACGAAAAAACAAATAAAGTAGGCGGGAATGTTTATGAGTTTGTTTTAAGTCGCTAAGGTTCTAAGATACTAAGGTACTGAGTTTTTCTTGGCGTTGTGTTTAAAAAAAAGCCACGAATTCACGAATGATTTTTAATTAAAATTCGTGAATTCGTGGCTAATCTTTTTCTTAGAATCTTAGCACCTCAGAACCTTAGCAACTTTTTTTAAAAGCTATATGCAGCTCCAAAAATAACTCTCCCAACTTCATCAGGAGATTTAAAATACGAGATTCTGGCAGTTAGAACATTAATAGCATTTAGCCAAAGTCCTCCGCCGTAATCCTGATGCCATTTTCTGGAGTTTTCGCCGTCAAGCCAAACCCTTCCGTAATCAAAACCACCTAAAATTCCATAAGTAAACGGAGCAAGTGTTTTACGGATTTTACCCAGGCTTAAACGCAAATCAGAACTTTGAGAGAAATACGAATTTCCTAAAAAGCGTTCGTTTCTAAAACCTCTCAAATCAGTATCACCTCCTAAAGAAGCTCCCTGATAAAATTCGTAATTATTATTTAAAATTGCTTTTCCTTTCAAATAAGTTGCCAAAACCAGTTTTCCGTTGTGATCGAGTCTGTGTGTGAAACCTAAAATACTTTCAAGCGTTGGGAAATTTTTATTCGTGTCATCTAAATTTGTTGTCCACGTTCCGGCAATCATAAAATACATTCCTAAAGTTGGTTTCGCCGCAAAATCAGAATTTTTAAAAAGATATTTTACTTTCAGGCTTCCATAATTCTGACTATTAAACACATCAGGATTTACAATATTTGGTGTGTCAATAAATCGGTTTTCAGTTTCTTCAACCGCCATTCTCTGGAAAATAGGCTGAATACTAAATTCGCTTCCATATCGGCCTACATGTCGTATTGCGCCTGAAACATTAAATTTACGAATACGTACACGGTTATAATCCATTCCTAAATCATCATTATATTGAGATTCATTTCCGTAGCCAAAATAATTCATTGCAAAATTTGGCGTTGTATAAAGTGATTCAACATCAATAACCCATTTTCCTAACAAACCAGGAAAATGTGCCGCATAATTAAACTCTAAACCTCCGGTTGCGAAATAGTAAAAGGCATTTAAAACGTGTCTCTGTGTATACGGATTCTGTTTAAAATTATTTACAGTATAATTTACATTAACACCCACTTTTACACCATCATCAGGATTGTAACCAATATTAGGTAATCCTGAAACTACATTGTATTTAGGTTTTTCATAATTGTATAAATTAACATCATAATCGTCTGTTAACTGTGTTTTGGTTTTAGAATCAAGATTATAGGTGTTCTCTTTAGATTTAAAGTCGTAAACAATCACTTTTCTGCCATTTTCGATATTATATGTATCATTATTTTGACCTCCAATTAAACGAATTTTGATGCTCGATTTCTGATTTCCTTTTACCTCAAAAATATCATCATCATCTAAACCATAAATCCATAAGTTTTTAGTTTTAGCATCATTTACAGTTTTAGAATATACCAATTCATCGCCTTCTTTTTTAACTCTTAAAACCTGAATTTCAATACTTTTTTTGTTTTTATGATCTAAAATAAATTTGTCTTTTTTATCTGTTCCGGCAATCATAACCGTTTTGCTTAAAACATCAGAATAAATAGTTGCATATTTTTGAAGCTCTTTTTTTCTGTTTTTTAATTTTCGGATGATTTCATCAACCGTTCCATCCTGAACTTCTTTTGGCATTGCTTTAAAAGCGTTTTCAATATCGCTGTCCGTTAAATTATCCTGAATAAATTTTGCCTGTTCAACCCAGTCTTTTTCTTCGGCAGTTCTTAAAAATGCCAAATCCATTGGGTAAGGCTCTCTGCTCAGCCATTTTACATTGCGAATTTCATCTTTAAAATTACGCATGTGTCGCAGTGCCGGAATATTCATTAAAATAGAAAGCAAAGCACCATCATATTTTACAAAAGCCTGATCTCTGTCACGCGGAATTGGTTTGTAGATAACCTTACCGTCTTTTTTAAACTCAGCCCAGCGCCATTGATCGCTATGTCTGTCCCAATCACCAATAAGAATATCAAATAAACGAGCCTTTATATATTCTTTTTCATCAACCGAATATTTTTCATCTTTATGAAGATTAGCCATCATATCATCTGTACCGATGATATTTGTTGGGTTTCCAAAATTTTTGCCATCTAAATGGTTATCAGCAGGTCTTTCTTCAACCATATACAATTGATCTCCAAAGCCGGCATTGAATTCGCCTAAACCATTTTGTTTCGGAATGTAATATAAAACCGGATTCGTGTGAAAAACGCCAATTTTATCAGACATACTGCCCGTTACAAAAGGAGCATAAGGGTGAGAAGTCGTGTAAAAATCAAATAAAAAACTTTCGGTATACGTATCTTCAAAATCGTTTACGATATATTGATCTTTAAAAGCAACAGATTGTAAAAATACCGAAGCACTTTTTTTCATGCCGCGCATTACATATTCCCGTCCTTGCGGGTCAGACATTCTTAAAGAAACAGACTGATGTCCGCCGCCTTCGCGAATAGGTTTCAAACCGCCTTTTAGCGTATCTACAGTCGCTATTTTTGCCTCAATTGGCATGCTGTAATATTTTCTGTAATGCTGTCCGAAGAGAAATTTATGAAACAAACTTTTATCGGTCATTTTTGTCGAATAGATAGAAGTTGTAATTTTTGGAGGGAAATTATTCGGTATATCAGCCGCCCAGTTAATTTCTTTGGCTTTTATAATTTCACGCTCAAAAAGCAGTTTTTCTTTATTATTTTCATTTCCGTAAAACGAAACTTTTGCATCACCGCTTTTATATAAAGTTAAAGTTGCATAACCATTTCCGCCATACGAAAAATCAAACGGATTTATCGCTCTTGCTGCTTCTGATTTTGATCCGGCTCCGCTTATAATCTGCTGGATATTTTCTTTGCTGATGTATTGCAAATTATGATCGTGACCAGAAACTACAATTACATTTTGCTGTTTTTGTAAAAGTGTTTTTATTCGTTTAGCATAAATGGTATATTGTTTATTTTGAAGATCCTGCGGACTAACTCCGGAGGTTTTTCTCAATAAATTAATAAAAGAGCCAATTACCGGAAGCGGGATTTTCTTTTCTAACGGAAATAATTGTTTTTCCAACGAAAACTGACCGCCGTGAGTTCCGTTACTTAATAAAGGGTGATGAATGGCAAGGACAACCGTTTTTTCCTGATTTTTATTTAAGATATTTTCCAGTTCATCAAAAAAATCTTCTCTCGTTTTTATGTCGCAATTATCATTGATTGTGGGATGATCATCCCAATCTTCCAGAAACCATTCACTGTCAATTGCTATTAACGTTGTGATACTATCAATTTTTACATCTTCGATCGGGCAGGTTTTTCTCGGCAGAAAAGCTTTCTTGTCATTTAAGTATTTTGTTATAAAATCAGACTGACGTTCCAAACCTTTTATACCGTTGTACCAGTCATGATTTCCCGGAATAAAAACGGTTTTTCCCTTAAATCCTTCGGCTATTTTTAACTGATTCGTAAGTTTAGTTTCTGCCAGAGCCTTGTCTTCGGAGTTTTTATCACCAGGAAAACCTTTAGGATAAATATTGTCTCCCAGAAAAAGCAAAGTCGATTTTTTACTCGCTTTTTTAAGCTTTTGATGTAAAAGTTCCAGTGTTTGCTGCGCTTGTACTTCGTCAGCATTTCCGGCATCTCCAACAAGATAAAAAGTGTGGGCAATTTTTATTGTATCTGTTGCGTTTTCTGTTTCGTTGGCACTAACATTTTTTCCATATTGCGGTTTATTTGTCGCACAAGAAAAAACAAAAATTAATGTTATAATTGCCAAAGAAAAGTTTTTAATCTTTGCAATAAAATGATTATCCAAAAACAATTTCATAATTTAGTGGTATAAAAATATTCTTTATGAATCTAATAGAACAATCCGAAGATTTCGTCAGTAATTTACTCAAAGATAAACTTTCTAATTTATATTCTTACCATAATTTTAACCATACTTTCACAGTAGTTACTGCGGTAAAAGAACTATGTAAAAAAGAAGACGTTAGTGGTGATGATAAAGAGGCACTTTTGGTCGCTGCATGGTTTCATGATACTGGGTATGTTGAGGGTTATGAAAACCATGAAAGTAAAAGTGTAAAAATTGCGACTGATTTTTTAAAAGAAAAAGGAAAATCGGAGAAATTTATCGAATTGGTTTCCAGTTTGATTTTAGCTACAGCAAAAGAATATCTCCCAAAAACACATTTAGAAAAAATCATTAAAGATGCAGATTACGCACATTTAATGGGAAATGAATATGTTACCACCTGCGAATTACTGCGCCTTGAATTAAAAAATACCGGACTTGCGAATTTCTCTAATGAAGAATGGACAAAAGAGAACCTGAATTTTTTATTGAATAAACATCGATTTTATACCGATCATGCCTTAAAAAAATGGCAGCCTTTAAAAGAAAAGAACCTTCTTTTGATTCAGAAAAAGATAAATAAACAAGAATTAAAAGCTGCAGAAGCTTTAGAAAAAGAAAATAAGAAAAACGAAAAAATCGAAAAACCAGACCGCGGCGTTGATACTTTATTTCGTGTTACACTCGGAAATCATACGCGTTTAAGCGGTATTGCCGATAGTAAAGCCAATATTTTATTATCTGTAAATGCGATTATTATTTCGATTGCACTTTCGACGATTATTCCAAAATTAGACAGTCCTAAAAACGCTCATTTAGTTATACCAACCTTCATCATGCTGATGTCGAGCGTAACTACTATAATTTTTGCCATTCTTTCGACACGACCAAAAGTTACTTCTGGAGTTTTTACCAGAGAAGATATCGAGAACAAAAAAATTAATTTATTGTTCTTTGGAAATTTCTATAAAATGCCTCTTGAAGAATACGACTGGGCAATGAACGAAATGATGAAAGACCGCGATTACCTGTATTCGAACATGATTAAAGATTTATACTATTTGGGATTGGTTTTACAGCGAAAATATAATTTGCTTAGAATTGCGTACAATCTTTTTATGGTTGGGATTATTATTACCGTTGTTTCGTTTATAATTGCTTTTAGGTCAATTTAATCTTTAAAAAATAGCACACAGATTTTACTGATTCACTTACGCGAAAACGCGGATTTGCACTGATTAATATTTAATAATGAAAATAAAAAATCCGTTTTAATCAGCGTTTTCGCGTTAGCGAATCTGTTTCATCCGCGTTCGAAAAATTCAATAATAAAAAAAGCTTTGTCAAAGTTCTAAACTTTGACAAAGCTTTAATCTAAAATAAGCTCCACTTTTAGTTAAGCTCATCTAATAAATCCTGATACGTAATTTTCTTTATTTTCGAATTATTTACATTGTTAATCACTTTTACACGAATCGCTTTTAAACCAGAAACACCTTGAAGATCTTCGACTTCAAATTGTTCTATAGAAGGTTCAAGCACTTTTTTGTGTTGTAAATATTTAATGTATTTTAAATATTCAGCTTCTTCACTGTTTTGAGAATATACGATCGTAATTTTCTCTTTTTCCGTAATACGCTCGTTTGTTCCTTTAATGTGCGACTTATCAATTCGTTTTTTAACCACTTCATATCGTGCATTATACGTTCCGTCAACATCAAAACGTTTTTCATCCATTCTAAAGCGAATAGAAAGCGGCGAACTGAAAACCAAAATCAGTGATGTAACATCCAATTCATAAGGAAGCGATTCTTTAAGCTGATGATGTTCTAATTCCATTTCGCATAAAGTCTGCAATTGCCACAAACGTAAATTATGTAGATACATAATATCAAACGGTTTTGTTGGCGAAATCGATGCTCCAATATATAAATTATGCTCAACACCATCCGTTTTAAAACGTTCGTAATAATGCGGATAAATCTGCTGTGCATCAATTTGTTTTTTGTCCAGAACCGAAGCTAATTTTTTATTGATAATCGACATAGCGTTATCAAATTTCTTTCTTTCCTGATAAAACATGCCTGTTTTTTCATCCAGACTTTCAAAGTAAAGTTCTTCCAGTTTCTCAGTTTTAGAATTGTTTTTAGTATTTTTCAGAATCGGATGAATTTCTTCTTCAATATAACGCTGAATATGTTGCTCCATATCTGCTTTCAAAGGAAAATCTAATTCACTTCTAAGCGATTCCAATTCAAATTTTCTTTGTTCAAGAAGCACTAAATTTGAATTTTGATCCTGATTGTCGAAAATTTCCAATAGAGCCGAAAGCTGATTTTTCAAATCAATCTTAACGGTTTCATTTCTATGTTCAGAAGAACCTTTAATATCGATTTGTCCGTATAACGGAAACACATTTTTAAATACAATTTCTTTAAAAATATAATCTTTTGTATGATTGATATTCTGAAAGTAATTTTGAGATTCTTTTCTAAATTTCCAATAAACACTTGGGTGAATGGTAGTATATTCACGCTGAATAATGGCCTCAATCTGATGCTGCATATCCGTATTGTATCGATCGATAGTATCGGTTAAATACGGAAGAACAAGTTCTAGTTTAGTAGCATTAACACTATTTAAATCTCTTGCATTTTCAGAAACAAGTTCTACAACACCTAATAAATGATCATCTTTGATAACAGGAGCAAAAACACAGCTTTGAATTCCTTGTTTCAATAAATGCTCTCCCAATATTTTATTTGGAGATTCTTCGATGAATTTTTTAACATTTGAAATCACAAAAGGTTCTTTGTTATCCAGAAGATTTTCAAAAGAACAGCCGAAAAAAGCATTTTTGCAATCGACTTCCTGAGTAGAAGAAAGTAAAAAACTCTGCATTTGACTATCAAATTTAATAGGTCTCATAAATTTTTCTTCCTCAGGATTATAGATAATAAAACCAACTTTTAAGCTCGGAATTTTAAATATCGATCTAAAGATGTTTTCTATAATTTCTGTAGAAGCTACACTTTCCTTATCCGGTTTTAAAAGATTACTTTTTAAAGTAGAAATAGCACTTTCTGTAGTGGCATCAAATAAAGAAACAATTCCAAAACCTTTTAAAATCCAGCTTTGCGGCGGAAACTTTGATTTCCATAAATCGATATCATTATAATTATCGATTAATTGATCGATATCATCCTGAGTAAGTTCTACAGATTTATCTGTTGGCGTTATTTCCATGAAATCAGCATTATACATAATACGATAATGTCTTTCGACACCTTCTTCATCCGGAATATCGTAGAAAAAAGGTTTGCTGAAATCAATGTTCTGATGATAATAAGCACTCAAGATTAAACAGCAGTTATTTATATAGAATTGATGATCATCAAAATCCCGAATTTCCATATAAAATTCATCCCCGGCATTTTTTAATATCTTTTTAAAACGTTCGGTGTAATTAAAAGATATGTTTTGAAATGGGATTGTTATAGCTTTTATTTCGTTATGAGTCAGTGCCGTAGGAAATAAATCGGCAGCGATATTTTTAATTAATACTTCGTTATTTTTAATTGTACTGTAATCGCGAATTCCGGTTCTAAATTCAGGAAAAGCTTCAATTTCTTTCAAAATTGCTTTAGCGTAATTAGATCGGTAATCAACATCTGATAAAGCAATCTGCTCAAAAGATTCAATTAGTTTATGAAATGAGATTATCGTTTCGAAAGGACTTTCGCTTGGTAAGAGACGATCCATTTGTTTTTTTGTTTTAGAATACAAAATTAAGCATAAATTAAGAATCCGCCACATTTTGTAATTTCTTTAATCTATGATTGAATAGAGAGAAAGCCTTGTAAAATCTACGGTTTTGGAGCGACTCATTTATTTTAACAAAAAATTAACAATAATAATAACGGAACGATCGTTCCGTTATTATATCTTTGTACCGTAATAATTGAATAATCAATAACTTAAATAACAAACAAAATGAAAAATTTAGAAAACAAAGTAGCTATAGTAACAGGTGGAAATAGCGGAATTGGATACGCAGCAGCAGCTGAATTAGTATCAAAAGGTGCAAAAGTAATTGTAACAGGAAGAAATAAAGAAGCTTTAGTAAAAGCCGAAAATGAACTAAACGTTACAGGAATCGCTGCTGATCAATCTGATTTAAAATCAATTGATAATTTAGTTGAAGAAGTAAAAGCAAAATTTGGAAAAATTGATATCGTATTTTTAAATGCTGGTGTTGCATCTTTTGCTCCCGTTGAATTAGCTCCGGAAGAACATTATGATACTATTATGAATGTGAATACAAAAGGAGTTTATTTTACAGTTCAAAAATTATTACCAATTTTAAACGACGGAGCTTCTATTATTTTTAATACTTCTGTAAATGCTCAGTTAGGGATGCCAAATTCAAGTGTTTATGCAGCAAGTAAAGCAGCAGTTTTATCTTTCAATAAAGTATTTGCAGTAGAATTAGCTCCTAGAAAAATCAGAGTAAATGCGGTTTCTCCTGGTCCGGTTGAAACTCCGTTGTATGGAAAATTAGGTCTTCAAAAAGAAGAAGTAGAAGGTTTTGGTGCTGTTCTTGGCGAAAAAATCCTGTTGAAACGTTTTGCTCAATCTGAAGAAATTGCAAAAACTGTTGGCTTTTTAGCTTCTGATGATTCATCATTTATTACAGGAACTGAAATTGTGGTTGACGGTGGACTTACTGTAAACGCTGTAGTATAATTTTTTTGACTAATTCAGGAACGATTGTTCCGTTTTATTTATATCTTTGTATAGAATTTTAATTGAAAGTCATGGCTAGAACGAAAGAATTTAATGAGGATAAGGCTTTAGATAAAGCTATTGAAATTTTTTGGCACAAAGGCTATAACGGAACATCGGCCCAGGATTTGGTAACACACTTAGGTTTAAGTCGTTCGAGTTTATATGATACTTTTGGCGATAAGCAAAAATTGTTTGCGAAAGCTTTAAAAAAATATCATGAAGAGAATTATGTCAAGATTAAAGAAATTCTGGAAGCTTCTGTGAATATAAAAGAAACACTTTCAGTTATTTTTAAATTGGCCATCGTAGAAAGTCTTGAAGACCGAATTACAAAAGGCTGTTTTATGGTGAATTCTTCTGTAGAATTGGCTATGCACGATGAAGAAATTGCCAAAATTGTAACAATGAACAGTCAGCTTATGGAAGAAGTCTTTACCAATGCAGTAAAAAAAGGGCAGGAGGCAGGACATATTTCAAAAAAACTGGAAGCAAAAGTTTTGGCTCGATTTATTTTTAATAATTATTCAGGAATCAGAGTTTTAGCTCGTACAGGAGAAAGAAACAAACAAGTTTACGATGATATTGTAAAAGCGGTATTTTCTGTTTTGTAAAATCGAATTTTTCTCAATAAAAAATGGCAATTACATTTTGTAACTGCCATTTTTTGTTTTAAGTAAGTAATAGAAAATGAAAACTTCTTAGCTTTTTTCTTCTTTATTGAAGTAAACTAAGTAGTAATACATTTGTTTTTCTTCATCCCAGCCTTTTTCAACAAATTTTTCTGCACTTTCCGGATTGATAAAATCCATTTTAATCTGAATGTGAGTATCCAGGTTAATTACGTTTTTGATCGATTTTCTGGCGTCAGAAACTGCTGCATTAGCAATTGGGAATGAGGTTACATCTTCGATGCTGTATTTTTCTCCTTTATCAACTTTATAATTTTTGAATTCAGGAATCAAGTCTGGATTATCTAATACTTCATTTAGGAAATTCTGTTCTTCAAACTGATCATTTTTAGCGAAATAATTCACAGATCGGTTCATAAACATTACTTCCTCTTTTTTGTCTTCTGCTGGTAAAACCACGTCTTTTGCAAAGTTCTGGCAGAATTTTAAATATTTTTTAGTGATGAAGTTTTCATCTTCAAAAGCGTCTACAGATAAAAAGTGCTCTAACCAGTAACGCGCGTCATAACGGTTGCTGTCTACAGTCAGGATTTTGTAGCCTTCTTCTTTTTTATAGTTAAAAATCAAACATCCTTTATCTAATTTACTAAGGTTGATTCCTTGCTGTAGAATCATTTCAAGATTGCTTTCTTTTTCTTCAAACTGTAAAAAGTCAGACTGCAATTCGCTTTTAAAAATCCCGATTGCGTCTACTACATTATTATCAATACTTAAGTTAGTCAAATAGGTAACATATACCTCTCCGTTTTTAATATGCGGATGATTTGACTGCTCAAATAAATGCTTTGTAATATTTTTAGAAACCTCATGAACACTTGTAGGATTTGCAAAGATCTCAGTTGCGTATTTAAACATGTCGTTGTAGTCCAAGTCTACTTCGTGTGCAAACTGATAATAGTTTTCTTCTTTTTCTCTAAAGGGCTTAAAAAAGAATTCTTTAATCAAAGGAACAATCTCATCGTTAAGATTAAACGGCTGCTCTGATAAAAAAATCGCTTCGTTACGGCTTTTGTTTCCTACGCGGTGTATCGAAAGTGATTCGATGTGGGTATTGAATAAGTTTATCATTTTTAAGGTGCTGAGGTTCTAAGTTGCTAAGGTACTAAGGTTTAGTTTCTATCTTTTATTTTTTTTATAAAAGAAACTAACATTCTTTCCACCTCTCGACTATCCTCGTATAGTTTGTTAAAATCGTCTTCTTTTAAATAAGATATATTTTTTGCGATCTCTAATTGCGTCTGCATTTCAAATAGAGAACCGATAGAAATACTTAAAAAGCGTAAAAGTTCTTTATCACTTTCTCTTCCATATCCTTCTGCAATATTGCTGGGAATAGAAATCGAGCTACGTCTAATTTGTGAAGTTAATCCGAAGACTTCTTCTTTGGGAAATTTGTTTGTTAAGGAATAAATTTTGGTAATCAAGGCCATTGATTTCTGCCAAACTAATAAAGTTCTAAAATTGCTCATTTCTTATTTTTATATTTGAATTAAAAATAAGAAAAATCTTTCAAAATAAAAACTTTAGTGCCTTAGCATCTCAGTACCTTAGAACCTCAAAAAACTAATTCCAATTCTCTTCAAATCCATAATCTTCGAAGCTGTCGTCGCCTTCGAACATATCAAGATCATCTTCGTCTAAGTCATCTTCAAATTCTCCGTAAATATCATCATGCATGTCATCAGCTTCGAAGTTTTTTTCTATAGCGTCTGCCGGCATTTCTCCGTGAGAAAATAAAGTTTCAGGATACGTTGCGCCAACAGATTCCTCTTCAATAGCAGCCAATTCAACTAAGAAAGTCCACATGCTGATAAAATCGTAAACGTAAATGATTTTAGTATTTTGGTTATCTAAAATACTAGATAACGGATAATCGTTCATGGTTCTGATTTCGCCAGGAACATCTCCGGTATCAAAAAGCGGAATTTCATCTTCCTGATTCCAGGTGTCATCACAAGTATAAAATGAAGCCACTTCAGATCCGTCAAAACCAAAAGCGTTGAAGATCGCATTGTGTAAATCTTCAAGCGTATCGTCTTCAAGAATTGCAATGTCTCTGAAAATATCTTCTTCAGCGTCTAGAATTACTCTAAATTTATAAACCATAATCTTTGTTTTTATTGAGAGGTCAAAGGTAAAATATAAAAAACGAAATACGAATTGTGAAGTACGATTTGTTGAAAAGATTTTTTCGATTTTCTTATTAATTGATGTGGATTGTCAGGCTGAGCGGAGTCGAAGCCCCGCAACAATTGGAAAGCCCTTCGACTTCGCTCAGGGTGACAAATTATAGAAATAAGATTTATTTGCCAGTCAATCTTTTTCTAATTTTATGATAATGTTTGTGGTAAGTACTGTGGCTCGGATAACTTCTGCTGGAAGTCAAATTATTAAAAATTAAAGCCGTAAAAAGCAGAATCAAAACTCCAGTTAATACTGGCGAAAGTACGTACATATAACCAAGAGCTTTTACTTTTTCAGTTCCAATAACGGCAATTAGAGCGGTTGCACCTCCCGGTGGATGAAGTGTTTTGGTAATCTGCATTAAAATAATGGCAATAGACACGGCCAATGGCGCCGCGATGTACATAATATCCGGAACAAGTTTATGAACCGTAACACCAACTATGGCAGAAATCACGTGTCCGCCAACCAGATTTCTAGGCTGAGAAAATGGACTCTGAATAATTCCGTAAACCAGAACGCTGGAAGCTCCAAAAGAACCAATTAAATATACAGCGTCGCTTCCAGAAAACTGAATAGATTGGATATAAGCTAAAAAACCAATTCCGACAAATGATCCTAAAAATGACCAAAAGTGCTCTTTATAATCGATTAAAGTTTCTTTATAAAGAATATAACGTGTTTTGCGATAGCTTCTTTTTATTTTAGGCGTTGGCATAATAATATAATTTGTGGTATTTTTTTGCCACAGATTTCAAAGATTCCCACAGATTTTAATCATTTTAATCTGTGAAATCTGTGGCTAAATAATTTATTTCGTCAAGCTTGGGGCGTAACTATATACGGTATATGGATAAATTGTTTTGGCCGTGTATTTTGAAATCAGACAAACAACCAAAATTGGCAAAAATAAAGTGTAATCATTTGTTAATCCGCATACTAAAAAGATCGCTGTAAATGGAGCGTGAATGCTGGCGCTTAAAACCGCTGCCATTCCGATAATCATAAAGTTAACCGGAATTACATTTACATGGAAAAAACTGTTTAAAACCGATGCCAATAATAATCCTAAGAAAGCACCAATAAAAAGACTAGGAGCAAAAACACCGCCGTCGCCGCCAGAAGCTAATGTTATGGAGGTTACAATTGGTTTTAGAATTAAGATTCCAATAAAGGTTAGAGCTAAAGTTATCGTTAATGGAATTTCTCCAGCATTTTCAAAAATCCCTTTTATGGCATGATAACCTTCGCCATATAATTGAGGGAAAAAGAATAATGAAATACTCAAAACTGCAGAACCGATAATGATTTTATAATAATGTGTATCGATTTTTCCGAATTGAGATTTGAAAAATAAAACACATTTGGTTAAGTAAACCGAATTCATTCCGGCTAAAATTCCCAAAAGAATAAAATACGGAATTGCTTTAAGATGCCATGTCGTGATAGAAACGGCAAATAAAGGTTCTTCTTTTAAAATAGTTAATAAACCAAAAGCAATGGAAACCGCAATAATATTAGAAATAACAAAAGCCCTTGTGACTTTTCTCGAAATAACTTCAAGGGCGAATAAAATTCCCGCAATCGGACTGCTGAAAAGCGCTGTAACTCCGGCTGCAACACCTGCGCAGATTAATTCGGTTTTGTATTGACGGAAAACATTTTCTTTTTCATGAGCAACAGAACCAATTGTAGCCGTTGCAACTACGGTAGAAACTTCGATTCCGGTTGAACCTCCAAAAACAACAGTAAGTAATCCGTTTATAAAGTGTGATGGAATTTTATATGAAGGAAGATTTTTTGAGGTTTTGGTACTTTCAAAAACTTCTTTGATTCCTTTGTTTTCTTTTTTCTTAAAAAGATATTGTCTAAGAAAATAAATTACAGATAATCCAAAAACTGGAAAAATGATATAATATATAGGGTTTACCGAAACTTCATGAAAGAAGATTTCTTCGTAATATTCGGTTATTTTTTTGAGTGAAATTCCGAGGAAAGCAGAAAGAAAGCCAATTAAAATAGAAACAATAACTAATTTTCGGAATTTAATAAATTGATGATTTTTTTTGATTTGCGCCGTTTTATTCATCAGAAGTAATTTTGAATCGCTTTTTTATGCGGATTACAAAATTAAGAATCAAAATTGGGTTTTTATAAGAAATACTTATTTTAATGTGTTAAAACTGATAAAAACAAGAAAATTATTTCAGCGTGTTTTTTGCGGAATATCGGTTATTTAGGGGTATAGGTTCAAAGGAACGAAGGTTCAAAGTTTTTTTTATTTTAAAATTAATATAGAAAATGAATTGCCTTCAGCTTTAGCTGGAGGATAAAATTTGAATAGCAAAAGGCTTTAGCCGAACTAATGCATGTTTGGCTAAAGCCTTTCAAACTTGACTTTTTAAATCATCCAGCTAAAGCTGGACGCAATTGAAATATTCTTTTATATATAAAAAAAACTAAGGCGCGATCCTTCTTCAAATGACATAAAATAAGAAACCTTTGCAACTTTGTGTCTTTGTCACTTTGTCCCTAAATAAAACTTATCTCTCATAAAACTCAATCGGCAGTAAATCAGGATCAGAAATAAATGTAAAACGCTTTTCAGTTGTTTCGTCAATTCTTATAGGTTCAGATTCTATATTTTTTGAAGTTAAAAAAGCAACAGTTTCATTTAAATTAATTACTTCAAATGCCAAATGACGCAATCCAACGGCTTCCGGTCGTGAAGGTCTTTTTGGCGGATCTGGAAAAGAGAATAATTCAACCACATAAATTCCATTTAAAGCCAAATCTAGTTTATAAGACTGACGTTCTTCTCTATAGATTTCACGAATAATTGTTAAACCTAAAATTTCGGTATAAAAAGTTTTAGATTTTTGATAATCAGAGCATAAAATGGCAATATGGTGAACTTTATTTAAGGTAAGCATTTTTATTTTGATTCAGATTCTTGATTTAATTTTCGGATTACTTTTGCCGGATTTCCTACTGCCAATGAATTATCAGGAATATCTTTTGTAACAACAGATCCCGCGCCAATAACGCAGCCTTTTCCAATTGTAACGCCAGGACATATAACAGAATTTCCGCCAATCCAGCAATCGTCTCCAATTGTTACGGGATAAGCATTTTCCAGTGTTTTTCGTAATTCAGCGTCAAGCGGATGTGATGCTGTATAAATTTGAACATTTGGCGCAATAAATACATTAGAGCCAATATTCACCGGAGCGCAATCCAGAACAACGCAATTCACATTAAAATAAACGTTTTCTCCGCAGAAAATATTATAGCCGTAATCACAATGAAAAGGCGGTTCGATATAAAAGCCAGCTCCTGCATTGGGAATCAGTTCTTTTAAAATTTCTTTTGCTTTTTTGGTAACTCTATATTCTTTTACATTTAAACTATGCAGAAGATTTTTTGCAGTTCGACGGCCTTTTACTAATTCCGGATCAAAAGCGTTATAGTATTCGCCCGAAATCATTTTTTCTTTTTCTGTTTTCATTTTTTACATTTTCGTCTTGGCAATCTTATCGTGTATTTTTACAGTTTCCTGCAAAGCTGCGGTACAGTACCAAGGCGTTAATTCGGCTTCGAGTAAATTGGCTTTTATGGCAGGATCTGTTTCTACAAGTTTTTTAGCTTCTTCAACAGTTTCAACATTAAAAACATAAATGCCGCGATAGTTTCTGTCGTTTTTCATAAAAGGTCCGGCAACAACCAGTTTTCCTTCTTTTGCTAATTTATTGATGTTTGCCATGTGGCCTTCAAAAAATTTTTTAGTTTCTTCTTTTGAAGCGGTTGTATTGGTTCCCGATTTCAAAAGACAGAAAACATATTTTTTCATTCCATATTCATCGGCATTTAAAGATTTTGCCAGATTTTCGTCGAATTTGACTTCAGTTTCCTGAGAAAAACCGATTACATTAATCAATAAAAAAGCTAATAAAAAGAAGGATTTTTTCATCACAATATTTTTAAAGAAGTTTTTTCAAAATAACAATTTGTCCCATATGATAAACATCATGCTGAATAATTCCGTGAATATCTTCATAAAAATTATGATTGTTATTTTGATCTATTTTTTCGAAATCCTCATCATTAAAATTACTCAAACACTCATTCCATAATTCCTGAGATTTTGCCAGACTTTGCAGTGATTGTTCCCAGGCTGGTTCAGATGAATCTAAAATGGGTACAAAATAATTATGATCGGGAGTTGTGATTATTTCTCCCTGAACACGTTTTAATATGTTTCTTCTCCATTGTATGAGGTGGTTGACAATTTCCCAAATCGTGTTTAAATTAGGATTGATTTTTTTATAAGCCTGAGCCGCAGTTACGTCTCTTAAAGTATCTGCTAAGGTAACTTCAAGCCACGGATTTCCATTATAAATGGATTGATACAAATTCGAAACTCTTTTACTTTCTGACATGATTAACGATGTTTTTCAATTTCTAGCTAAGATACAAATTAGTATTTTACAACTCATCCTTAAAATTCTACAATTCGGTTATTATATATTTTTTAACAGGAAATGTTAAAATACATTTGCTTCATCAAAAACCAACAATATGAAAACCAGAATTACTTTTATTTTATTATTACTAAGCACTTTTACTTTTGCTCAAAATATTATTTCAGGAAAAGTTTTGGATCAAAAAGGAAAACCTGTTGCCGGAGCCAATATTTATATAGACGGAACTTACGACGGAGCAACAAGCTCTGAAACCGGAGATTTTTCTTTTGAAACTTCTTCAACAGGAAATCAGTTTATCGTAGTGAGCTTTTTGCTTTTCGAAACTTTCAAAAAAGAAATAGATGTTACCAATTTTAAAGATCAAACGGTAAAATTGAGAGAAAATGTAAATGCTCTTGATGCCGTTGTCATTACAGCAGGAACTTTAGAATCTGGAGACAAGGCGAGAGTTTCGGTTTTAAAACCTTTAGATATTGTAACAACAGCGGGTTCTGCGGGAAATATTATTGCCGCTTTACAGACTTTGCCTGGAACACAAAGCGTGGGCGAGGACGGACGTTTGTTTGTACGTGGAGGAGAAGCCAGCGAAACTCAGACTTTTGTAGACGGAATTCGCGTGGCACAGCCGTACGGAGCAACGACAAATAATTTACCAACAAGAAGCCGTTTTTCTCCTTTCTTATTTAGCGGAATTGCATTTTCTACTGGAGGTTACTCTGCAGAATATGGAGAGGCTCTATCAAGTGTTTTACTTTTGAATACACAGGATGAACCGGATCACAATAAAACAGATATTGGTTTAATGACAGTTGGTTTGAGTTTAGGAAACACTCAAAAATGGACAAAAAGTTCATTAAGCGTTAATATGGCTTACATTAATTTAGCACCTTATCAGGCAGTGATTCCACAAAACGTAGACTGGAATAATCCGTATCAATCACTTGGAGGTGAAACAGTTTACCGATATAATTTTACAAACGGAATTTTCAAATTATACGCTGCCTTTGATTCTGAAAAATTCGATTTGAATCAGAAAAACATCAATTTCGAAAATCCGGTAAGAACTGATTTGAACAATAATAACTTTTATTTGAATTCATCTTATAAAGGAACTTTTGGAACGGGATGGCAGTTAACAACCGGAATTAGCTACGGTTACAGCAAAAACAAAACAAAATACGACATTAACGATATTAATGCTGATGAAAATGCAGCGCAGTTGAAATTAAAATTAGGAAAGAAATTTTCAAACTATTTCAAATTGTCTTTTGGTACAGATTATTTCATCACTAAATACAATGAAAACTTTAATGATAACATTTCAATTAATGTAGATAACGGATACGATTCTAACATTTTTGCAGCGTACATGGAAGGAGATATTTTATTCTCTAAAAAACTGGCAATGAAAGTTGGTTTAAGATATTCAAACAACAGTTTATTAAACGAAAATAATATTGCACCAAGAGCTTCATTAGCTTATAAAGTTTCAAAAAGCAGCCAGTTTTCATTTGCTTACGGAGATTTTTCTCAAACTCCTGTTGTTGATTATATTAAATATTCAAAATACCATCAGTTTGAAAGTGAAAAAGCACAGCATTATATCTTAAATTATCAGTTTACTCAACCGGGACAGACTTTTAGAGCCGAAGCTTATTATAAAGATTACAGCAATTTAGTGCAGTATGATACAAGAGATATTCAGTATAATTCAGTTTTCAATAATAACGGAAAAGGGTATGCAAAAGGATTGGATTTATTTTGGAGAGACAGCAATTTGTATAAAAACTTAGAATACTGGATTTCATATTCTTATATCGATTCTGAAAGACAATACAAGAATTTCCCAACAATGGCAACGCCAAGTTTTATTGCCAATCATACTTTATCTGTAGTAACGAAATATTTTATTACCGATTGGAAATCACAAATCGGATTTACAAATAGTTACAGTTCAGGTCGTCCGTACAATGATCCAAACCAAACGCAGTTCATGAACGGAAAAACTAAATCATATAATAGTTTGAGTTTCAACTGGGCGTATTTATTGACAACACAAAAAATCTTGTATTTCTCAGTTTCAAACATTTTAGGAACTCAGAATATATTCGGATATGATTACGCAAAATTACCAGATCCGAGTGGAGTGTATCAAAGACAGGCGATCACACCAACTGCCGATAGATTTTTCTTCGTAGGTTTCTTCTGGACAATCAGCCAGAATAAGAGCGAAAATCAGTTGAAAAATCTTTAGTTTTTAGGATCAAAGTGACAAAGTGACAAAGGTTCAGAGGTTTTTTGAAATAGTAAATTTTTAAGTTTTTTAGGATAAAAACCTCAGTATCTCTGAACCTTTTCCTCTTTGAACCTAAAAGAAAAACCTTTGTCACTCTGTCTCTTTGAACCTTTGCACCTTAAAAAGAAACAATTCATCATCAAAAATCAACAACTCAGTATCATTTAATTTTAAGAGAGTAAAATCTGATATACTTTTGAAGAGTAAATTAAAAGGAACAAAGAAATAAAGTAACAAAGTGACAAAGGTTCAAAGTTTTTTACAATGTCAATAATCATAAAATCTAACCTTTGTCCCTTTGCCACTCTGAACCTAAAAAAAAGAGTTTTAATCATCAACAAAAAAACTTAGAATCTCAGAATCTTAGCAACTTAGAACCTTAAAAAAAAAGAACCCATGACCAAAATTATTACCATAATCACGTTATTTATTTGCAGCTTAATGTCTGCTCAAAATGTAAAATTGACTGTATCCGTTTCGGGTGTAAAAAACAATACAGGAATTGTAAAAGTAGGTTTGTACAACTCAGACGGTACTTTTCTTAAAACGACGTACAAAAGTCTTTCTTCTGAAATTAAAAACAACGAAGCAGTTGTAACTTTTGATAATCTTCCGGCAGGAGAATATGCAATTTCAACTTATCATGATGAAAACAATAACGGAAAGCTTGATAAAAACGCAATGGGAATTCCTTCTGAAGATTATGCCGCTTCAAACAATGCAAAAGGATTTATGGGGCCGCCTTCTTATAAAGATGCTAAATTTGTTATAGCAAAAGATTCTAAAATTGAAATTATATTATAAATAATAACTAACAAACAAATCAAAATAACCATTTAAATAACTTATAAAATGAAAAAAATCATCACTTTAATCGCATTATTTGTAGTAGTAATAAGTTCAGCTCAAACACAATTTGAACAAGGAATGACAAAGGCTTTCGGACTTTGGAAAGAAGGTAAAACTGCAGAAGCTTCGGCACTTTTTGAAAGAATTGCTTCGGCAGATAAAACAAGCTGGCTTCCTAATTATTACGTGGCTATGGTAAATGCAACGGCTGTTTTTGCAGAAAAAGACAAAACAAAAATTGATGCTCTTTTAACTAAAGCTCAGGATGCATTAGATATAGAACTTATTAAAGATCAAAACAATGCTGAACTTTATGCTTTGCAAGCTTTAATTTATACTGGATATGTTGTGGCTGACCCAATGACAAACGGAATGAAATATTCTGCTAAAGTAATGGAAGCTTACGCAAAAGGAAAAGCGATCGACCCAAACAACCCAAGAATTGTTTTTGGAGAAGCTGATTACCAGATTGGCGGAGCAAAATGGACTGGAGTAGACACAAAACCGCTTTGCGCGCAGGTTGATAAAGCTATCGAACTTTTTGCTACTTTTAAACCAGAAACTCCTTTTTCTCCAAAATGGGGCTTAGACAGAGCTTTAGAAGTTCAAAAAACTTGTAAATAATTTAATTTAAAAGAGTAATGACTTTAAAACCAAATCTACTTAAAGCGTTTTTAATAGGCGGAATCGTTTTCCTGTTTTCCTTTCTAATTCGTTTTGTTTCATTTGGAACAGCAATTTTCAATAAAAGTCTGTACATATTTTTCTTGTACTGCATGCTTTACAGCGTTGTTTTATATATTGTTAATGCGTCTATTTTTACATACTTAGATAAGGTTTTTAAGGATAACAGATTTTCTAATAAAAGAATCTTTATCGGATTTATAAGTTCTTTTTTTATTTCGCTTTTTGTCGTTTTTCTATTGAGGATTTTTACCAATGTGGTAATCGAAAAACGACCAATATTAAGTTTTTTGGCCAATGAAGAAGCTTCGACTTACATAGAAAATTCAGTCATTACTTTTATCATCCTGCTTATTTTTCATGCACTGCATTTTTTTAAAATATATCAGGAAAACAAAGTTATACAGCAAAAGATTATTGCGGGAACGGCAAATGCCAAGTTCGAAAGTTTAAAAAATCAAATCGACCCGCATTTTCTTTTTAACAGCTTAAACGTTCTAAGTTCTTTAATTGAAGAAAACCCGGATAATGCACAGCGATTTACAACTTCTTTATCTAAAATTTACAGATATGTTCTGGAACAAAAAGATAAAGAACTGGTTTCTGTAGAAGATGAGTTGTCGTTTGCAAAAACCTATATGAACCTGCTGAAAATGCGTTTCGAGAATAGTTTATTTTACGAACTGCCAGCCATAAACATTAATCCGGATGCCAAAGTGGTTCCGCTTTCCTTACAGCTTTTACTCGAAAACACAGTAAAACACAATGTGGTAAGCGAACAGAAACCATTACATATTAGAATTTTTATTGATAAAGATTATTTGGTTATACAAAATGATCTTCAGAAAAAAGAAGTTCTGCAGGACAGGCAAGGCGTTGGATTGCAGAATATTGTAAATCGTTACGGAATTATAACCGACAGAAAGGTGCTGATTGAACAAGATGAAAAGAATTTCTCGGTTAAGATTCCAATTTTAACAAAACAAATTACTGTTATGGACATAAGTACAGAATACAACGACGAAGCTAAAGCGTATTACAGAGCTAAAAAAAGAGTAGAAGAGTTGAAAGGATTTTATGGAAATTTAATTTCATATTGTTGCGTGATTCCGTGTTTGGTTTTTATCAATTTACAATTCTCACCTGGATTTCAATGGTTTTGGTTTTCAGCTTTAGGCTGGGGATTTGGAGTTGCCATGCATGCATTTAAGGTTTTTGGTTACAGCTCTGACTGGGAAGAAAGAAAAATTAGAGAAATTTTAGAAAAAGAGAATAATCAAAAAACCTGGAAATAATGACTGATAAAAATCATCTTGAGGGAGAACGATATTATCAAGCTCAAAAAAGAGTGAAAGAAATTAGAGAGTTTTACGAACATTTAACGGTTTACATTCTTGTAAATCCTATCGTAATTGTGGTAAACATTATGACTTCGCCAGGATATTTATGGTTTATATGGTGTTTGATGGGCTGGGGAATAGCGATTGTTTTACATGGATTGAAGGTTTTTAGCTTTCCACCTTTTTTCAATAAAAAATGGGAAGAGAGAAAGATTAGAGAAATTCTGGAAAAAGAAAAAAATCAAAAAACTTGGGAATAATATGGAAACAAATTCTAATAATAACCCTGAAGAATACGAATTACAGCAATTGGCCAGCAAAAAGGTAGTTAAGTTAAAATCGTTTTATAAACATACATTTCTGTACCTGATTGCTTTAGCACTTTACCTTTTAAAAGAATATACAGAACTGCCGCTGCATTTCATGCCGATTCAGTTTTTAAATGACGTTGTTATGATTATTTGGTCGGCCGTGTATGTAGGATCAGCTATAGATATGTTTGTCTCTTTCAGAATTTTTGGACATGAATGGGAAGAACGTAAATTGAGAAGTCTTTTAGAAAAGAAAAATAAAACACAAAAATGGGAGTAATTATGGAAATGAATTTTAATGAAGACGATAAATACTTTCAGGCAAAAAAGAAAGTAGAAAGTATTAAAGGATTTTACGGAAATCTGGTTGCTTATGTATTAGTAAATGCAATTTTGATTTTTATAAACCTGTATACTTCACCAAAATATTTATGGTTTTTCTGGCCATTAATGTGGTGGGGAGTTGGAGTAGTCCTTCATGGATTGAAAGTTTTTGAAGTATTTCCGGTTCTTGGAAAAGGCTGGGAAGAAAGAAAAATCAAAGAATTCATGGAAAAGGAAAAAGAGAATAAAAGTAAATGGAAATAATTTTAAAAAGATAATACTATGGGACGTTTTAGAAGACGCATGTATGAAGATTATGCACACGAATTCAGCACAGATGAAAATTATAATAATGCTTACAGAAAAGTAAAAAGACTAAAAGGATTTTACTCGCATTTGAGAGTTTACGTAATTGTAAATTTGATTATAATTGTTACTAATTTAAATAAAGATATTTTTTCTGAAGGAATTCACGCCAGCGGCTTAACAGATTGGCATACCTATTCTGTAGCATTTTTCTGGGGTATTGGTTTACTGGCGCATGCAATGTCTGTTTTCGGACGTGATTTTTTCTTCAGTGCCGACTGGGAGCAGAAAAAAATCCAAAAATATATGGAGAAAGAAGCCGCTAATGCAAAGAAATGGGAGTAACTTTGAAATACTATTTTTTCTAAATTTTACATTATAATAAATGATCACATTAATTATAGAAGACGAAAAACCAGCTGCAAGACTGCTGCAAAGAAAGCTTGAGAAATTAGATGTTACAGTAGAAACGATGCTTCATTCAGTTGAAGAATCGGTAGAATGGTTTAGCAACAATCAGCATCCGGATTTAATTTTTCTGGATATTCAATTGTCAGATGGTTTATCGTTTGAAATTTTTGAAAAAATAGACATTAAAAGTGCTATCATTTTTACAACAGCTTATGACGAATATGCGTTAAAAGCTTTTAAATTAAATAGTATCGATTATCTTTTAAAACCAATTGATGAAGATGATCTGGAAACGGCGGTTTCTAAATTCAAATCCCGACTTCCGAAAAACACGGTCGAAAGTTCAAATATGCAATTAGATTTTGAACAAATTCGACAAATGCTGTCTAATCCTTTTGAGAAAACTTATAAAAAGAGATTTACAGTTAAAATAGGTCAGCATTTAAAAGTTATTACTACCGAGGAAATCGAATGTTTTTTTAGTGAAAACAAAGGAACCTATATTCATACCTATGATAATCGCGATTATTTGATCGATTCAACTTTAGAAATTCTGGAACAGGAATTAGATAAAAAGGATTTCTTTCGCATAAGCAGAAAATTCATTGTTCCGCTAAAAGCAATTAAAGAAATTCAGGTTTATACCAATTCGCGATTAAAAGTGATTTTACCAAGTTATAAAGATGATGAAGTAATTGTAAGCCGGGAAAAGGTTCAGGATTTTAAATCGTGGCTGGGATAAAATCCAAATGAAAAAAAATCATTTTATCGATAATAGCCCCAGCGGGGTGATATATTTATAGAATTACAATAAGCAAATAAAAAAAGCTCCGGAGGAGCGACATATATTAAGAATATAGAAAAAATATGTCGCTCCTCCGGAGTTTTATGTTGAAAACATTTATTCTTTACTATAAATATTTCGCTTCTCTGAAGCTTACAAAAAAGCTGTCTTTTTGGGACAGCTTTTTTATGTTATAATATATTTCGATTTATTTGCTTAATCGATGCAAAGTATACGTCATAGCACTCAAAAGGAAAAATGCCATAATCTGGTGAATTAATCCTAAAGCCAATGGAACGCTGTATAATAAAGTAAATACACCCAAAAGAAATTGAATGAATACAAAAACTACTAAAGTATTGATTCCGTTTGCCTGCGTATTCGTAAGCGTATATTTTTTACTTTTAAAGAAAAGAAAAAGAATAGCAGCCACGACAACATAAGCAAAAGTTCTGTGTACAAACTGAACACCACTTTTTCCTTCAATTAAATTCTTAATTAAACTAGATTGTTCGATAAAAACCGATTCGTGAATAAATTCTCCGTCGCTCATTAAAGGCCAGTGATTGTGAATTAATCCTGCGTTTAATCCCGCAACGAAACCACCATAAATAATTTGAATTAATAAAGCAGCTAAAGCGTAACGTGCAATTTTACGAAGCGGCAAAATTTTATTAATATTTCTTTCTGGATAAATCAAATCCAGCGCAACCCAAAGTGTATAAGCAAAAGTGATAAAAGCAAAAGTCAGGTGAAGAGAAAGTCTAAAATGGCTCACATCTGGATTGTCAATTAAGCCGCTTCGAACCATAAACCAACCCAAAAATCCTTGGAAAGCTCCCATTGCCAAAAGAACGATACATTTTTTAATAGTTGGTGTATCTAATTTTTTTCTGATTAAGAAATAAACAAAAGGAACAAAGAAAACCAAACCAATAATACGACCGATGAAACGGTGAAACCATTCCCAGAAATAAATGAACTTATAATCGGCTAATTGAAAATCGTTGTGAATATTAATTTTTTGATATTCAGGAAACTTTTTATACTCGTCAAAAGCAGCCTGCCATTTAGCTTCTGTTAAAGGTGGAAATGTGTCCGTTACCAAATGCCAGTCGGTCATAGATAAACCTGAATTGGTTAAACGCGTGATTCCGCCTACAACGACCATTAAAAATAATAAAACACAACCTGATAGTAACCAAATGATTACTGATTTATTCTCTTTTTTCATTCTTTTCCGATTAATTGGATTTCGTTTTTTGTTTTTATATTTTCTTTTAGATAAATCTTGTTTAAATAAAATTTTAAGATTAAAAAGTTTCCTATGCTATTTATAATACCAATTAATAAAACTGCCATAAACCTAGCTTTATAAGTGCTATTAATCATTTGTATTTTAAATAAGCTAATTAAATATACTTAGTGAAAAAATAATAGATGAGTATTGCTGCGAAAAAAGAAACAATACAGATTAGAAAAAATATTAATTTATATTTGAAAATTGTAATATTGTTTTTTTTTAAACTTTTTATAAAAAGAATGTTTGATACTGTAAGAACCAGTACAAAAATTAATAAAAAAAAAGCTCCTACAATATCCATTATTTTTTAAGAGTAAGGTTTAACTTCGCAGCTCTTTTAATCACAAAATCATAAGCCGCCTGATATTCATTTGGAATATCGCCTTCTAAAATAGCTTCTTTAACAGCTTCTTTCAAAATCCCGATTTCGCGTGAAGGTTTTAAATCAAACATTTCCATAATTTCTTCACCCGTAATTGGCGGCTGGAAATTACGAACGTGATCGCGTTCTTCTACTTCAACGATCTTCTTGCGAACGAGTTCGAAATTTTTATGATATTTCTTGAATTTTGCTGGGTTTTTAGTTGTGATATCGGCTTCACATAAAGTCATTAAATCTTCTACATCTTCGCCAGCATCAAACACCAAACGACGAACAGCACTATCCGTTACAATATCCTGAGCCAAAACAATCGGACGTGAACTCATAATAACCATTTTTTGCACAAATTTCATTTTGTGATTCAATGGCATATGTAAACGTTCGAAGATTTTTTTTGCCATTTTTCCGCCTAAAAATTCATGTCCGTGAAAAGTCCAGCCTTGTTTTTTAGTGAAACGTTTTGTTGGTGCTTTCCCGATATCGTGCAATAAAGCCGCCCAGCGTAACCAAACGTCATCTGTATTTGGACAAATATTATCGACAACTTCTAAAGTGTGATAAAAATTGTTTTTATGTGTATGACCTTCAATTTCTTCAACCTGATTTAAAGCCGTTAATTCAGGTAAAATTAAATCTAAAAGTCCGGTTTTGTATAAAAGTAAAAATCCCGTTGATGGTTTAGGTGTAGAAAGAATTTTGTTTAATTCATCTACAATTCTTTCGCCCGAAATAATTTTAATACGATCGGCATTTTTGGTAATAGCATTCAAAGAATTTTCTTCAATTTCGAAATTCAGCTGCGTAGCAAAACGAATCGCACGCAGCATTCGCAATGGATCATCAGAATACGTAATATCTGGATCCAAAGGCGTTTTGATCGTTTTGTTTTCTAAATCGGTTAATCCATCAAAAGGATCTAAAAGATCGCCAAAATTGTTTTCGTTTAATGATAAAGCCAGCGCATTAATTGTAAAATCGCGTCGGTTTTGATCGTCTTGTAAAGTTCCGTTTTCTACAATCGGATTTCGGCTGTCACGTGTGTATGATTCTTTTCGGGCACCAACAAACTCGATATCCGTATCTTCAAAACGAAGCATTGCTGTTCCGTAAGTTTTAAAAACCTGAACTTTTGGTTTATTCGGAAGTAAATCTGAAACTTTAAGAGCCAATTCGATGCCGCTCCCAACAGCTACTACATCAATATCTTTTTTAGAACCTCGGTTTAAAAGCAAATCACGAACAAATCCTCCTATCACATAAGAGTCAACTTTTAATTCCTGAGAAGCTTTCGAAATGATATCGAAGATTTTGTTTTGTAAAGCAGTTTTATAGTTTGTTTGTATCGCCACAAATTCAATTTTTGAATAAAAAGTGCATTTCAAATTTTCAGTTGAAATAAAATGCATGCAAATTTACAACATAGAAAATGCCTATTATAATCTATTGCTCACTTTTTTGAACAATTTCACATTTTGATGCGCAGAATTTTATTAAAATGGGAATGGCTGCCACTAATTACACGAATTATTTTTTTTAGCCACAGATTTAAAAGATTAAAAAGATTAAAAAATCTGTGTAAATCATTTTAATCTTTGGCAGAACAAATTATACTCACAGATTTGAAAAATAAATTCGTGAATTCGTGGCGAAAAAAAAATACAACAATAGAACAAATCAATTGCAAACAATAATTTTTAAGAATGCAATTTGTATTTTTGAATCATAGAAAAAAGCACACATGAAAATTGTTATATCGCCAGCGAAATCATTGAATTTCGAAAAAGAATTACCAACTCCTCAATATACTGAACCTTCATTTTTAAAAGAAGCAAGAGTGGTTCATAAAGTAGTAAAGACAAAAAAGCCTTCTGAATTATCAGAACTAATGTCAATCTCAGATAAACTTGCCGATTTAAACTGGAAGCGCAATCAGGAATGGAAAACGCCTTTTACTGCTGAAAATGCACGTCCGGCAGTTTATACTTTTGATGGTGATGTTTATACAGGTTTGGATGCTTATACTATTCCGTTAGAGAAATTAGAGGTTCTTCAGGATAAACTTCGAATTTTATCAGGTCTTTACGGTCTTTTAAAACCACTTGATTTAATGCAGGCGTATCGTTTGGAAATGGGAACCAAAATGCCGGTTGGAGAATTTAAAAATCTACATGAATTTTGGAAACCAGTTGTAACTAAAGCTTTAAACAAAGAGTTGAAAAAAGGAGAATTGTTTGTGAATTTAGCCAGTAACGAATATTTTTCTGCAGTAGATGTAAAAGCTTTAAAAGTTCCTGTAATCACACCTGACTTTAAAGATTATAAAGACGGAAAACTAAAAATGATCAGCTTTTTTGCCAAAAAGGCGAGAGGGATGATGGTGCGTTATATAATAGATACTAATGCAGAAACTATTGATGATCTAAAAGGTTTCAATTACGAAGGATATAAATTTGATGCGAATCTATCAAAAGGAAATCATTTGGTTTTTACAAGGTAGTTTTTAAGGTGCTGAGGTTCTAAGATGCTAAGGGACTAAGTTTTTTTAGCATAAAGCTTATAAACTGAAAACTGCCACTGAAAACTGTGACTAAAAAAATAAACGCCGAATTCTAAAGGATGAATTCGGCGTTTCTGCGTATTATAAAATTATTATTATTAATGCATTGCGTCGGCTGCATTAATTTTGTTCTTCCCTTTTTTGATAAAGAGAATAATCGGTATGCAACATAAAAACATAATTCCGAGATACATGAAGATATCCATGTAAGCCATTACCGTACTTTGCTTCATAACAGAATATTCAATAGCCTGAGTAGCTTTTTTTAAAGCGACATCGGCGGTGTATCCTTTTGACATGAAGGCGCGCTGCATTCCTGTAAGACGCTGCTGTACTTCTACACGAGTTGGGTCAAGATTATTAATCAAATCAACTCTGTGCGCCTGACTGAAACGGGTTATAAAAGTAGTGATAATTGCAATACCAAAAGACCCGCCTAATTGACGCATCATTCCGGTAAATGCGGCTCCTTCACCAATTTGTTTTCCTTTTAAAGTAGAAAGAGAAAGCGTTGTAATAGGAACGAAAAGTAACCCTAAACCAATTCCTCTTAAAATTAAAGGCCAGTACATATGTTCAACTCCGGTATCAGGCGTCATACGGCTGTACATCATAAAGGTAAAGAAGAAGAAAATTAAAAATCCTACTCCCACCATATATCCTTGCGGAACTCCTTTTTGAATCATATTACCCACAAAAGGCATCATGATAGCGGTTGTAATAGATCCCGGAATTAATAACAATCCGGCATCAGTTGCTGTCCATCCTAAAATGGACTGCGTGTAAATTGGAATAATTAATGTTGAGCCATATAAACCGAAACCAAGAATAAAACACATTATAGTACCAATTCTTAAATTTCCATCTTTTAAAACACTTAAGTTTACGATAGGATGTTTGTATGTCAGCTCTCTCCAAATAAAAAGAACTAATCCTAAAACTGTTACAACGCTTAAAGTAATAATAAGAGAATCGTTAAACCAGTCATCCTGCTGTCCGTGTTCTAAAACGAATTGCAGTGATCCAATAAAGGTACTCAATAAGATAATTCCCCACCAGTCAACCTGATTTGCTTTTAATTTTTCACCATATTTTGGACTTCTTACAAAAGTTAAAGCCAAAATTGTAGCAATAATTCCAAGCGGAATATTAATATAAAATATATAAGGCCAGGAATAATTATCTACTAAATATCCTCCTAATGGCGGACCAAGAGTTGGACCAACAATTACCCCCATTCCGTAAATAGCCTGTGCCATTCCACGTTTTGCGACCGGATAACTTTCTGTAATAATCGTTTGGGCTGTTACTAATAATGCTCCACCGCCCATACCTTGTACGAAACGGAAAGCTACAAGTTCCCAAATGTTGGTGGCATTACCACACAAAAAAGAACAGACCGTAAATATTATAATGGAAGCCACAAAATAGTTACGTCTTCCAAATTGCTGTGATAGCCAGCTCGTCATCGGAATTACAATAACATTCGCAATTGCGTATGCTGTAATTACCCATGCCACGTCGGTCAAGGTAGCACCAAGACTTCCGCGCATGTCTGTCAGCGCTACGTTTACAATCGTAGTATCCACGATTTCCAGCAGTGCACAAAGTACTGCCGTAATCGTAATGATAACACGTCTGAAACCGTATTCTACTAAATCGTCGTCTGCTTGTACTGCTCCTGCCATGTTTTATTTTAAATGTACATCTACATCAACGTTCATTCCTGGTCTTAAAAGTTTTACTTTTTCAGGATCGTTAGATTGATCGATACTAATTTTTACTGGTAATCTCTGAATTGTTTTTACGAAGTTTCCTGTAGCATTATCAGGAGGTAATAATGAAAAACGAGATCCAGTTGCAGGAGAGAAAGAAGTTACAGTTCCTTTAAACTCATAGTTTGGATATGCATCAACTTTTAAGCTTACTTTTTGTCCTACAACCATTTTGTTTAATTGTGTTTCTTTAAAGTTAGCCACAACCCAAGCTTCATTATTATTGATAATGTAGAATAAAGACTGTCCTGGCTGAACTAATTGTCCTGGCTGAATATCAACTTTAGAAACCTGACCGTCGATTGCAGCAGTAACTACTGTATAAGAAAGGTTTAAGTGCGCAACATCTAACATTGTTTTTGCTTTTTTGATGTTTGCTGCAGCAACTTCTGTTTGTTTATCAGAAACTTTAGATTTTGACTGAATTACTGATTTTTGGTAAGAACTTGCTCTTTGCTGTTGTTCTAAAACACGTACTTGGTTTTCAGCTTCGTCTTTTGCAGCCTGAGCCTGCTCAAATTGCTGTTTTGTAATTGTATGTGTTTTATACAAATTGTTATAACGGTTAAAATCGTTAGTTAGCTGTCTCAATCTGATTTTTGCACTTTCGATAGAACCTGTAGCAGATCTCATTTGAGCATCAGAAACAGAAATACTTGCATTTGCGCTTCCAATATCTGCTTTTGCAGCTTCATATTGTCCTTCAGCGCCTAATAAAGCAGCATTAGCTTCATCAATTTTTAACTGATAATCTCTTTTGTCGATAGTAAATAAAGTATCTCCTTTTTTTACATAGTCATTATCTTTCACATAAACTTTGCTGATATATCCTGATACTCTCGGGATAATTGGGTTCATTCTTTTCTCAATTTGAGCATCATCTGTTTCTTCGTGAGCTTGAGAGTGCAGATATTTAGAGATTCCGTAAGTTCCGCCTCCTAAAATAAGAACTGCAAGTATGATGATGAATTTTTTATTTGTCTTTTTCTTTTCCATGAGAGCTATCGATTATATTTTAGAAAGATTGAATGATTGTGATAATTGTCCTGATACTGAAAGTAATTCGTAATATTTTTGAATAATGTTTGCTTTTGCAACAGCTGTATTGATTTTTGCACTTAACTGCTCAACATCTGCTTCAACTAAATCATTAGTGTCAGCAAGACCGTTGTCGAATTTATCTTTTACAAGCCTGTAATTTTCAGATGCTTGCTGAAGCGCTTCTTCATAAACAACACTTTGATTAATAGCCAAGTCATAATCTTCAATAGATTTTTGAACTTCAACTTTAATACGGTCTGTCATGATAGCTTCAGTATTTTTAACTTCAAGTGCTTTGCTTTCAGCTTCTTTTACGTGTGCACTGTTTTTTAAGATTCCAGATAAATCATACGATAAACCTAAACCAAAGTTCATAGCGTATTTTACCGTAATAATGTCTTTAAGATCTAAAGCAGTATAACCTCCAAGCAGTGAAAGTGTTGGGTAATATCCGGCTTTTGCAATTTTTACATTCGCCTCAGAAGCTTTTGATTGTAAACGAAGAGCCTCTAAATCTTTTCTGTTTTCAAGCGCCAAAGCATCAGATGTTGGTGCATTCGTTGTTTTTAGATTAAAGAAATCATCTTCATTAACCTGAATTTTTGTTTCAGGAGCTAATTTCAATAAAGTAGTCAGATAAAAATTGATATTATTAAGATTGTTAGTTGCTTCATCAATAGATAATTGTGTTTTTGAAACTAACAATTGCGCTTTCAATAAATCATTTCTTGGGATAATTCCGTTTTTCTCTAATTCAGTAAAATCAGTTACACGTTGTTTGGCACTTTTTTGATTTTCATTTAAAACGTCTAACGTTTTTTGCGCTTTATATAAAGCTGTGTAGTAAGTAATTACTCTTAAAGCGACATCCTCTTTTGTTTTTACTGCATTAACGCTTTCTGCTTCGTACAAACTTTCGTAAGCGTCAATACTATTTTGAATTTTGAATCCGGCAAAAAGAGGCAGACTTAAATTTGCCATTCCAAGCATTGCGCGGTCAGGAGAAGCAAGAGATGCGCTTTCTCCCTGATTAGGCATATCAATTGAAGCTTTTGTAAGACGCTGGTATTGACCAGAAATTTTTAAATCCGGGTATTGGTTATTTTTTACCGTTTGTAATTCGTATTTTTTTGAGTTTACCTTAGTGTTGGCAAGCGTAACTTCGTTACTCTTTTCCCAGGCCATTTTTACGGCTTCATCTAAAGTTAAACTTGTTTTTTCTTGTGCTTCTATTGAAGATAATCCGATAAAGAAAACTCCAAAGAGCATTAATTGACTAATTTTCATAAACAAGTAGCGCTTTTATAGTTTGTTGAATGTGCTTTGTAAGTTCGTTTTTAATGTAATTGTTAAACATTTCTTCTGTTTTTAAATCAAATATTTCTTCGAAGAAAGAGCGATTCATGTGAAAGTGAAAAAAGGTTCCAATAATTGTAGGAGTAATGAGTTGAATATTAACGTCTTTTCTAAAAACTCCCTGAGACTGACCTTGTTTAATAATGCTTTCTACAGATTTTAAGTTTCCTTTTTTAAGTTCTGTAAAAGCCTGCAGGCTTTTTTCTTTTTTTATTGTAAAGTTCAAAATGTAAAACCCTGTAAATGCCCTTGTTAAGACAAATTCTGTTAATGTAAATTTCGATTAATTTATTGACTCTTTCAAGAGGTTGAATGTTTTCTTGTAATAAATTTTCGAGTTGTAGTTTTAAATCAACAGTTTTGTGAAAAATTAAAGCTTCTAAGAGTCTTTCTTTTGAACCAAAATAATACGAAACCATGGCAATGTTGATTTTTGCCTCTTTTGAAATGTCCCGTATTGACGTCCCTTCATATCCTTTCTCTGAAAACAGCTTTTCAGCAACATTAAGAATCTGAATTTTTTTGTCGTTTAATTCGATCTGTGACATGATATTGTTTCTAATCGGATACAAAATTAAACAGTTGTTTAATTTAAACACTTGTTTAATTTTATTTTAACACAATATTAACATAAAACGGTTTCGATAATTTTGAGCAAAAAAAAGCTGAAACTATGAATGTTTCAGCTTTTTAAATCTATTTACCCAATTTAAGTTTTGTTGGGTTTTGCCTGGTATCGAAGATGTTAGATATATAAATAGCTTTTTTGTATTCATTAATCCAATAAATAATTTTATAATTTTTAAAAATTAAATATCTAAAATCTTGAATTCTGTCAGATAAAAGTTCCTCTTTTTGGCCGCCATAGGCATTAAACTCAAGCGAAAGCGAAGCATCTACCAAGCCATCTACTAGTGCTTTTGCAACTTTAACTCCTGCTTTATATTTGTAGTATTCAAAAATATCTATAAGCTTATCCTCTGCAAATTGAGTCCAATAAACAGTTAATCCCATTTTCGAATTCTTGATTTTAAATCCTTGGATGAGGTAATTCTGTTTTGAGCTACATCATTTATAGATTGATCAATTTCATTATTAAATTGATCTCGGCTCATTGGCTTCATTTCTAAATCCAACAATTGTACTTTTTGCTCATGAAGTAAATTTTCAAGCTGATTGACTATTTCTTCATTTTGCAGCCTAAGGAATTCTTGTACAAATGATATTTTACGGGCTTCTAAATCCATAATAAGTGATTTTATTCAAAGGTATAAAATATTTGAAAAGGTTCTGTTTATAGATTCTTAAAATAAATGGCATTAAAATTTCATATACCATTAGAACTTATATCTATCGAATTCCTCCAACAAATTCCTCAATTTTCCCGCTTCCACTTTCGCTTAAATGTTTAATAAAAGCACTTCCAATAATAGCACCTTTTGCATATTTAGTAGCCTGACTGAAAGTTTCTTTATTCGAAATTCCGAAACCAACAATTTGAGGATTTTTCAAATTCATGGATCCAATTCTTTCAAAATAACTTTCTTGTACATCACCAAATCCAGATTGAGATCCTGTAACACTTGCAGAACTTACCATATAAATAAATCCGTTTGAAACGCTGTCAATAAAACGAATTCTTTCTTCTGAAGTTTGAGGAGTAATTAAAAACACATTAATTAATTCGTATTTTTCGAAAATAGCTTTGTATTCATCTGCATAAACATCAACAGGAAGATCTGGAATAATTAAACCATCAATTCCAATTTCTGCACATTTCTGACAGAAAGCTTCAACACCGTATTGTAACATCGGATTAAAATAGCCCATAATAATTAATGGAATTTTTACGCTTTCGCGGATGTTTTTCAGCTGATCGAAAAGAATCTGAGTCGTCATTCCGTTATGAAGTGCCTGCGTTGAACTTGCCTGAATTGTTGGCCCGTCTGCCAAAGGATCACTAAACGGAAGTCCGATTTCGATTAAATCAACTCCGTTTTTTTCTAAATCCTGAATAATCTGAACGGTATCATTTAAGTTCGGATATCCTGCAGAAAAATAGATTGAAAGGATCTTTTTATCTTCTTGTAATTTTTGAGTTATTCTGTTCATTATTATGTTTTTTTGTGCCACAGATTAAAAAGATTTCAATGATTTTTTAATAATTTAATCTATGAGAATCTGCGAAATCTGTGGCATTATTTTTAAAATTTTAAAACCTTGCTTGTCCAATTATCATTTTGTTTTTTAACTAATAGTAATCCGGAATCAGAATCATTCATCTGACCGATTAATTCTCCTTTGTTATTCCAAAAAGCACTTTGACCTGCCGATGGAGAACCCCAGGATTCTCCGCTAAAATTCGACATCAAAACATTCATTTTGTGTTTCTCAGCGTAACTTTGCAAATCCCGATATGCATTCGGAATCCCATTTGGCGAAAAGAAAATACTGGTTATATAAATATCCGTTTCATTTTTACGGGCATTTTCCGGATGAAGCGGATTATCAATATCAGCACAAATGGCAAACGAAATTTTTTGATTTTCAATCGAAATAATCGGATTGTTATCAAAAGAAGATTCGAAAAATTCATCTTCGCCTTCATGTAAAAACTGTTTTGTATAAATGGAAGCCGAATTGTCTGGCGAAATAATAAATTCACCAATAAACAATCTGGATTCTATTTCAATTGGTGCACCGGCGATAATTACGATATTATTTTCTGCAGACAGTTTTTTTAAATGATCTAAACGAGAATCCTCTTTTTTGAAAATCAATTTATTTGCTTCTTGTCTTTCGTAACCCGTAATTGACATTTCTGGAAAAACGATCAATTGAGCATTATTTTGTACGGCCAATTCAACAAGACGATAATGATCTGACAAATTGGATTCAATATCTCCTCGAGTTGGTTTTGTTTGTGCCGAAGCTAAGATCATTTAATTTATATTTTACGATTATTTATTTTCAGTATAAACCCAGGCAGATTTTCCTGATTTCAATTTTACCTGAACTCTTCTGTATGAATTAGATTCGAATAAATCAACTTTTGCTAAATCGGCATCCGTAACACTGAAAACCACGCCATGTATAACTTCCGAAGCGTTTTCGCTTGGTACTGCCACGACATAATCAGCCATTCCAAATTCTTCTTCAATTTGTAAACTCTTTAACTTATAACCAAGAAGCTGGTCTGCAGTTCCAGTTAATACTTTATTGAAAATCTGCATTTGAATTTGTTTTGATCGTAATGTTCCGTAAGAGAATAACTGTTCCATAATTATTATTTTTCTCGTTATTTGTTAGCGTTAGATTGTTTTAATTCCGCTATTGCGAAAAATGCACAAATTACGATTTTTATTACAATTTAAAATAGTCAATATAATTGTCTAAATCTTTATCACCGCGTCCTGAAAGACTAATAACAACAACATCTGTAGGTTTAAATTTTTTCTGGTCTAAAACCGCAAATGCATGTGCACTTTCGATTGCCGGAATAATTCCTTCTAATTTTGTCAATTGCAAACCTGCATTCATAGCATCATCATCGGTCACAGAGAAAAATTCTCCGCGTCCACTTTGCGCTAAATGTGCGTGTAAAGGCCCAACTCCCGGATAATCTAATCCTGCAGAAATAGAATAAGGTTCTGTAATTTGCCCGTCAGGAGTTTGCATTAAAAGGGTTTTACAACCGTGAATTACTCCAACTTTTCCTAATTTACTGGTTGCAGCGCTGTGACCGCTGTCAACACCTTTTCCGGCAGCTTCAACCGCAATAATTCCAACTTCTGACTCATGTAAAAAGTGGTAATAAGTTCCCGCAGCGTTACTTCCGCCGCCAATACAAGCCACTACGTAATCAGGATTTTCACGACCTTCTTTTTCTTTTAACTGCCATTTGATTTCCTCTGAAATGATACTCTGAAAACGCGTTACCATGTCTGGATAAGGATGAGGTCCAATTGCAGAACCAATAATATAATGTGTATCAACCGGATTGTTAATCCAGTCACGAATGGCTTCGTTTGTAGCATCTTTTAAAGTACGTGAACCTGAAAGTGCCGGACGAACTTCTGCGCCTAACATTTTCATACGAGCTACGTTTGGAGCCTGACGCGCAATGTCGATTTCGCCCATGTAAACAATACATTCAATTCCCATTAAAGCACAAACTGTCGCAGTCGCAACGCCATGCTGACCCGCTCCGGTTTCGGCAATAATTCTTTTTTTACCTAATCGTTTTGCTAATAAAATCTGCCCAATTGTGTTGTTGACTTTGTGCGCTCCGGTATGGTTTAAATCTTCTCTTTTTAGATAAACTTTTGTGTTGTATTTTTCAGATAAACGCTTTGCAAAATACAACGGACTTGGGCGTCCTACATAATCTTTCAGCAATTGGTTGAATTCTGCTTTAAAATCTGGTTCATCCATTATGCTTAGATATTTTTGACGTAATTCTTCTACGTTTGGATAGAGCATTTCCGGGATGTAAGCTCCTCCAAATTCTCCGTAATATCCTTTTTCGTTGACGTTAAAACTCATTTCGTTAAAGTTTAAAAGTTGGCAACATCAAATTTGCGTTTGAAATTGCTAAATAAATTTCTATTTTTCAGCCCTGGTTCGATTTCAAATTTACTATTTACATCGATAGCATAAATAGGTAAATTGCTTTTTGAAATTTCTTCAATGGCTTTTAATTCTTTCATTCCGATTCCGCCGCTCAAAAAGAAAGGCTTTTTCGAATTGTATTTTTTTAATATCGTCCAGTCGAATGTTGTTCCGTTTCCGCCCGGAAGTTTTCCTTTAGTATCAAACAAAAAATAATCGCAGACTGATTCATAAGGTTTTATACTTTCAAAATCAAAATTTTCATCAGCAGAAAATGCTTTTATGATTTCGATTTTCTTTGGTAATATTTTTTTTAGTTCCGATACAAATTCAACCGATTCATTTCCGTGTAACTGAACAGCTTGTAAATTGTATTTTGTTACTTTCTCCAGAATTTCTTCCTGACTTTGATCTACAAAAACACCCGTTTTTTTGATTGTTTTTATAAGTTCAGGAATTGTTCCGTTAAAATATCGCGCGGATTTTTCCCAGAAAATAAATCCCATATAATCGGGTAGGAGTGCGCCTACTTCGAGAATGTTTTCGGGATATTTCATGCCGCATATTTTGAGTTTCATTTTTTTATAATGCTTTAAGCTTTAGGCAATAGGCTTTATGCTTTTTGCTTTGCGCTGATTTTTTTATTTACTTTTTGCTAAAAGCTTATAGCCTATAGCTTACGGCTTATAGCTGACTTATAAAGTCAACAGCTGCTTGTCCGGCATTGTCGGTTTTCATGAAGTTTTCTCCAATTAGGAAACCTTTATAACCGTATGGCTTTAGTTCGTGAATGGCTTCAATAGATGAAATTCCGCTTTCTGAAACTTTTACAAATTCATCTGGAATTTGAGACGCCAATTGTTTGCTGAAATCTAAGCTTACTTCAAAAGTTTTTAGGTTTCGGTTATTTACGCCAATCATATCTAAACTTGGCATAATCGATTTTTCCAATTCTTCCTGATTGTGAACTTCCAGTAAAACTTCTAAACCTAAATTTTTAGCAAATTCAGATAATGATTTGATTTCTTCGCGGGTTAAAACTGCAGCGATTAAAAGAATTAAATCCGCTCCGTGTGCTTTTGCTTCCAGAATTTGATATTCATCAACAATAAATTCTTTTCGTAAAAGCGGAATATTTACTGAAGCTCTTGCTAAAAGTAAATCGTCTAAAGATCCTCCAAAATATTTTCCATCAGTTAAAACAGAAATTCCGCAAGCTCCGGCATTTTCGTAGCCCTTTACCACTTCTTCAACCGTGAAATTATTATTGATGATTGATTTTGAAGGAGAACGGCGTTTGTGTTCGGCAATTATTCCAGAGATGCTTTCTCTCAATTTCTGACTTAAAGAAATGGTTTGTTTTTCAAAAAATACTGAACTTTCCAATTGTGAAACGGGAATAATCGATTTTTTAAGAACAACTTCTCTTTGTTTGTCAAATATTATTTTATCTAAAATATTCATGATTATTGTTTTGCCACAAAGTCACAAAGGCGCAAAGTTTAGTGCTAATTCGTGAAATTTGTGTTTGTTTTTATTTGCTTAGTTCTTGTAATGTTTTAAGTGCCTGAAGTCCTTTTCCAGACACTAAACTTTCTTTTGCTAATTCAAAACCTTCTTTTGGAGAGCATTTTGTAACTGTTGCAATTGCCATTGCAGCATTAGCGCAGACTACATTATTCTGTGCTTCGTTTCCTTTTCCTGAAATGATATTGGTGAAAATCTCTGCCGATTCTTCGATAGTTTTTCCACCTTCAATTTCGGTTTGAGATAAAAGTTTAACACCAAAATCTTCTGGTTTTAACATTCCTTCCATGTGTGATGTAATCGTTTTGGTTGGGCCAGTTAAAGAGATTTCGTCATATCCGTCAAGCGAATGTAAAATCGTGAAATTGATATCGGTATTTTGATATAAATAGGCGTACATTCTCGCCAATTCTAGATTGAAAACTCCAACTAACTGGTTTTGAGGAAATGATGGATTTACCATTGGGCCCAGCATATTAAAGAAAGTTTTTACTGCCAATTCTTTTCTAATTGGCCCAACATTTTTCATTGCAGGGTGAAATAGGGGAGCATGCAAAACACAAATTCCGGCTTTGTCAATACATTTTTCTAAAAACGATGGATCGTTGCTGAATTTAATTCCCATTTTTTCCATTACGTTGCTCGACCCTGAAATCGATGAAACACCGTAGTTTCCGTGTTTAGCAACTTTAATTCCAGCTCCTGCCGATACAAAAGAGGCTAATGTTGAAATGTTGAAAGTGTCTTTTCCGTCACCGCCTGTTCCGCATAAATCAATGGTATTATAGGCAGATAAATCAATACGAATGCATAATTCTAATAAAGCTTCGCGAAAGCCCGAAAGTTCATCAATTGTTATGCTTCGCATCATATATACAGTCAAAAATGCAGAAATCTGACTCGGATTATATTGACCGCTTGAAATGTTAATCAATACTTGTTTCGCTTCTTCTTTAGAAAGCACTTCGTGATTGATTAATTTGTTTAATATATTTTTCATTTTTTTTAAGTCTTAAAGTCGAAAGTCGAAGGTCTTAAAGTCTTCACTTTTGACGTTTTTTAGAATTGATTAATTTTTTAGTTTTAATGTGAAAGGTTAAGTTCTTAATATTTGACTTTATGACTTTCGACTTTAAAACTTTTGACTTACATCTAACTCTTAATCCAATTCTCTAAAATCCTTTTTCCTTTTGGCGTAAGCACACTTTCAGGATGAAATTGCACGCCTCTAACATCATAATTTTTGTGACGCAGCGACATAATTTGTCCGTTTTCATCAATTGAAGTTGCTTCTAAAACTTCAGGTAAATTGCTGTCTACAACCCATGAATGGTATCTTCCAACTTCGAATTCACTGCCCAAACCTTCAAATAAAATTTCATCTGAAACTACTGTTTTTACGTTGGTAGCAACTCCGTGATACACTTTATCAAGGTTTGAAAGCGTTCCTCCAAAAACTTCTCCAATTGCCTGCTGTCCTAAACAAACACCAAGGATACTTTTTGTTGGACTGTATTTTTCGATTACGGCTTTTAATAAACCCGCTTCATCAGGAATTCCCGGACCTGGTGAAAGTAAAATTTTATCGAAAGATGCGATTTCGTCAATTTCGAATTCGTCGTTTCTGTAAACGGTTACTTCGCAGTTTAAATCTTCCAGATAGTGCACTAAATTATAAGTGAAACTATCGTAATTGTCTATAACTAAAATCTTTTTCATTTTTTCTAAGGTTCTAAGTTGCTGAGATTCTATGTCGCTAAGGTTTTAAACTGTAACTGATCCCGATAGCTATCGGGAGAGACTGGCAACTAATTTTTTATTTATTTTTCTCGAACGTACTTTTCAGTAATAATGCGATCGATTCCTAATTTTTCTACTTTTTCTACTCCTTTTTGAGTTAGTGTATCGTTTTTGATCTTTACAACAAATTCAAATTTTCCATTTTCCCACTGACGGTTGTTGAAATACTCTAAATTTTCGGTATAAATACTATCTTTTAAAGTATATTTTCCGCCTCCTCCAAAAAACACTGCATTTGTTGAATCTTTACCATTATTTAAGTCGTGATTAAAAAAAGCAAAATGCGTATCGTTTATAATTTTAATCATTTTTGTTTTTGAATTGAAAGTCGAAAACGTCGAATCTTTTTCTGTCGTTTCTGCAGATATAAGACGCCAGGTTCCAGTTAGCGGAATTGCTGCTGATTCTTTTTTCGTTTCGCAAGCAGTAAATAATAAAATTGTAATTACAAATGGAATGATGTTTTTCATATTCTTTTTTGGGTTTATTGTTTTTTGGGTTTGTTTCTAAACTGCGACTAAAAACTGTGACTGATTACTATATATTTTCTGCCATTTCTAAGGCTGTATTCAACGCTCTTAATTTATTATAAACTTCCTGCATTTCACTTTCTTCATCAGAACTTGCTACGATTCCCGCGCCAGCCTGATAATGCAGCTGATGATTTTTAGAAAGAAAAGTTCGTATCATAATAGCGTGATTAAAGTTTCCGTTAAAATCCATAAAACCAATCGCGCCTCCGTAGAAATTACGATTTGTTTTTTCGTAATCTTCAATCAACTGCATGGCTCTGTGTTTTGGAGCGCCGCTTAAAGTTCCGGCTGGAAAAGTATCAGCCACAACCTGCATTGTAGTAGCTTTATCATGTAAATGTCCGGTAACTTTTGAAACCAAGTGAATTACGTGAGAGAAAAACTGAACTTCTCTGTATTTTTCCACATTTACATCGTGACCATTTCGGCTTAAATCATTTCTTGCTAAATCGACAAGCATTACGTGTTCACTGTTTTCTTTTTTATCTTCTGAAAGTTCTTTGGCTAAAAGTGCATCACGTTCGTCATTTCCGGTTCTTTTAAAAGTTCCGGCGATTGGGTGAATTTCGGCTTTTCTGTTTTTTACGATAATTTGTGCTTCGGGCGAAGACCCAAAAATTTTGAAATCTCCGTAATCAAAAAAGAATAGGTAAGGAGAAGGGTTAATGCTTCTTAAGGCTCTGTAAACATTAAATTCGTCCCCTTTAAAACCTTGCGTAAAACGACGTGATAAAACTAGTTGAAAAACGTCTCCACGGAAACAGTGTTTTTTAGCTAAAGCCACATTATGTTTGAATTCGTCATCGGTTAAGTTTGAAAAACCTTCGCCTTCTTTAGAGAATTTATAAGAAGCAATATTTCTTGACTGTAACAATTGTTCGATTTCAGAAATATTATTTTTACCATCAACACTATGGCAAAAAATATAGGCTTCATTTTTAAAATGGTTAATCGCAATGATGTTTTGATAAACGGCGTAAAAAACATCCGGAATTGAAGTCGCATTGTCTTTTTTAGCTATCGAAACTTTCTCAAAATAACGAACAGCGTCGTAAGAAATGTATCCGAATAATCCGTTATTGATGAATTTAAAATCGTTTTTTTCTGATTGAAATTTGCTTGAAAATTCCTGAATAACTTCTGGAATGTTTGTTGAAGCATCGATTTTAATTTGTTCCGAAGTTCCGTCAGGAAAAGTTTTAGAAATGGTTTCGTTTTCGATTTTTATCGTAGCAATCGGGTTGCAGCATATGTACGAAAAGCTGTTGTCATTTCCGTGATAATCACTACTTTCCAAAAGCAGACTGTTTGGAAATTTATCTCTTATTTTAAAATAAATACTAACCGGCGTAATGGTGTCTGCCAGAATTTGTTTGTAATGTGTGTTGAGTATAAAAGGTTTCAAAGTATGTTGTTTTTTAGTTTTAATATTTGTTTTTGCTAAAGTTTCTGCCAAAAAAAAAGGCTTGTCGTGATGACAAGCCTTTTATATTTATAGTTTTGAAAATACCATAGGAAGCTTCGTTCACGACGTTTGACGTAAATTCTTCCACCACCAAGTATTGTTCATTATTGTTCTCATTTCTTTATTTTGATATGACAAAGATATAAATGTAATTTGAATTAGAATACATAAAATCTCAAAAAAAACTTTTCGAATTTTTAAAATTTGTTAAATTTTAGATTCTCGGCTTTCTATAAAAGCTTAATTTCCAATCGCTATTGTATTGTTTACGTTAGCTCTAAAATCTGGATTTCCTTTGATATTTGGCAATGTAAACAACTCACTGTTCTTCCATTTTGAGTATTCTATATTCGAATTTGGATTGTAATAATTTTGTATTGTGGCATCAGAACTAGACGATTCACTTGTAATTCCACCATTGCAATTGTTTACAATTATGTTTTTGAAACTCATTTTTGACAAGTTTTCATTTCCTTCTCCAATATTACTTTCTAATAAAACAAAAGGAGAAAAACCAGAAACAATGCTATTGCTTAAACTAAAATAAGTATTTTCTCTAATATGAACTGATTCTCTAACCAGCCCTTGATTGTTTTCTTCTAAATTAACCAAAGTAATGTTGCTCGCATTAATTCTAGTCATTTTTTTGCTCATATCCGTATTTTGAACTTTATCGTATGAATCGACTTCAAAACATCTTGATCCTGAAATATCTGATGAAAACGGATGACGAATGGCAATGCTGTTATTGATGTTGATTTGTGCTCCCTGTGTAAAATCAAAATCATCATCTGTAGTTCGATATGAGATTAAATTATTCATGTTTAATTCTCCTCCGTAACATTCAAAAGAATCATCGTTTGAAAAACTGATTTGAATATTACTTAAAATTGTTTTTCGGCCAATTCCGGCAAGAGAAAGTCCGTTAAGTTCTTTTTCAGCGCTTAATTTTCTACCTGCGAATTCTATTCTAACATATTTTAAAATTCCGGAATTGTCTTCAGCATCCTGACCTCCGTAGTGATTTAGCAACGGATCAAGATTAAAAGGAAGTGTATGTAAACCTCCCATATAATTGATTGGCGCTTTTCCTAAAATAATTATTCCGCCCCAGTCACCAGGCCTTCTATCGGCAATTTCTTTATTAGAAGTAAACACTATCGGGTCTGTTTCCAGACCTTCGGCTACAATTTTCGATCCATTTGCAATTACAAGCGTACCGCAGGTTTTATCATCGCCTCGAATTACTGTTCCCGGTTCAATAGTTAAGGTTGCATTGTTGGTAACATATACAACTCCAACTAATTGATATACATTACGTTTTACTAATCGGGTATCTTTATCAATGTTTCCTGCAATTATGTTGGTAGCTTCGCCGTATTCTTGTTTGGCAGGGTTAAAATTAGTCCAATTGTTCATCCAGTTATTGGTGCCAATAATTCCTTTGGTTTGCTGTTGAGCTTGTATGAAAAGAGTGTTTAAAAGAAGAATAACAACAATTCGTAATTTTGTTTTCATAACTATAATTTTAATTTCTAGTTTTTGATTTTTTAATTTGCTCAAAATTAGATGCCGTATGTTAATCAATACCAGAATGGCTGTTATGAAAGCGTTATTAGAATATTAACAACGTTATGTTTTTGAAAAGAAATAAAAAAGAAAAACCCCAATAGAATCAACTATTGGGGTTTTTCTTATGTGTGAATTAGTAAGCCTGAAATTAGAATTTTAAAGCTACAGCTAATTCAAATTCGTCATTGATAGTTTTGTCTCCTAAACCTTCGAAGAAACTACCAGAACCATATTTAATGTCATATTTAGTTCTGTCTACTTTGAAAGCAGTTGTTGCAGTGTTTCCAGCTACAGTAATATCAAAAGTTACAGGTTTAGTGATTCCTTTGATAGTTAAATCAGCAGTTACAGTATAAACGTCAGCAGATTTAGCACCAATTTTTTTGAAAACTAATTTTGAAGTTGGGAATTTTTCAGTTCCGAAGAAATCGTCAGCTTTTAAGTGACCGTTTAATTTACCTTGGTATTCTCCAGTTAAATCTGTAGAAGTTAATGAAGTCATATCAACTGTAAAGCTTCCTCCAACTAATTTTTTTCCTTTGAAAACTACTGCACCTTCTTTGAAGTTTACAGTTCCAGAGTGCTCTCCAGTTACTTTTTTACCTACCCATTTGATAGTAGAAGCTTTTACGTCGATTTTTTTAGTTTGAGCGTTTACTGAAATACCAGCTGCTGCTACGAATAATGCAATTGCAATTGTTTTTAAATTTTTCATGTTGTTAAAATTGAATTTGATTAATAATTATATAGTGATAAATAATTCCTCTTGAGATTTTCTAACTTTTTTGAAGTGCTGAGCATCATCCTCATCATGTCTGTAACCTACAGCAGCGATAACTGTAGCATTTAAACCAAGTTTATCAAAACCTAGGATTTTATTGAATTCTGCTGCATTGAAACCTTCCATTGGAGTAGCATCGATTTTTAATTCAGAAGCTGCTGCTAATAATGTTCCTAAAGCAATGTAAGTTTGTTTTGCTGTCCAGATATTTTTAGCGTCTTGTGATAAGTTAGAAATCACGCCATTCATCATATCTGCAAATCCGCCTAATGCATCAACAGGAATACCTCTTGTTTCGCTGATATTTTTAATGTAAGCCGCTACAGATTCTTCTCCTGCATTTAAGTCATTTGCGAAAACAAATATTTGTGAAGCATCTGTAAGTTGTGTCTGTCCGTAAGCAGCAGCTTTTAATTGCTCTCTAATTTCTGGATTTTCTACAACAATAACTTTATAAGGTTGTAATCCGTATGATGAAGCAGCTAATCTAACAGCTTCTTTAATAGTATTTAAATCTGCAGAAGATACTTTTTTAGATGCATCGTATTTTTTAGTTGCGTATCTCCAATTTAGATTTTCTAATAATGTACTCATAATATTAATTTTATTGGGTTCGGTATTTTTCTAATAAACTGTTTAATAATTCTAATTCTTCAGGGCTTATATTTTCGGCAAATATGCGCTCATGCTCATCTACCTTTGGGTCTAATTCTTTTAAAACATCAAGTCCTTTTTGCGTAATTAAAACTTCAATTTTTCGGCGGTTGCCCGGACATACATTTCTTGTCACGAAATCTTTCAGTAATAATTTATCTACCAATCGGGTTGTGTTGCTTGTTTTAGCTAACATGCGCTCTTGTATAACGCACATATTCGCTGGTTTGCCCTTTTGTCCTCTTAATATACGCAGTACATTATATTGTTCTCCGGATAAATCATACGGTTTGATTAACTCGTTGAAATGATCCTGAATCACATTTTGTGTGTACATAATATTCAGAATAACTTTTTTCGCATTATCCATCTTAACTGTACTCTTAATTACCTCTTCAATTGTCATAGTCGTAAGTGTATAATTTGTATATACAAATGTAGAAGTTTTAATAGTTGTATATACAAATGTTGTGTTAATTTTTTGTTAATTCAAAAAATGCGTGTAAGAATCTGACTTTCCAAATCTTATTTAGGAATATAAATATAGTATATTTTTTGTGTTTAAGTTTTTAGTAATTAGATATTTAATTAAAATGTAAACTCGTGAGGCCAATTTGAATGCTCCACTTTTTTAAAGGATTTTTATCAGATGAATTTTAGGAATAAGAAATAGGAGAGATAACCAAAATCAAGAATTTTTCAACTGTTTTCGGGAATAGAATCTTTTAAAAATCTGTTTTTTGAATCATTTCTAAACTCAGAAAGAAGAAAACCTTTTGAAATTTCATTAAAATCTGAAATTTCTTTAGCGATCCAGTTTTCATCACGACCCAATTCTTTCGCCATTAATCGGGCTGTTTTTTCAGCCGACTGAATTGCGGCTCTGGCATCTAAAAAGAGCAAACGAACACGTCTAGCCAAAACATCATCAACGGTTCTGGCCATTTCATAACGTACAGCCCAAATCACTTCGGCGAGAGTAAACTCATGATCCGGATGAAGTTTTTCTTTTAATGCTGGGTCGTCATTTTGTAATTGTACTATTTTTGGAATATCTGTACCATATATATATAGGTAGTTTTCCCGATCAATAGCAGTCGTGATTTTATTTCCGTGAATAGGTAAATGCTGTGTAACACAAGATTTTTTATGCAGTTTACCTTTTAGTATGGCTTTGTCTATTATTTCTTCTGCCATTTTTCGATATGTTGTCCATTTTCCTCCGGTAATCGTAATTAAACCAGTTTCTGAAACAATAATTTTATGACTTCTGGAAACTTCTTTAGTACTTTTTCCTTCTTCTTTTGGTGCAGCCAACGGACGTAAACCGGCAAAAACCGAAAGTACATCAGCTCTTGTTGGTTTTTTTGCTAAAAAGCGCTGGGCTGTTTCCAATACAAATTGAATTTCACTTTCTAGTGCAATAGGTTCGAGACTTTGTTTTTTTATTAAAGTGTCAGTTGTTCCCACAACAACGCGATTGTGCCACGGAACGGCAAATAAAACTCTTCCGTCTTTCGTTTTCGGAATCATTAAAGCATGTTCGCCCGGCAGGAAAGATTTATCAAAAACCAAATGAATTCCCTGACTTGGAACGATATATTTTTTATAAACAGTATCGTTCAATTTCATTATTGCATTGGTAAAAACTCCAGTTGCATTTATGATAACTGAACCTTTTAAATCGTAAGTAATTCCTGTTTCCTGATCTGTTGCTTGTACACCAATTATTTGATTTTTATCATCTTTTAATAGATTGACAACTTTAATATAATTTAAAACGCAAGCTCCATTTTCTACAGCAGTCTGTGCAAGATTAACAGCCAGACGAGAATCATCAAATTGGCCGTCGTGATAAATTACGCCATTTACCAATCCGTTTTCTTGTACGTTCGGAAGCATTTCAATAGTTTTTGTTTTTGAAATGTATTTCGAACTCCCTAAACTCAAACATCCCGACAATAAATCATAGATTTTTAGTCCGATAGTATAAAAATAACCGCTCCACCAATTGTAATTCGGAATAACAAACGATTGGTTTTTGACCAAATGACCTGCATTTTGAGCCATCAATCCTCTTTCTTTTAGAGCTTCTCTAACCAAATGTATGTCGCCCTGTTCTAAATAACGTACGCCGCCATGAACCAGTTTAGTGCTTCGGCTGGAAGTTCCTTTTGCAAAATCAACAGCTTCCAGTAAAATGGTTTTATAACCTCGGCTCGCAGCATCAATAGCAGTTCCAAGTCCGCTTGCTCCGCCGCCAATAATTATTACGTCCCAATTTTCTGTATTTTGTAATCTGGATAACTGTTCTGAACGATTCATCTGTATGTGGCTTTTAAGGGACTTGTTTGTTTTAAACAAACTTAACAAAATGAAATTAAAAATTGATGAAGAACTTAACTTTGTCAAAGTTTTAAACTTTGACAAAGTTTGTCCAGTTAAAATAATAAACCCGACAGGTTTTCAAAACCTGTCGGGTTTAATTGTAATTTTGAGATTAGATATTTAGATCAATCTTTTTTCAAATGCTTTTCTGGCTGCGCCTCTGAAATAAACTTCGCCGCAATAGGTATATTTTAATCTTTCTAAAATTTTAAGCATAGGAATATTGTCGAAGTTCGTGTCAACTTTTATGCTGAAAACATTATTTTCGATAGCTAAACCTTCAATACTTTCAAATAATTTTGTAGCAATACCTTTTCCTTTTGCCAATTTTGAAACTGCCACGCGATGTACAACAGTATAGTCGCCGTTGCTCAGCCATTTGCCTTCAATATTTTCGTAAGCAGGCTCTTTGTCGAAAATAATGGCAGCATAACACAAAATCGACTCGTTTTCTGTAAATACATATCCATAGCCGTTTTCTATATCATTTTTAATAGAAAGTTCATTTGGGTATCCGTCTTGCCATTGTGTACTTCCGTCTAATCGTCTTTGTTCAATAGCATCTTGCAGGATATTCCAAATTTGAGGTATTTCAGAAAGATTTGCTTTTCTTAATGATAATTTTTCTGTTGAATTCATTTTTTAATGTGGCAATTTATCTTTAATTAATCCATAAAACCAGGTTCCGGCAATAGCGCTCAATAAAGTAACCACGATAACTGTTGCTCCAGTTCCGATTTGAGCAAAAAGAGGTCCCGGACAAGCTCCTGTAATTGCCCATCCAAAACCAAACATTAATCCGCCATAAATTTGTCCTTTGCTGAAAGTTTTTGGCTGAATTTCGATTTTTTCGCCCTGCAGAGTTTTAATATTGAATTTTTTAATGATGAAAACCGATAAAACACCAACTGCGACAGCGCTTCCGATTACGCCATACATATGAAATGACTGCAGATGGAACATTTCCTGAATGCGGAACCAGCTGATAATTTCGGCTTTTACGAATACAATTCCGAAAAAGATTCCAACGATTAAATATTTAAGATTTACGAATGCATTTTCTTTTTTATGGCTTGCGTTAATTCCTTCGCTGTCTGTATTTTTATTTTCTAAATTGCTCATTTTTCAAATTTTAAAGTGAAAGAATATAAGGTAAAATCAAAAGTGACATTACAAAACCGCCAATCATAAAACAGATTGTAGCTACTAATGAAGGCCATTGTAAATTTGATAATCCCATAATGGCATGTCCGCTCGTGCATCCACCAGCGTAACGTGTTCCGAAACCAACTAAAAATCCGCCCACAATCATCATAATAAATCCGCGAAGAGTTAATAAACTTTCCCAGGAAAATAACTGAGACGGAACTAAACCTGTATGATCCGTGATTCCGTAACCTGCTAATTGATCAGAAAGTTCAGGAGCAATTTCAACAGCATTTGGATTTGAAAGCAAATAAGCTGCAATAGCTCCGCCAAAGAAAATTCCCAAAACAAAGAATAAATTCCAGCTTTCTTTTTTCCAGTCGTATTTAAAAAACGAAATATTTGCGGGAATACAAGCCGCACAAATATGACGAAGCGAAGAACTAATCCCAAAAGATTTATTTCCGATAATTAATAAAATAGGAACAGTCAACCCAATCAAAGGGCCTGCAATGTACCAAGGCCAAGGTTCACGAATAATTTCTAGTAAACTCATATATAATTTAAAAATTAAGTGTTTTTTCCACCATATAAGTTATATAAGAAATTATAAGTTGGAGTTTCTTATATAACTTAGAAAAGCTAAGGAATATAAGAAGCAGGCTTAAAAACGCCCTAAACTAAAATGAACTTATATCACTTATATGGTTAAACTTTATGTTCAATGTTTATGCTTTTAAAACCTTACTCTGACAAACGAAATCTGATTTTGGAATTTCAGTTTTTGTGATGGCTCCAAAACCACCGTCAATTTCGCTAAAATTTCTGAAACCACGAGCTTGTAAAATCGAAGCTGCGATCATACTGCGGTAACCGCCGGCACAATGCAGAAAAAAATGTTCATTCGGGTTAATATCTTTTACCCAGTCATTAATATAAGCAAGAGGTTTGCTGTAAGCATCTTCAATATGTTCAGCTTCGTATTCGGTTTCTTTACGAACATCGATAACTTTATCTTCTTTGATGTTGAACTTAGAAGCAAATTGTTCTGCCGAAATTCGGTTTACGGTATCAATTTCAAAACCAGCTTTTTCCCAAGCTTCAAAACCGCCTTCAAGATGACCAATAATGGTATCAAAACCAACACGGCTTAAACGCGTAACAGTTTCTTCTTCAAGACCCAATTCTGTCACTAATATAATAGGTTGTTTTACATTTCCAATCAAAGTTCCAACCCACGGCGCAAAATCACCATTGATCCCAATATTAATAGATTGTGGAATAAATCCTTTGGCAAAATCACCACTTTTTCGTGTATCTAAAATTAAAGCTCCGGTTTCTTCGGCAACAGCCTCAAATTCTTCGGCTTTAATTTCTTTCATTCCGTTATGCAAAACGGTTTCAAAGCTTTCGTAGCCCTTTTTATTCATGGCAACGTTCATGCTGAAATAGGCTGGAGGAGGCAGTAAACCATCGGTAACTTCTTTAATAAATTCAGCTTCGGTCATATTAGCGCGTAACGCATAATTGGTCGCTTTTTGATTTCCGATAGTCGAAACGGTTTCTTTACTCATGTTTTTTCCGCAGGCACTTCCGGCACCGTGCGCCGGATAAACAATTACGTCATCGGCTAAAGTCATAATTTTATCTCTTAAGGAATGAAATAAAATTCCGGCTAATTGATCCTGAGTCATTCCGGCAGCTTTTTGAGCCAAATCAGGACGTCCGACATCGCCAATAAATAAAGTGTCTCCAGAGAAAATAGCATGATCTTTTCCGTCTTTGTCAATCAATAAATAAGTGGTGCTTTCCATTGTATGACCCGGAGTATGTAAAGCTTTTATCGTTACATCTCCAATTTTGAATTCCTGTCCGTCTTTTGCAGAAATGCAGTCAAATTCGCAGGCAGCATTTGGCCCGTAAACAATTGGAGCTTGCGTTTCTTTGCTTAAATCGATATGTCCTGAAACAAAATCGGCGTGAAAATGCGTTTCAAAAATGTATTTCAGTTTAACGTTATCACGTTCTAAACGATCTAAATACGGCTGAATTTCTCTTAACGGGTCAATAATTGCTCGCTTCTCCGTTAGAAGTTATATAGTATGCACCTTGTGCGAGGCATCCGGTGTAAATTTGTTCTATTTTCATGGTATAATTTGAAAAATAATGGGAATACAAAGATAACTCTGTTTTCTTTTAAAATAGGTGACTTATGTTACAGAAATTTGATTTCTGTGTAAAAAAAATATTGATTACGTCATATGTGTTATATAAATGGATTTTAAGTTGAGCAATTACGCTTTAAGCTTTAATTTTGCAAATGACGAATGTCATATTAAACTAAATAAAAATGAACACAGAAGATTTATTAAATCAAATTGCTTTCATAAAAGAAATTGATAAAGTAAAATATATTCAGCGCAAGACAAAATTATTCAACAGCGACAGATGTGAAAATGATGCAGAACACAGCTGGCATCTCGCTTTGATGGCAATTGTTTTGGCAGAACATTCAAATGAACCGATTGATGTTTTGAAAGTCGTAAAAATGGTCTTGATTCATGATATTGTCGAAATCGATGCTGGAGATGTTTTTATGTACGATACAGTAAAAAATCATGATAATACAGATGAAGAACGATTGGCGGCAAATAGAATTTTTGGTTTGCTGCCTAAAAAACAAGCCGAAGATTTTATTGCTATTTGGGAAGAATTTGAAGCTGGAGAAACCAACGAAGCCAAATTTGCAAGATCTATGGACAGATTAGAACCTTTATTACAAAATACTTCGAACAACGGCGGAACATGGAAAGAGTTTGATGTAAAATATGATAAGGTTTACGAGAAAAAAAGCGTAATTAAAAATGGTTCAGCCTCTTTATGGAATTACGCTGAAGGTTTGATTAATGAAAGTGTCGAAAAAGGAATTTTGAAGAAATAGGTTTTTAAAGACATAGAAATAGAGATTTTATGTACAATATTGTCATTCTGAGGAACGAAGAATCTTCGCAAGTAACTCCGCAATCAAAAGCGTCAATCTTTGTCGAGCCACTTACGAAGATTCTTCGTTCCTCAGAATGACAAACTTTCTTTATAAAAAGACAAGTGTCATTTTTACTTTTAAATTGTTGAAAAGTTTAACAAATATCAGGCGATAAACTTTTTTTAAAGGACGTTATTTCGGGTTGTAATGGTTAAATTTGTAGAACTTCATAAACAAATTACCATTATGGAAGAAATGCTCTTTTATGATCGAATGCAATTCGCTTTCACGATTACTTTTCATTATCTTTTTCCACAGCTTACAATGGGTCTTTCGCTCATTATTGTTTACTTCAAGTGGAAATATCTAAAAACTAAAAACGAACAATACAATCACGCTACCCATTTCTGGATGAAAATCTTCGCTCTCAATTTTGCAATGGGCGTTGTAACCGGAATTCCGATGGAATTTCAGTTTGGAACTAATTGGGCAAAATTCTCCGAGTTAACAGGCGGAATCATTGGACAAACGCTTGCAATGGAAGGAATGTTTTCGTTTTTTCTTGAATCGTCGTTTTTAGGTTTGTTTTTGTTTGGAGAAAAACTTCTCGGACATAAATGGCATTTTGTAACCGGATTATTAATTATGATTGGTTCCTGGGCCAGCGGATTTTTAATCATTGCCACACATTCCTGGATGCAGAATCCGGTGGGTTATGAAATCCTTGAAAACGGAAAATTTGTTCTGAATAATTTTCAGGCTTTATTTCTAAATCCTTGGCTTTGGCCTTCTTATCTGCACAACCAGGCTGCATCACTTGTAACAAGTTCTTTTGTTGTGGCCGGAATTGGAGCTTTTTATATTTTGAGTAAAAAGAATGTTTCTTTTGGGAAATTGTTCTTGAAAACAGGAGTTGTTTTCGGATTGATTTCGAGTATTGTTGTTGCAGTTCCTACTGGAGATTTACTGGCAAAAAATGTTGTGAAATACCAACCCGTAACTTTCGCCGGAATGGAAGGAATTTTTCATACCGAAAAAAGAGGTTCTGAAATTGTTTTAATTGGTCAGCCCGATGTAAAAGACAAAAAACTCGATAATAAAATTGCAGTTCCAAATATTTTAAGTTTTCTGACTTACGGAAACTGGGATCAGGAAATTAAAGGTTTAGATCAGTTTGAAGAAGATTTGCATCCAACCAATATTTCGGGATTGTATTATGCGTATCATATTATGGTGGGTCTCGGAACTGTTTTTATCGGTTTAATGGTTCTTTCGCTTTTTCAATTAATAAGAGGGAAATTATTTCAAACCAAATGGATTTTATGGTCGCTTATGTTCATGATGCCATTTCCGTACATTGCTAATACAACAGGCTGGTATACGGCAGAATTAGGAAGACAGCCATGGCTGGTTTATAATTTACTGCGAACCGCATCCGGTGCATCGCCTACAGTTTCATCCGGAAATACCTTGTTTACATTACTTGGTTTTATTGGTTTATACCTTTTACTAGGAATGTTGTTTTTACTTTTGATTGGAAAAATTATCAATAAAGGGCCTCATCATGTGGAACTTTCAACAGAAAAAATATAAGTATGGAGTTTTTTTGGTACGTAGTTTTAATGGGAATTCTGGCCGTTTATCTGGTTTTAGACGGTTATGATTTTGGTGCAGGAATTATTCATTTGTTTTTTGCCGATACAGAAAGAGATAAAAAAGTAATTACAAACTCAATTGGTCCGTTTTGGGATGCCAATGAGGTTTGGCTTATTGCCGCCGGCGGTGTTTTGTTTTTTGCTTTTCCAACTTTATATGCGTCATCTTTCAGCGGATTTTATCTACCGTTGATTATGATTTTATGGCTTTTGATTTTCCGTGCAATCGGATTGGAAATGCGCGGACAGATTCATAATCACATGTGGGAAACGATTTGGGATAAAGCTTTCGGAATTGCGAGTTTACTTTTGGCACTTTTCTTCGGAATTGCTTTAGGAAATATTGTTCGCGGCGTAAATCTCGGAATGGTTCAAAACGGCGTTTCGACACAAGAAGCACATTATTTCTTTCTGCCTTTGTGGAATCCAACTTTTAGTCCGCAGGCAAATGAATTGGGAATTATTGACTGGTTTACACTTTTTCTGGGAATTGTAAGTGTTGTTGCATTAACAATTCACGGCGCGAACTGGATTATTTATAAAACGAATTCATCTTTAAACCCAAAACTTAAAAATGTGGTTTTTGTGCTGAATATTGTTTTGCTGGTTTTAGTTTGTATTTCGTTGCAGGTTTGGCATTTTATCGAACCAAAACCATTTCATAATTTCGTTGAAAATCCAATTCTTTGGTTTTTCCCGCTTTTAACTTTTGTTGGAATTTTGGGATTGTTTAAAGTTCGTTCGTTTCAAAAAGACGGTTACGGATTCATGTTTTCGACTTTCTTTTTAGTGGGCGGATTCGCTTCAACCGCCGTTTCGATTTTCCCGAATGTTCTGCCTTCAACCAATAAAGTAAATCCATCATTAACGATTTACAACACAGCCGCTCACGAATACGGATTGAATGCGGGATTAAGCTGGTTTTTTGTGGCTTTGTTTCTGGTAATTATTTATTTTATTATTCAATATCGTGTTTTTAGTGGAAAAATGGATGATGTTGGGTATGGGGAGCATTGATGTTTTAGTTATGAAAAATATTATTTATTTGTAAAACGATATACCAAATATGATAAAAATTATAATAAAAAAAAAATACAAATCAATAGATGTTTGTGAATTTGAACTTCCTGATTTTTCAGTTTTAACAGGCTTAAATGGTAGTGGTAAAACCCATTTATTGGAAGCTATTTCTAATAATGAATTTAGCGAAGTATATATTGATGGAAATAAAGTTTTAAATATAAGATATATTCCATTTAATGGTTTAAATTCCCAAATTCAAGAGGAATGTAATCCTTCTAATATAATAAGTTGGATAAAAGGTTTTTACGATCAGTTTAAGAGTGCAGTTATTAGAACAAAGAGTGCTAATGCGGCATTAAATCAGGCTAATTTGATGATTTATTCAGGTGATCCTAGCTTTAACAAAATTGCTATAAAAGTTATTCCAAAAATTGGAAAAAAAATTGAAGAGATAACCGAAGAAGATGTTTTTAATAATTTCGATGTATCGATTATGGCTGAAAATGATTTTTTTACAGCTCAGTTTGCTTTAATTTTTAAAAATTATCATAGATTATTTGAAGAAAATAATGTGAATAAATATTATTTGTCGCAAGACCTCCCTACTACATCTGAAATTTTATCTGAAGAGGAATTTATAAAAAAAAATGGAGTTCCTCCATGGGATTTTGTAAATACTATACTTGATGAAATAAATGTTCCATACACTGTAAATTCTCCTTTAGGTAGCAGAGCAGATTTAAACTTTAATTTTAGGCTTATTGATAGACAAAATGGAACAGAAATTTCTTCTCAAGATTTGTCCACTGGGGAAAAAGTTTTGATGTCTTTGGCGTTAGCTATTTATAACTCTAATGGAGTTGATAATAAACCTGATTTTTTATTAATAGACGAACCTGATGCTGCTTTGCATCCATCAATGTCTCGAAAAATGGTTCAAATATTGAATAATAATATTGTTGATATTAGTGGTATACCTGCTGTTATAACAACTCATTCACCAACTACAGTAATTTCATCAGAAGGTATTTCAATATATCAGATAGAACGAGGTAACCCTGTGCCTCATAAGATATCAGTGCAGAAAGCAATCGAACTATTATCTAGTGATATTCCTTTTTTAAAAATATCTAATGATAAAAGAAGACAAGTTTTTGTTGAAAGTAAATATGATGTAGTTTATTATGAGTTTCTCACAAACATTCTTTTACGAACAGATAAAATAAATTCAGATCCTATTTATTTAGCGGCAAGAACTTCAGAAGGGTCAAATTGTACAGATGTAATTGCTGTAGTTAATAATTTGTACGAAAATGGGAATGAATTAATTTATGGAATTATAGATTGGGACACAGCTAATGAAAGTAGAGATAGAATAATTGTTTTAGGAGAAAATGAACGATATTCGATTGAGAATTATCTTTTAGACCCATTGATGATGGGACTGCTTTTTATTAGAGAAACAAAAAAACAAATTACCGACTTTGGAATAGATAGGATTTCTAAGTATTCTGAAATTGGAAGTTTGAAAGAAGAAGAAGCACAAATGATTATAGATAAAGTTTTAAACGATTTAGGTTTGAATTCTGATAATAAACAAGATTATGATTTGCATAATGATTGGAAATTAAAGGTTTCTTTTGAATTTAATCTTTTCCAAGGGCATGCTCTTGAAAGTTTGTATAAAGAGAAATATCCCTTTTTAAGAAGTTACAATAGAGAAGATATGCTCAAAAAAGACGTTATTCAAAAAATTATAAATGATTTTCCAGATTTTACTCCAAAATCAATTTTCGATACAATAAAAAAAATTATTTGAGTGATTAAATTCTGCGTTAGGGATAGGAGCGGTATCCTTTTTCTTGCTTCTTTAGTAAGAAAAAGATATAGTGGATATCCCGGCCGGAGACAACGCTCAAATATTAGACATTAAATTTTCTTAATATAATTTTTACAAATAGTGTATTTGATTTCCTTTTTATTAGTTTTGTTAGAAGAGAAATAATTAAAATTTTAGAAAATGTATAATTGTTTTGACATAGCGAAGTATTTTATTGAGCTGGCAAAAGAAGAGGGTATGGGACTTGACCCAATGAAGTTGCTAAAGCTTACTTATATTTCAGATGGATGGCATTTAGGAATCACCGGAAAGCCGCTTTTTGAGAATGAAATCCAGGCATGGAAATATGGAGCGGTTATTCCGGATTTGTATTACGCCATACGAATGTTTGGTAAAGATCCTGTTGATCCATTTTTACTGAATTTATCTGCAAAAACTCCACTGAAAGAGGAAGACAAAGAATTCCTGAAAAAAATCTGGGACAATTATAAAGGTTTATCGGGCTTGCAGCTTTCGGCATTGACGCATGAAGAGGGAAGTCCGTGGTCGCAGACTTGGGACGGAACGCAGGATGCTGTTATCGGAAATGATTTAATTAGAGAATATTATAAGGAAAAACTAAATAGTTAATGGAAAAAACTTTAGCAGAAAAATTACCGCAAAGCGCTTTAGGAAACGATATTATTAATGTTCCGAAAGATGTAACTAAAGAAGCTGAAAAAGAAGATCATTTAATGAGACCTTATGATCCGAAAAGTCATTCGGAATATATCGAACTGAAAAGATTTGAAATCGAACAGGCAAATGAAAGTCTGGAAAGAAAGCTAAGACAAGAAAATGCCAAAAAAGCTTTTATTTTTTCCTCAAGATGGGCGATTTTTATTGCGCTTGTTATTTTACTGCACGGAGCTGGCGCATCGTATAAATTCTTTATTCTTTCACAAACAGAATTTTTGTTTGTTGTTGGAACTTTAACAACTTCAATTTTTACTTTTTATACTTTGGTTTTAAGGTATTTATTTTACAGAAAACCAAATGCTAAAACTACTGAAAAGAAAACAATCTAAATAGTTTCATCTTTGTCAAAGTTTTAAACAAAGATTGAAAGGAACTTTAGTTTTAAACAAAAATAACCACAATCAGTGTAATTTCGACGAAGGAGAAATCTGCGCAAGAAGCTACGCAACGAGAGTTCAATCTTTGTAGAGTTTCTTGCGCAGATTTCTCCTTCGTCGAAATGACAAAAATGCGAAAACTAGCTTTAAACTGGAGCTTTTATAAAATTATTTAAAGAAAAAAATCTGCTTATCTGCAAAATCTGCGAGAAGAAATAACTTCTAAAACAAAACCTCTTTAGCAATGATATAAAATCCCATTACGAGAACAAACCAGCCAAAAAGAGGTTTTAATTTTGCACCGTCAATTTTTTTAGAAAGCTGGCTTCCGATAAGCATTCCTAAAAGTGCCATTCCTGAAACGCCTAATAAAAAAGTATAATCGATTGGAGTTCCAATATATAAATCACCTCCAAAACCTATTGAGGAATTAATTGTAATAATCAATAATGAAGTGCCAACAGCTTGTTTCATGGGTAATTTGGCAAAAAACAAAAGTGCAGGAATGATCAAAAATCCGCCGCCCGCGCCGAGAAATCCCGTTACGATTCCCACTAAAAAACCAATAAAGCTTAATTGAGGATAATTGGTTTCGGTACTTTTCATTTCAGGAAGGTTTTTTCTAATCATCGAAATTGCTGCGGTTATCATTAATACCGAAAAAACAATCATTATCAGGAAATCTTTTGAAACGGTGTAAGAGGCAATAGAAAAAAGTGTCGCAGCAATTTGAGGAAATATAACTTCTCGAATTATCAAAATCGAAATCACAGACGGAATCGCAAAATATAAAGCCGATTTTAGTTTTAAATTTCCCATTTTATAATGGCTGTAACTTCCGAATAAAGCGGTTAATCCAACAATAAATAAAGAATAAGAAGTAGCCTGATCAGGATTTACTTTAAAAAGATAAACCAAGATGGGAATAGTCAGAATAGAGCCGCCGCCGCCAATTAAGCCCAGCGAAATCCCGATTATTATCGAAGCAAAATACCCTAAATATTCCATTGCATTTATTTTTATGCAAAGTTGCTTCGGAAATTAGAAACTCACAGTAACATTTATCACAGAAAGAATTATTAAACACAAATTTCACTAATTAACACGAAGTCATATGTCATATTGAGCGAAGTCGAAATGCTTTGCGGGTTCTCGACTTCGCTCGAACTGACATTTTTCAATAATCAAATCTGTGTTAATTAGTGAAATTTGTGTTTAATAATTCAATTTGGTTTCGGTTGAGTTTGACCAAACCTCGTTGTTCCATTTTTTTTAGTAATCTGGAAACAACTTCTCTGGAGGTATTTAATTCGGTGGCGATTTCTTGGTGAGAAAGTTTGACTTCAGAGCATCCGCAGGCATCAGAATGTCTTTTTAAATAAAACTCCAAACGTTCGTCCATAGAACGAAAAGCGATATTATCGACCACTTCCAGAACTTCTTCAAAACGGCTTCTATACGTTTCAATAACAAATTCATACCAGGAACGATGTTCCATCATCCATTTGTCCATCATTTGCAGCGGAATCATCATTACTGAAACATCTTCGACTACTTTTGCCATAATCTGGCTCTTTTCGCTTTTTGCGGTACAAATCATAGAAATAGCGCAGGCTTGTCCGGGCTGGAGATAATACATTAAAAATTCGCCGCCATCTTCGCCTTCGCGATAAATTTTGATTTTTCCTTTGGTAATCAAAACCGTGTTTTTGATATATTGTCCGGTTCGCATTAAAATAGTTCCGGCTTCAAAATCCTGATGGCTTCCGTTTTCTTCAATTGTAGCAATGAGTTCGCTGGAGAAATTAGGAAAGATATTTTTTAATGAATTTTGCATTTTAGTGTATTTTTTTGCCGCGAATCTCACGAATTCATCATGAAAATTTCTGCAATTCGTGACGAAATATTTTATCAAAAAGAGATTAAAAACTATAATTTTTTACAAAGATACTAGATTCAACTATCATAAATTGTGAGAAAACTATATTTAAGAGTATTTTACATAAATGAAAAAATCCTATTTTCTATCGATTTTATAGAGTGTATTTTTGAAAATAGTAAGTAAATTTGTGTTTCACTGATTATAATAGTTTCTCTAAAACGTTTTCTGAGAATAATAATCGAAATCGCATTTTGAACGTTTTTAATTAATAGAAACGTCGTAATTTTACAAAAAACACATATTATGAATTTATCACAAGAAGATTGGGTTAATCAGCTGGCTGCTGACGAGAATGCAGTTATACTGGACGTAAGAACTGAAGACGAATTTAATGATGGCTATATTGAAAATGCTGTAAACATTGATATCAATAAAGGTCAGGGTTTTATTTATGAAATCGAAGAATTAGATAAAAATAAAAACTACTACGTGTATTGCCGTTCTGGAGCAAGAAGCGCTAAAGCATGTCAGATTATGAATGAGTTAGGTATAGAAAATGCCTATAATCTGCTAGGCGGAATCCTGGACTGGGAAGGCGAAACCGTACAACCATAAAAATGAAGAAGAGGCGAAAAAAAGCCTCTTTTTTCATTAAAATGCTATTAATAACCAAATAAAAATTACCAGATTATGAGTTTAATTCCTGAAGAATTTGAAATTAAAAGCCTTATAAATCAAGATACCTACCTTGTAAATGGAGAATTAAAACAATGGACAGGGCAAACCACACCTGTTTTTTCGACTATTTCTTCTACAGAAAAATACACACCTACTTTATTAGGTTCCATTCCTTTTATGGCCGAAGCCGAAGCTGCCGAAGTTGTTGAAGCTGCAAATGCGGCTTATGATAAAGGACAAGGATTATGGCCAACAATGAAAGTTGCTGACCGTATTAAATGCATGGAGAATTTCGTTAAACAGATGAAAGAAACCCGCGAAGAAGTGGTAAAACTTTTAATGTGGGAGATTGGAAAAAACCTTGGCGATTCTCAAAAAGAATTTGACAGAACTGTCGAATATATTTACGACACAATTGCCAGTTATAAAGAATTAAACGGACGTAGCGCACATTTTGAAAAAGTGCAGGGTGTAAACGCTATGATTCGCCGCGGACCTCTTGGAGTTGTTTTGTGTCTTGGACCATACAATTATCCATTAAACGAAACTTTCTCATTGTTGATTCCGGCTTTAATTATGGGTAACACCGTGATTTTTAAACCTGCAAAACATGGGGTTTTATGTATTTCACCATTATTAGAAGCTTTTAGAAGTAGTTTCCCAAAAGGTGTAATTAATATTGTTTACGGTAGAGGGCGTGAAGTTGCTTCTCCGATTATGAAATCCGGAAAAATTGATGTTCTGGCATTAATTGGAAATAGTAAATCGGCGATTGCTTTACAAGATCAGCATCCAAATAAAAACAGATTACGTTTAATTTTAGGTTTGGAAGCTAAAAACCCGGCGATTATCCTTCCGGATGCCGATTTAGATTTGGCAATTCAGGAATGTATTACAGGAACTTTATCTTTTAATGGTCAGCGTTGTACAGCTTTAAAAGTATTATATGTTCACGAATCTATTGCAGAGGAATTCAACAGAAGATTCTCTGAAAAGGTAGATGCATTACCATTTGGGAATCCGTGGGATAAAGGTGCGACTTTAACACCGCTTCCGGAAACGGATAAACCAAAATACATTCAGGGATTAATTGACGATGCAACAAGCAAAGGCGCGAAAGTACTGAATGAAAAAGGAGGAAAACATACTGATAATTATATTTTTCCGGCTGTTTTATATCCGGTAAATAACAAAATGCGTGTGTATCACGAAGAGCAGTTTGGTCCTGTAGTTCCAATTATTTCTTTCAAAGATATTCAGGAACCACTTGAAGATATGGCAGAATCTAATTACGGGCAGCAGGTAAGTTTGTTCGGAAAAGATATTAAAACCCTTGCACCGCTGATTGATGCATTGGTAAATTTAGTGTGCCGTGTGAACTTAAACAGCTCTTGCCAAAGAGGTCCGGATGCTTTCCCATTTACAGGTCGTAAAGATTCTGCTGTTGGTACTTTAAGTATTCCAGATGCTTTGCGTTCTTTCTCAATTCGTACGTTTGTCGCTTCAAAAGATATCGCTTATAACAATGAAATTTTGCAGGAATTGCTAAACAGCAAAGAATCAAACTTCATTAATACCGACTATATTTTGTAGTATCAAGGTTATATATTAATTGTAGATGCCGTCTTTTTCTTTTAGAATTAGACGGTTTTTCTTTTTTATAAGATGCTGAGATACTAAGGTTCTAAGTTGCTAAGTTTTTTGATTTTGTAACTTGGAAGATAAATTTTATCAATTTTGTAACTTTATTTTAAAAACTCGGTCTTATTATAAAACACTTAAATTTTATAAAACCAAAAACCAGCTTATGAAAAAAAGACTATTACAATTTGCATGTATTGCATTTTTGTTTTTGGCACAAACAAGCTTTGCACAAGAGCTTTATATGCCTAGAAATATTAAAGAAGCTTACGCCAAAGGAACGCGTTCTATGGACGGAAAACCAGGAAAAAATTATTGGCAGAACCACGGAAAATATACTATGGATATTACCGTAGATGCCAAAACAAAAATGGTGAGCGGTACAGAAACCATCGTTTACGAAAACAACAGTAATGACAGTTTACGAAATCTTGTAATTCGATTTGTAAACAATCTTCACAAACCATCGGCACCAAGAAGCGGAAATGTAAGTGATGATTTTTTAAGTAACGGATTAACGCTTACGAATCTTAAAATTGCAGGCGAAGTTTACAAAGAAGACGCCAGAGGCTGGGGAACTGTTGGAAATGTAAAGCTAAAAAAAGCCATTGCACCACATTCTAAAATAACAATCAATATCGATTGGAATTATCCTTTATCAAAAGAAAGTGGGAGAGAAGGCCAAATTGACGAATCTACATTTTTTGTAGCATACAGTTATCCAAGAGTTTCTGTTTTTGATGATTACAACGGCTGGGACAGAATTCCGCATACAGATCGTCAGGAGTTTTATAACGATTTTAATGATTATGTTTATTCTGTAAAAGCACCCAAAAACTTTGTGGTTTACGCAACTGGAGATTTCTTAAATCCAGATGAGGTTTTAAATCCGGAATTTGCAGCACGTTTAAAAAAATCATATGTAACAGATGAAATTCTGCATATTGCAAACGAGCAGGAAATGAAAAATGGCCTTGTTACCAAACAAAACGAATGGAATACATGGAAATTTGAAGCCAACAATATTTCTGATGTATGTTTTGGTTTAAGCGATCATTATTTATGGGATGCAAGCAGTGTTTTAGTAGATAAAAAAACAAATCGTCGTGCAAGTGTACAGGCAGCATATAATGTGAAAGGAACAGATTTTGTAAACTCAGTTAAAAATAATCAATACGCTTTAGATTGGTTTTCAAACAACTGGCCTGGAATTCCGTATCCGTTTTCAAAAATGACGGCATTTCAGGGATTTGCAGATATGGAATATCCAATGATGTGTAACGATTCTCAAATGGATGATCCAAAATTTGCACAATTAGTTCAGGATCACGAAGTAGCACACACTTATTTTCCATTTTTTATGGGAATCAACGAAACGCGTTATGCTTTTATGGACGAAGGCTGGGCAACTACTTTTGAATATTTAATTGGAATTGCCGAACATGGAAAAGAAGCTGCAGATAAGTTTTATAAAGAATTTAGAGTAGAACAGTACATCAACGACAAATCTACAGAAGAAGATCAGCCAATTATTTCAATGTCTACTCAGGTTTCAGGACCAGGTTACGGAAATAACTCTTACGGAAAAGCTTCTCTTTCTTATATTGCTTTAAAAGATATGCTTGGAGATGATTTATTTCAAAAGTCGCTTCATCATTATATGGAAACATGGAATGGAAAACATCCAATTCCGTGGGATTATTTCAACTCGATGAATACAGGTTCAGGAAAAAATCTGAATTGGTTTTTCAATAATTGGTTTTTTACAAATAATTATATTGACCTTTCTGTGAAAGAGGTTTCAAAAAATACAATTTCTGTAGAAAATAAAGGAGGCTTCGCCATTCCGTTTGATGTAAATATTGTTTACTCAGACAATTCAACTGAAACCGTTCATCAAACTCCGGCAGTTTGGGAGAAAAATCAAAAATCACTTTCTGTTGCGTTAAACAGCAAAAAACAAATTAAGAAAGTGACTCTTGATGGTGGTATTTTTATGGATGCAACTCCAAATAACAATACCTGGACTGCTAAATAGTTTCTTAAACTCAATATTTTATAACCGCTTTAATTTTTTAAGGCGGTTTTTTTATTTTAAAAATAAGTAAAAACTTACAATTTTTAAAAATATTTCTTACGTTTGCACCACTCAAATGTTTTTAATATCAATGAAAAATTTTTTAATACTTGTTGTTTTTTTCTTTTCAGTAACTGTAAAATCACAAAATACTGATAAAGATAAATTTCAAAAAAATAGATACGAACTCGCTGTTTCTTACTTAAACAAATCAAATTATGTAAAAGCTCTTGAACAATTTTCAATTGCGTCGAAGATTAAACCTCAAACAGAAATAGGTTTAAATTCATTACAGGAAATAGATACGCTGAAAGATATTTTAAGAAAAGATATTTTAGAAAAGATAACCGGAACATGGATAATGACGGGTAATAAACCCATATGGACAGTAGACTCTCATGAAAATTTTAAAAATAAAAAGGTTGATGATTTGATAGAAGTAAGTCAGGACAAAATTTCATTTTATCAGCAAGATCGTAAATCAAAAGTAAAAACACTGATTAAGACAGAAGATATTATGTATTTTAATAATGACAGAGCCGATGATTTATACTCCGCCATTATTTTATCAGATGGTAAAGTCTGGGATTATTTCCTTGATGAAACCACTCATGTAATAAGAGCTATTAATATTGCAAAGCAAGGCAAAAAGAAAATGGAGAAAATTAAAGAAAACAATAAAGAAGTCTATTACGCAAAAGTAATTTAAAATAAATCTCATTTTTTTCAAAAATCTTAGATTCGGCTATTACATTAAAAATGATAAATTTGAAAATACAAAATAGTCAAATAAATGTCTGGAGAAAAAGATCTGCAAAAATTACTTAAAACGATGAAACCTGAACATAAATCAGGCGATTATGTTTTTTGTAAAGTTGATAATTTAGAAAATATCAATCTGGATAAGGTGGAAATGTTTTTTAGAGAACAAGAAGCTATAACCCTAATTTTAAAAGAAGAAACAGCCGTCAAATTGCAATTAGATTATTCTGTTGTAATGTCATGGATCACGCTTACTGTACATTCATCACTTGAAGCAGTTGGATTAACAGCTGCATTTTCTAAAGCACTTTCAGAGCAGGAAATAAGCTGTAATGTAGTAGCGGCATTTTATCACGATCATATTTTTGTAAATAAAAGGGATGTAGAAAAAGCGATGGAAATCTTAAACTCATTTTCAAATTAAACTATAGTATGGCATACAAATGTTCAGTGCGCTGTTTGTAAAGTTTTTTAAAGAAAAATGTTTATTTTACGTTAAATCCTAAAAAGAAAAAAAATAATATTGGTATGTTTGAAATAATAAAAAACAAACGCCCCAATCATGAAAAATTATTTAATTCTTATCATTTTGCTTTTTTCTATAAAAAGTATATCACAAAATGATGCCAAAGAGAAATTCCAGAAGAATAAATACGACCTGGCAATTTCTTACTTTAACAAATCAGATTTTGCAAAAGCTCTGGACGAATTCTCGGTTGTTTCCAAAATTAAACCTGAAAATGAAATCGGACAGGAAGCTTTAAAAAAAGTTGACACTCTGAAAGAAATTCTGAGAAATGAAATCTTAGAAAAGGTAAACGGAACATGGCTCTTTACAGGTGATAAACCAAGCTGGACTGTTGATGCCAAAGAAAACTTTAAAAACAAAAGCGTAGATAAACTGGTACAGGTAGATCATAACAAACTTTTATTTTACGAACAAGACCGCAAATCAAAAGTAAAAACATTAATTAAAACGGAAAATATTGTTTACTTTAATAATGACAGAACAGATGCTTTGTATTCTGCGATTATTTTATCTGATGGAAAAATTTGGAATTGTTATCTAAATGAAGATTCAAAAGAAATAAGAGCTGTCAATATTGCAAAAAAGGGAGAAAACGGTGTCGAAAAAATTGCCGAAAATAATAAAGAAGTTTACTTTACTAAAATTATGTAGCAATTATACACAACAATAAAAAGGGAATCTAAATCAGATTCCCTTTTTTATTGTTCAGCTTACAAATAATAAATGCTGTTAAAAATATAAATTTGTATTTCTATTAAAAACCAATAAAAATGATAATCAAAGAAATTCAGGCTTCAGATACTTGGAAAATCAGACACGAAGTAATGTGGCCGGACCAGCCTTTTGAATTTGTACAGTTAGACGAAGATAACTCAGGATTTCATTTTGGAGTTTTTACAGAAAATAAACTCGTTTCGATAGTATCTTGCTTTATTGAAGGGAGAGAAATGCAGTTTCGAAAATTAGCTACTTTAGAAGAATTTCAGGGAAAAGGAATTGCATCCCATCTTTTAAAACACATTTTACAATTTGCAAAAGAGAAAAATTTACAAAAAGTCTGGTGCAATGCCAGAACGAATAAAAAGTCTTTTTATGAAAAATTCGGAATGTATGATACTTATGAAACTTTCATAAAAGCAGGTCAGGAATTTACAATAATGGAAATTAAACTTTAAATAATATGAATATGTTAATTCTGTGTAAGTTTTTGTTTTGCAGTTGTTTATAAGTGTGTTTTTTCAAAAAATAGTACTTTTCTTCATCTAATCTTCATGTAAAAAGTTACAGAAAACGTTTTCGTTTTACCGAACTGTTAAACCTTGTTAAAAATTCTTTTTTTGTTTTAATTCTTTTACTACTTTCGCACCGAAATGAGAAAGTTAATAGTATTTCTAGTATTCATGAATATGCTTCTGCTAGGCGGAGGCCAATATCTCAATGCTAATACTTTTTCTCATCATCATAGTCTTGCACAAAAGCACAGAGTGAAATTTACGAATCAGGATCGCGGAACATCAATTATAGAAGATGCCGATGTTGATCTTGAAGAAGATCTTTTGGGAAATGATGATGCTAATTTAATTACGAACAAATTTTTTACTGTTTCGTATAGTTTAGTAGACACTTTGTATCTGGCACTTTCAGATCAGTCTGCTGCAAATGATTCCAATCGTTTTAAAATTTTCGGGCCATTCTCTGGTCATTCAAATCCTATCTACATTACTCAACGAGTATTAAGAATTTGATTTTATAGTATACATCGGTTACCAAAGTTGCAACCCGCATATTTTGTTGATGTATATTTTTCTACTTCCACTTATATGAATTAAGGTTCAGACTGAGGCTGACTGATGCATTTATCATCTTAAGAATCATTATTTCAAGCATTCAATCGCTTAATTTCCAAACTAAATCATGAAAAAAATTATCGTGTTCACGGGCTTAATGGCCCTAGTGTGCCTAACTAGTTGTACATCTAAAAAAGAAGAAAAAGAAGAAGTAGAGAAATTCACAGTTACTAATCCTGTTAGAATTGATACTTCATTTACTAAAGAATATGTTTCGCAGATTAAGTCTGTTCGAAATATCGAAATCCGCGCTCAGGAAAAAGGTTTTTTACAAAATATTTATGTTGACGAAGGTCAGTTTGTAAAAGCCGGGCAATTATTGTTCAGAATTATGCCAAACATGTATCAGGCAGAATTACTTAAAGCGCAGGCTGAACAAAAATCTACAGAAATTGAACTGCAAAATGCAAAATTACTGGCAGATAAAAACATCGTTTCTAAAAACGAATTAAGTGTTGCACAAGCAAAATTACAATCTGCAAAAGCAGAAGTTGCATTGGCAAAACTGCATTTATCATTCACAGAAATCAGAGCGCCATTTGACGGAACTATTGACAGGATTCCATTAAAACTAGGAAGTCTTATCGATGAAGGTGAATTGTTAACAAGCCTTTCAGACAACAGTCAGATGTTTGCTTACTTCAACGTATCAGAGCCAGAATATCTTCAGTATCAAACTGATGTAAAAGACCGCGCTGCAAGCAAAGTGAATTTGGTTTTGGCTAACGGAGAAACTTTTAAAGAAAAAGGAAATGTTGAAGTTATCGAAAGTGAATTCAACAACGAAACCGGAAATATTGCTTTTAGAGCAAGGTTCCCAAATTCAGGAAAACTGTTAAGAAACGGAGAAACAGGACAGGTTCAAATGAATGTTCCGCTTAAAAATGCTATTGTAATTCCACAAAAAGCAACTTATGAAATTCAGGATAAAAAATACGTTTTCATCGTGGATAAAAATGATAAAGTAAGTTCAAGAGAAATTACAATTACTGGTGAAATCCCTGATTTATACGTAGTAAAAAGCGGAGTTACTGAAAATGATAAAATTTTACTTGAAGGAGTTCAGAAAGTAAAAGAAAGTGATAAGATTAAATATGAATATCAATCGCCAAAAGAGGTAATTAATCACCTGCGTGTTAAAGCAGAATAATTTCTGTGTTGATTATCTATTGATTCGCATTTATTTTAATCATTAAAAAAGTATAAAAAATGTTTAATAAATTTATTCAAAGACCGGTACTGTCGATAGTAATATCGCTTATCATTGTCTTTTTGGGTGTACTTTCGGTATTAAATTTACCAATTACCCAATTCCCTACAATTTCACCTCCAATGGTGAATGTTACCGCAGATTATCCGGGATCTAATGGTGAGTTGATGATCAAGGCGGTTGTTATTCCTCTTGAAAGAGCTTTAAATGGTGTTCCTGGAATGAAATATATGGCTTCGGATGCCGGAAACGACGGTGAAGCTACTATTAAAGTGGTATTTAACTTAGGAACAGATCCTAATCAGGCGGCCATTAACGTTCAGAACCGTGTGGCTTCGGTTACCAATAAATTACCTCCATTAGTAATTCGTGAGGGTATTAAAATTACCCGTGAAGTACCAAGTATGCTTATGTACGTGAACCTTTATAGTACGGACAAAAATACCGACATGAAGTTCTTGTACAACTATGCTGATATCAACGTACTTTCTGAATTAAAAAGGGTAAACGGTATTGGTTCCGGAGATATCTTAGGTACACGTGAATATGCTATGCGTATCTGGCTGAAACCAGATCGTATGCTGGCTTATAAAATTTCTGCTGATGAAATAATGGAAGCATTATCAAGTCAGAGTTTGGAGGCTTCTCCGGGTAAAACGGGAGAAAGTTCTGGTAAACGTTCTCAGGCGTTTGAGTATGTATTGAAATATTCAGGGCGTTTTACAACAAAAGAACAATATGAAAATATCGTAGTAAAAGCCAATCCAAATGGAGAACTTTTAAGACTTAAAGATGTTGCCAAAGTTGAATTTGGAAGCTCGATGTATGATATCTATTCTAACTTGAATGGAAGACCTTCTGCGGCAATTGTATTAAAACAATCTTTTGGAAGTAACGCAAATCAGGTTATTGAAGAGGTAAAAGCTAAATTGGAAAAAATCAAACAAAAGTTTCCAAAAGGAATGGATTATGAAATTTCGTATGACGTTTCTAAATTCCTTGATGCTTCTATCGAAAAAGTAATCCACACACTTGTAGAAGCTTTTATTCTGGTAGGTTTAGTAGTATTCCTTTTCTTAGGAGACTGGCGTTCTACTATTATTCCGGCAATTGCGGTACCCGTTTCGCTGGTAGGAACCTTTGTGTTCATGACATTCTTTGATATTTCATTAAACTTAATCACATTATTCGCTCTGGTTTTAGCAATTGGGGTCGTGGTCGATGACGCGATTGTGGTTATCGAAGCCGTTCACGCCAAGATGGAAGAGGAGCATCTGTCGCCATTTAAGGCAACTAAAAAAGCAATGCACGAAATTGCGGGGGCAATTGTTGCTATTACTTTCCTTATGGCGGCAGTATTTATTCCTGTAGCGTTTATGTCTGGTCCGGTTGGAGTATTCTACAGACAGTTTTCTGTTACTATGGCAACGGCAATTATCCTTTCTGGTATTGTGGCCTTGACATTGACACCGGCACTTTGTGCTATGATGCTAAAAAATAACCACGGTGCTCCTAAAAAGAAAACCCCTATAAATATGTTTATAGATGGTTTCAACAACAAGTTTAATCTTGCTCAGGGTAAATATCAAAACTTATTAGGTAAAATTGTTACCAGAAGAGCGGTTACTATTGTGGCACTTCTTGGTTTCTGTGCCGGAACATGGTTAATAAGCAGTTCAGTTCCTTCAGGATTTATTCCGAATGAGGATCAGGGAATGTTCTATGCGGTTATTCAGACACCTCCGGGTTCATCGTTAGAAAGAACAAATAATATTGCAGAAAGAGTTCAAAAAATTGCTGAAACTATCGATGGAGTAAAATCAGTTTCTTCATTAGCAGGTTACGAAATTTTGTCTGAAGGTACAGGAGCCAACTCAGGAACGTGTTTGGTTAACCTTAAGGACTGGAGCGACAGAAAAGAATCTGTTGTTGAGATTATGCATGAAATGGAGGAAAAATGTAAAGATATTGCGGGAGCAAATATCGAATTTTTCCAACCGCCAGCTGTACCGGGTTATGGTGCTGCTGGAGGATTTGAGCTTCGTTTATTAGATAAAACAGGTTCTGGAGATTACAAAAGAATGGAGCAGGTTAATAATGACTTCGTTGCTGAATTGAACAGACATCCTGAATTATCTAACGTATTTAGTTTCTATAGTTCTAGTTTCCCTCAATATATGATGAAAGTAGACAATGATTTGGCACAGCAAAAAGGTGTTTCTATCGAAAATGCTATGAATACATTGTCAACTCTTGTGGGAAGTAACTACGAAATCAGTTTTATTAAATTCGGAATTAACTATAAAGTAATTGTTCAGGCATCTCCAGAATATAGAGCTTTACCAGAAGATATCCTGAAATTGTATGTGAAAAATGATCGTGACGAAATGGTTCCGTTTTCAGCTTTTATGAGATTAGAAAAAGTATACGGACTTTCTGAAATCACAAGACATAACATGTACACTTCTACACAAATTAGTGGTTCTGCTGCTGCCGGATATAGTTCAGGAACAGCGATTAAAGTAATTCAGGAAGTAGCGGCTAAAAAATTACCAAGAGGTTATGATATTGACTGGGCAGGTATTTCTGCCGATGAGGTTGCTCAGGGTAATCAGGCAATTTGGGTATTCCTGATCTGTTTAGGATTTGTTTACTTAGTATTAGCGGCACAATATGAAAGTTTTATTCTGCCATTATCAGTAATTCTTTCTTTACCAGCGGGTATTTTTGGAGCTTTCCTTTTACTAAAATTAACAGGATTAGAAAACAACATTTATGCTCAGGTTGCAATGGTAATGCTTATTGGTTTATTAGGTAAAAATGCCGTACTGATCGTAGAATTTGCGATACAAAGGCATGCAGCCGGAAAATCAGTTCTTGAAGCAGCTATGGAAGGAGCAAAAGAAAGATTCCGTCCAATTTTGATGACTTCATTTGCCTTTATCGCTGGTTTATTACCACTTGCATTTGCAACTGGGCCGGGTAAAATTGGTAACAGAACCATTGGTACTGCGGCAGCAGGAGGTATGCTTGTAGGAACAATTTGCGGAGTATTTGTAATTCCGGGCTTGTATTTCATTTTTGCTAAAATTGCCGAGAGATACAAACTGGTAAAACATGAAGAAGAAAATCCATTAACAGAAGAAATTGATAATAATCATGTATAAAGTTAAATTATATAAATACAGTATTGCATTAGGCCTATGTCTTGCCGTGGCAGCATGTAAGGCTCCTGCACCAGAAACAGCGAGTGCAAGCGCTCTGGTTCCTGAAGCATTTGGTGCTGTAAAAAATCAGGATACTACCAATACAGCAACGCTGCAATGGAAAGAATTCTTTAAAGATCAAAATCTGGTAGATTTAATCGATATTGCCCTGAAAAACAATCAGGAACTGAACATGACTTTGCAGGAAATTGAAATTGCAAAAAATGATATTCGAGTACGTAAAGGTGCTTTATTGCCAACTGTAGGAGTTCGTGCGGGTGCCGGAATTGAAAAAGTTGGTCGTTACACAAGTCAGGGTGCCGGCGACGCTACTACAGAAATTAAACCGGGAGTTGAAACACCAGATCCGTTACCGGATTATACCATTGCGGCTTATGCAAACTGGGAAGTTGATATCTGGAAAAAACTGCGTAATTCTAAAAAAGCAGCCGTAAACAGATATTTAGCAACGGTTGAAGGTAAAAACTTTGTAGTTACAAACCTTATTGCAGAAATAGCCGATTCTTATTACGAATTACTGGCTTTAGACAGTCAGTTAGATATTGTAAAACAAACTATCGAATTGCAGACAAACGCTCTTGAAATTGTAAAAGTTCAAAAGCAGGCTGCCAGAGCGACAGAATTAGGAGTACAGAAATTTCAGGCTGAGGTTTTAACTTCAAAAAGTTTAGAGTTTGATATTTTACAGAAGATTAAAGAAAACGAAAACAAAATCAACTTTTTGTTAGGACGTTATCCGCAGGAAATTAAAAGAGAGAAATCTAATTTTACAGATTTGCTTCCGGCAGCTGTAAACTCTGGAATTCCATCTCAATTGTTAACTAATCGTCCTGATGTGAAACAGGCAGAGTTAGAATTGGTTGCTGCTAAATTAGATGTAAAAGTAGCTCGCGCAGAATTTTATCCTTCATTAGATATTTCTGCAGCTTTTGGAGTTCAGGCTTTTAAACCATCTTATTTATTTACTTTTCCTGAATCATTATTGTATTCATTAGCAGGAGATCTTGCTGCACCGCTTATCAACAGAAATGCAATTAAAGCAGAATTTTCAAGTGCCAATGCAAGACAGCTTCAGGCATTGTACAATTATGATAAAACTATTCTGAATGCTTATTTAGAAGTTTCAACTCAGCTTTCTAAAATCGAAAATCTTCAAAAAGGATACGATTTAAAATCTCAGCAGGTTGATGCTTTAAACAAATCAATTGATGTTTCAAACGATTTGTTTAAATCGGCAAGAGTAGATTATTTCGAAGTTTTAATGACGCAGAGAGATGCATTAGAAGCTAAACTGGAATTAATTGATACTAAAAAAGAACAACTTAACGCTGCAGTTCATGTTTACAGAGACCTGGGCGGCGGATGGAAATAATATTGCCAATTAATTTGTAGAAAGAAAGCCTTTTAAGAGTAAAATCTTGAAAGGCTTTTTTGTTTATTAAATAGATTTAATTCTAAGATAAAAATATCTATATTTATAAAATAATAAAGCGTATTTCCATGAAAAAGTTTTTACTATTACTAATCGTTCTGTGCACATTTGGGTGTAAAAAATATGTTGTTTCATTTGAACAGCCAACCGATAAGAAGCTGGATAATTTAAAGATGGAAATTCTTCTGGATAAAAAGAAAATTCAGGACATTAATTTAAAAGCTGCAAACGGACTGCCTACTTATGAAACGATTGGGCTTTCGGTATCTGATGATGGAAAACACCAGCTTCAGGTAAAAGTAAAAGACACCGTATTTAATTATGAAATAAAATATCCCGAAGAGAAATATGTTTTGGTAACAGCCCATTTAAAAAACAATGGTAAAATACATGTTGGGATTTTAAAACAAGCTTATAAATACAGACTTCGTTGATAAAATGATATATAATTCAAAAAGCCTTTCGGAAGTAAAATTCTGAAAGGCTTTTTTTGTTTTATGCAAAGAACTATAAAATCGTGAGTCCCGTATTTTTATATGTTTTTAAAATCTCATCTTCCGGCGAAACGTTGGTTACCAATACATTGATATCTTTTATCGGGCAGACAAAATAAGATTCGGCAGTTTCTACTTTTTCAATAGAACTCAAAGCGATAACAAAATTAGAGTTCTGAATCATGTTCTTTTTTAACATCGAATCATCATATAAAATACCGGTAATGCCTCGTTCGTGATGAATACTGCAGATTCCTAAAATACAGACATCGGCTCGAAAATTTCTAAAAAAATCGATGGTTTCAATACTGGAAGTAGCAAAGGAAGTTTTACACATTTTTCCTCCGGCAAAGATTAAATCGATGTTCGGTAAATCTTCAACTAAAGCAGCAACAGGAAAACTATTAGTAATAACTGTTAATTTTAAATCATAAGGAAAACTGGCAACAAGAGCGACAGAAGTTGTTCCGCCATCTATAAAGACAACTTGTCCGTCTTTTAAATAAGAAATTGCTTTTTGGGCGATGATCTTTTTGTTTTCTACGTCGTGTTTTTCTCTTTTTCGATAATGCAGCGGAATAGGAGAAGGCGCAACTGCACCGCCTCGAACTGCTTTTAAAAGACCCTGATCTGAAAGTTCTTTTACATCACGTCTTATAGTATCTTCAGAAACGCCCAAAAACTCACTTAATTCTACTGATGCCGCACGATGCTCTTTAGACATATATTCTAAAATAGCTTTTTGACGTTCTTCCTTCTTCATTTATTTTGCGATTTAATATTGCAAAAATACATTTAAAATTGCAATAATTTGCAATTTTTGCATAATTTTACCGCAAAATAAATTTACAATGAGAAAGAAAACTATCGCAATTGACATGGACGGTGTGTTAGCCGACATTGATGCACAATTAATTGACCATTATAATAAAGCGCACGGAACTGCTTTATCAAAGGAAAGTATTAAAGGTTTAGCTTCTGATGCTGCTTTTGAAAAAAGAGATTTTATTCATGAACTTTTGCATTCAGAGAATTTCTTTAGAACACTGCCTGTAATGCCCGATGCTGTAGAAAGTTTGCTTGAATTAGATAAAGATTTTGAAATTTTTATTGTATCAGCAGCGACAGAATTCCCTGTTTCACTTTCAGAAAAAATGGCCTGGCTTGCAGAACATTTTCCTTTTATTAAATGGAACAATATTATTTTGTGTGGTAGTAAAAACATCATCAATACTGATTTTATGATTGATGACCATTGTAAAAATCTGGATTATTGTATGGGTAAACCTATTATGTTTACAGCCTATCATAATGTAAATCATACACATCACGTAAGAGTAAACAACTGGAAAGAAGCAGTTGCCATTTTAAAAGAAACATTATAAACTGTAAAAGGTTATAATTATTTGTTTTTTGAAGAGAAAAGCCTTTCCGTAATTACGGAAAGGCTTTTTATTTGAGAAGAATTTAGTTTAAGATAAAAAGTCTTTAAACCACAATCCTGAATTTTTGATGGTTCTCTTCTGAGTTTCAAAATCGACATGAATTAATCCAAAACGGGCGTTGTAACCTTCAGCCCATTCGAAGTTATCGGTTAAACTCCATACAAAATAGCCTTCAACATTTAGTCCTTCGCTTTTTGCTTTTAAAATCTGTTCTAAGTTATCCTGTATAAAATGAGTTCGCTTAATGTCAAATACTTTTCCGTTTGTTACCGTATCAGGAAAAGCGGCGCCATTTTCGGTAATGATGATTTTTTTGATGTTTTTATATTCGTTGAATTTTTTCAGAACATGGTACAATGCGGGTGGATAAACTTCCCAGCCCATTTCGGTAGAAATTACGTTTCGTTTTTCGGCACTTACCAATTCAGCACCAATATACGGAATCAATATGGCTGATTTTACCACTTCACGTGTGTAACACTGTAATCCGATGAAATCAAAATCGAAAGCGAGATTATTTAAATCATCTTCTAAAATATAATTGTTGAGTTTTTTTAGCACCGGAAGATCTTTCTGCGGATATCCTAATCCTAAAATGGGCTCAATAAAAGTGCGGTTCAGTAAAGTATCAACACGTTTTGCAGCTTCTATATCTTTTTGACTGTCCGTTGCCGGTTCAATATGTGTGCATGAAAATGTCGTTCCGATATTAGCATGCGGAATTTTGTTCCGTAATATTTTTGCACCTGCAGCCGTTGCCAGAGTAACGTGATGCATCGCTTTTAAATAATTCGTAATTCCTTTTTTCCCAGGCGCGTGAATACCCAGAAAATAGCCGGCTCCTGTAAATACAGAAGGTTCATTGATTACCATCCAGTTTTTGACACGATCACCAAAATATTGCGCGCAGACTTCGACATATTCTGAAAACCATTTAACAGATTCTCTGCTTGTCCAACCGCCTTTTAATTCGAGTTCATGAGGTAAATCCCAATGATAAAGCGTAATCCACGGTTCAATTCCTGATGCGAGTAATAAATCGATAATTTTGTTGTAATAATCAATTCCGGCCTGATTTACAGGATGAACTCCAGTTGGCATAATTCTGGGCCAGCTGATAGAAAACCTGAAATTCGGAATATTTAATTCCCGAATTAAATCAATATCATTTTGATAAGAATTGTAGAAATCGCAGGCAGTCAGTGCATGATCTCCGTTTTTAATTTTTCCTTTTTGAGAAGTAAAAACATCCCAGATAGAAGAACCTTTTCCGTCAGAATCATGCGCTCCTTCAATTTGGAAAGCGGCGGTAGAAACACCCCACAAGAAATCTTCACCAAATTGGTTTTTGTTCAAAAATGAGTTTTCAATTTTATTCATTCAATAGTACTTTCCTTTATTTTAAACGGTTTATTAGTGTAGGAAAGAAGATTGCATAGCTCTTAAAAAAAGCCATTCTTTGAATGATACCAGAAAATTTAGATTAAAGAATTTCATAACGATTAGTTTTATATCAAATTAAGAAAACTAATGTGAAATTATTGTAAACTCATTATTATCAAATGATTAAATATAAAAAATGGGAAGATCTAATCTTCCCATCCGCAAATTGTCAAACCCATGTTCTGAGCTTGTTTGAGCGTAGTTTTTACCACTTCACGACTGCAGGATGACAAACCTCTGCAATGTTCTTTGAGATGGTACTTTTTTGCACCACTCGATCCGCAGATATAAACACTGGTTTCTGGCGGTCGAAATGAACTAATAAGGATTAAAAGTAAGAGTAAAGTATATTTCATTGCGTATTTTATTTGACAATTAAATTGTATTCATTTCCTTTTTTATCAGTCGCTTTTAGTTTTCCGTAAGCAACCCACTCGGTATTGATTTCAATTTCTGCAACCGTATCACTGGTTAAAATTCCGGCACCGTATTTTCCGCTGACATTTATATTCCCAAAAACCGAATCGCCTTGAATGTTTATTCCTTTCACATCATAATTATATTCGTAATTCCCTGAATTTCCGGTTCGGTATTCATAATGATAGGTTTTATTTACATGATACGTTTTAGCTTCTTCCGGCGTAATTGTTTTGCGGTCATCTGGCGTAATTACCTCTTTATAAAATGGTTTTATTTGGGTTAGAGGAGGAGCAGAAGCCTTTTCGCAGGAATAAAATGTAAATAGTAAAAGTATGATGAAGTAGTTTTTTGGCATAGGCGTGTGGTATTTGGTTAGATTTATTAGTTTTTGGTGCGATAAATCTAATTAGAATTAAGCTTTTTAAAATGAGTATTTATACGGGATTTAATTCTGTTTCGTAAAGCGCAGCAGTTTCTAACAACTCTTTTTCATATTGATAAATGTCGTCAATTGATGATATTGCGATTTTAGCTTCGATTTTATTATTGTTGAAAAGACTTATATATTTTTTACTTCCATTAAGATGAAGTCTGCATAAAGGTTTGCGATTGTTATCGTCTAGCAGAATTCCAAAATAAGATTGTGTATCGCGATGTATGATTCTGCTGATTGGGAGGTTTCTTCGCAAAATAGCAACTACAATACGATAACCATCAAGTTCTTCTTCTGTGGTAACGATCTTATTATCATCTTCAACAGATATGATTTCTTCATCCTGCTGTTTGATGGTTTCCTTTGTAAGAGCAGCATTTAGGCGATCATTAATTTTATCATTGATGAATTGACTAACTGATTTTTGAACTAAATCTTTAAATTCGTCAACCACTTTTTCAGTTAATCTTCCGGTATAAATTCTGCTCGCAAATATTTTTGTAAAATCACTTGATGGACTTTCTAATTCTTCATTTATAAGTTTCTTAATTTCTTTAATGTATTTTAAAGAACTGGCATTGCTTACAATATTGTCTACATCAAAATTGGCTTTGTGAAATTTTGCAATTTCGTTTATTGTACTTTCTTTTAAATTGCTGATGTCAAATTCCAGAAATGGTTTTTCGTCCATTTTGTTTTGATCGTCCAGGTCAGTAAAAAACTGATAATGGATTCCGTTTGTTAAAAGAGCAAATCTGGTTTTGGTAACATGGAAATATCGGAACAATTGTGAATTATGAACCGTAAGTTTTTCTTTCCAGCTTTTGCATTCGACTATAATAATAGGCTCTCCGTTTTGAAAAATAGCATAATCTACTTTTTCTCCTTTTTTTAAGCCCAAATCGGCAGTAAATTCTGGAACAACTTCTAGCGGATTAAATGCATCATATCCTAAAACATGTATAAAAGGCAATACAAAAGCATGCTTAGTAGATTCTTCGGTTTCAATTTTACTTTTCAGCTGATTTATTTTATCTGCTAACGATTTTAGTTGAATATTCATTTCCATTGGTTTGTAGTTTTAAATTAATAATTCAAATGTAAAACCAATAAAAATCAGTGTTTTATGGAAATCCGTAATGTGGTAAACTTTTTAATTTTTTTTATAAAGAAGGTTTAAACAAAAAAAAGAGGACAATCAAATTCCTCTTTAAAATAGCGTCTATATGGTGTTTTATGCTTTTTCTAAAATAAAATCTTTGATAATTTTATCCATGTTCGAAGGCAGTTCTGCACTTTTAATCTCAAAATGACTGATTTTTATTTCCTTAAGCCATTTTGCCCAATATGCCTTGATTACTTTTTCTTCATACGGATTTTTTTTGTCTGGATTAATGCCTAAAACCAGCACTTCAAGATTCGATAAATTAGTATCTGTTTTAACAAAACCAAAATTTTCAGTTGTAAATTTCTTTTCCCAGTCGTTTGTATTTAAACCATTTTGTTTAATTAGTTGAGGCGTTAGATAACTGGATAAATTACCATTTTTAAATTTTGTTCCATCATAATACATATATCCGTCGGTTAAGATAACGAGGATATTTCTGTAGCCTTTCTCGACACATTGATCCTCTGCTTTGCTGTCGAAAAAATTCCAAATATCTGATCCAATATATTTATCGTCGTCAATTGCCGATTGGTATATTTTTGATGTCTTCGTAGCATAAGTTTCATTTATGGAATTAAGCAATTTTTTTGACGCATTATTTTTGTCTACCGAAATTTTTAACTGATCTGCGATTGAATTAATTTCCGGACTCTCTGGTTCAGGATTAAAGAATAACTGCATTTTATCATCAATCTGCCTCATTCTTTTTGACTTTAAATGCTGCGTAAAAGCTTCCGAAACAGATTTGATATATCCTAAATCTCTCTGATAAAACTCCATTGTTGGGTTTGGATTTTTTTTGAGACTTATGCGATCTGATAAATCAACCAAAATGCTGATATTGTAATTTTCAGAAACAGAGCTTTTTACTGCAGTTTCTTTTTCTTCATCTTTAGAATCTTCTTTACATGAAAAAAATAGAATCAGCAGCAATGACAGTGAAATCTTAAGTAAAGTATTTTTCATTTTAATTAATTTTAGAATATATCAATTGTTGAAAATCAGGATCAACTAAGTTTAATCTTCCTAAATGTTCTTCGGATAAATTTTCGCAGTTTTCCAGTAATTCTACTTTTTCTTTATGAGGTAAAGCGATCTCTGTATTTATGGCCTGAAACCATCCTTCTTTATATTGGTGATGATAATGTAGATATTCTTTTACAGGAAAAACAAAACCATCAATTTTGGCCTGCAGTTCTGATATTTTCCCGTTTATGGTCACAATCTGTTCTTTAAAACCATTTATTTTATTGATGTATTCTGATTTCAATTTTTCTAAATCGATCAGGTTTTCTTTTTTACCTCTTATAAAAGCTCTGATTTTATCAATGTTTTCAAATTCTTTCATTACAAAATCAAAAACAAGTCCCCAGATAATATACACCACGAATCCGGCAAAAATTATCATCCAAAATTCAGCTTCTCCCAAAGCGATATTCAAATTGTAAGGTGCAGAATCTGTAGTTTTATTAAACTCATATATTTTTTTCTCGATTTGATAAGCCAGGAGGGCATCAAATAAAAAAGTGGTAATAAATAAAGCGGCCATTCTTAGGATATTTTTTATGCCTTTTCCTTTTTGCACCATGTGAATTACATAACCTAATCCCATAAATACAAACGGAATTGTTACAACCAAAACACCTTCGAGCCAGCTTGCTTTAAAAGAATTAGTTAAAGCGTCGGCATCAAAAATTGCAGCCGTTAAACTATCGTTTGCAAATTCCTTGAAAAAAGCAGAATACGAAGCCGAAACATAAAAAACTAAAACATAAAGTGTAATAGGAAGAAGCAAAAACAAACCAATATAAAACTGGGCTTTCAAGCCTTTTCCATCTTCAATTCCGTATTTATCGGGATTACGTTTTACTTCGATAATTTCGTTTTTTATCTGATCGATATTTTCATTGATATCCTGTTCTTTTTTCTCATAAATACCAATTGCCGCTTCAGATTTTTTCAGCTCCGTTCTGTTTTTTTCCTGTTCTTCGCGATACGGTTGTTTTAATCTGTCTTGCTCCATTTTTTGTTTTCGGCATTGATCTTCAAAACTCATATATAAATTCTGGAGGCAGGCTTTTAAAACAATAGGTTTTCCGGTTGCTTTTACAGAAGCAGCAAATCCGCTTTGGTAATACGTAATTCTAATTTGTTCTCTGTCTTCTTCATTTTCTTCTGAAATTTTAAAAGAAGAACCTTCAGGTTTTTTTAAACTAAATAATTGGGTAAGTGTTTTCATAACTTATGCGTTTAGTTGACTAATAATTTCTTCTTTTCCGATGTTTTTTTGAACACAATCAATCAGATAATCAGATAAATCGTTGATGTTTTCTTCGACAAAATCAAATTTTCTGCAATACTTTCTCAGCATGTTTAATTCGTCATCGGTAATTTTTCCATCGGCCCAAATAATTCTCGTAAGATCGTATAGATATTCAATTTTTGTGTTTAAAGTTTCCGGAACAATAAATTCGGTATTAATTGGATTTAAGAAAAGCTTATCAAGCTCTTCTTTCGGAATTCCTCTTTCGTCTGCAAAATGATACAGCATTTGAAGTTCTAATACATCAAACTGATCATCAGATAATGCCATTTGATATAATCTTAAAAAATGACTTTTTAGTTCTAGTGTTATCATGGTTTGAATAGTTTTTTATTTTAAATTTTCACATGCTTTTCCGTCACCGTCACTATCTAGATTTTTATAACAGCTTTTATTACTGTTGTAAGTCGCTTGTGCCTGTGCCTGAGATGAAAAATCGGCGCAGGTTTTTGTTGGGCAGTTTGAGTTTGAACCTGAACTTGAGCCAGATCCTGAGTTTGAACTTTCATATGATGAATCGGATGATTCTGAACAAGAAATAACTAGTATAAAAATCGCTAGAATTGAAAATAGAAGTGTTGTAATTTTTTTGGTTTTCATGGTTAAAATTATTTTAGATTATAAATTAAAAATGTGATAAAGCCTGTAAAGACAAATAATACTAAACATCCGCTGTTTTGGTATCGAACTCCGGGAATTCCTGTTTTTGTAGAATAACCTCTTTTACTAAATGTTCCCATTTTAGTTCTTAAACTTGGAGAAATACCGGATTTACTAATATTTAATCCAAGTCCTCCTCCAAGATTTATTCTTTTTTGAAATCGAAAGCCCATGATTACTTAGCTTGTGTGGCAATCAGAGCAACAAGTTTTACAACCGTTTGATTTTGAGTAAGTTTTTTTTGCTTCACTCACTGCAGGTTTACAGTTTGAATAAAGACCAAGATATTTTTTACTTATAATACTTTTAAAGAATTGACATTCATCAGTATGAACTTCATGATCTCCGTTTGATTGAGCTGTGTTGTTTACATAATAATGTTTCATGATTTCTAAGGTTTTGATTAATATTAAATTGATTTATATTTCAAAAGTAAACCCAATCAAAACCAGTATTTTACGGAAATCCATAATCCGTATTTTTTTAGGAAAAGAAATAAAAAAAGCTCCCGAAGGAGCTTTAAAAAGGAAGTGAAGAGAATTTAAATAATCCCCATATCTTTTGTAATTGAAACTAAATGGATAGTATTATTAGCTTTAAAAAAGTCTTTGAGTTTAGCCAATCTTTTTTCTACGGCACTTTTACTGTTGGGTTTAATATTTGAGCTTTTGAAAATCTCGATGATTTCATCCTGAGAAGTTCCGGCAGATAAATATTTCAGGATTTTAATGTCGACATCGTCAATTTCGTAATTGTTTTTTTCTAAAAGTGAAGGAGCAACTTCAGGTGAAATAAATTTTTGATCAGAAGTCGAAATTACATTAATCGCTTTTTTTAGTTCTACTATACTATTTCGGCTTTTTAATACAAAAGCGTCAATTTCAGCATTATCAAAAAGAGATTTAATGCGAGGACTTTTATCTTCGATAGAGTAAGCAATGATTTTAATATCGGGTTGTATTTCTCTAACTTTTTGGATCAGCTCGTCGCCATTACTGATTTTTACTTCACGATGATCCTTTTTAAAAGAAAGATCACTAATTAATAAATCAAAAGGTTCATTATCCTGAATTGCTTTTCTTATTTTCAGAAAAGCATCGTCACAATATTTTGCGTGTTGAAAATTGACAATGTTGAGATCTTTTAAAGTTTGTTCGACAGCTAAATTAAATTCTTCAAAATCTTCGGCAATAATTACTTTTTTAAACATAAACTCTTATTTAGGCATTATTATTTTAGCTTTAAAACCTCTATCAGGTTCAGTTTCAAAAGTAATAGTTCCTTTTACAGCCAAAATACGGTTTTCCATATTTTGCAAACCATTTTTTATAATTTTTGATTTATCACAGCCTTTTCCGTTATCTGAGTAGTTTATAAATAAAGCATTTGAGTTACTTTCAAACTTTAAAACCACAACCGAAGCACCACTATGTTTTTTCATATTAACCATTAATTCATGCAGCACTCGCTGAATAGCTATCTTTTTTAAGTCTTCAACAGAATCCCAATTTACTTTTTCGATTCTGTTAATACTAACGTTAATTTCATTACTACTATAAGCAGAAAGCATTTCTTTTAAATTATTAAAATAATTTGTTCCGGTATCAATATCATTATTTTCTCTCGAAATACCTCTTACACGTGAATAAATATGATCTAGTTTTTGAACCAAAGCTTCTTTAGTGTTTTGAAATTCTAAAGGTTGTGTCTGTGTAAAAGTTATGGTGTTAAAAACATCATTAGCCAATCCGTCATGAATATCTTTGGCAATTCTGGTTTCGGTTTCATACGCTGTTTTTATTTCAACCAGCTTCGTTTTGTTTTTATAGTGTTTTCTCAAATAAGCCAGTAAAAAGAAAAGCGATACAATCCCGATTATATAGAAAATGTTTTGAAATCGGGCTCTCTGAAGCGATAATTCATTTTCTGCTCTTTCTAATCGAAGCTTTTGATTTTCATCTTTTTCTTTTTTAGAATCGTATTTTATTTTGGCAAATTTGTTTTTATAATTGTTCCTAACTTTTATTATGCTGTCGTTTATCGAAATATATTTTTGTCCGTATTGTATTCCGGCATCATTAGAAATTAAAAATGACAAAGCTCTCAAACGCTCGTCTACGCTATTAAATTTAGTTGCGATTTCGTAAGCGTTCTTTGCATATTCATTTGATTTTTTAATATCGGTTTTTGCATAAAATTCGGATAGATGAAGGATACTTTCAATACTTCCGTAATAATCTTCATTTTCGGTTCTAATATCGAGACTTTTATTCAGCATTGCTAAGCCTTTTTCTTTTTGACCAATTTTAAAATACGCAAAACCTAGATTATCAATTACTCTCGATTTACTTTTTATAGACAATATGCTGTCTGCATCTTTTTTATTTAAAATAGATTCTAAGATTTGGATAGCTTTATCGTATTTCTTTTGCTGGATATAAACTACGGCAATATTATTTAATGGTGATTGTTTACAAATAGGATCCGTACAATCTTTAATAGCTTCTTTATAATAATAAACCGCATCATCATAAATAGAAAGTTCTTTATCGGCAATTCCGAAGAAATTATTTATCGAAGCACTATAAATATCTTTTTTAGTAATGTATGGTAAGGCCTCAGTAAGGGTTTCTTTACTTCCATAGTAATCGCCATTTATTTGCTGGATGGAAGCCATTTGAATAAGATTATAGACAATATTAGCACTGTCTTTTATCTTTTCGTAAGCAATTTTAGATTTGTTGAAAGAGTAAAATGCACTATTGAAGTTTTTTTCCTGAAGTTTTTCTATCCCTTTTTCTCTTAATTTAAATGCCTCTTCTCTAATATTTTTGTCATTAATAATGACAGGTTTTTTTTCTGTGCATGAAAAAACAACCAGAGAAATAAAAAGGTATAAAAAAGGGGATCGTATCATAAAGAATACTTTCCCCGAAATTAATAATAAAAAATAAATTAAGTATTTTAATTGTTATTTTTTTGGTGGTGGTACCACGATTGGATCATCACCAGGTCCTGGAGGCGGATCACTCGCTTGTGTATTATCAGCAGGAATTACCTCTTTTTGTATTTCAGTTTTTTTAGCTTCTGTTTCGAATTCGTCAGCAGTGCAAGAAAATAATGTAGTTGATAACAGGACGCACGTTCCCAATAAATATAGAGTTTTCATTTTTTTAATTGATTAAAAATTAGACATGGGTATTGCAGGCCGGAACTATTTCCGGTTTTTTGGTTTTTTTGCAACACCATTTTTTTTGGGAAGTGAAGTGCGTAGAACAGTAAGATTTTTATTTATACTTCCCGGATAAACTCCGTCTTACGGTTTTCCACACTTTGATTTAAACTAGTTTTGTACATTTGTTTTTGACCTGCAGATCAAAGCGCTAACTAATTTTGTTGAAGCAAAGTAACGGCGGTTTTAGAGCTGCATGGATCGAAAAGTCGGGAAAGTCGAATATATTTTTTTAAAGTCGGGATAAGTTCGAAGAAGTAATAAAAAGTAGAATAAAGTACTTTAGAAAAGTTTTAAAAAGTTTAAAAATGCCTATGTCTAACTATACTTTTGAAGATTATAAAAAAGCTATTAAAGCTAAATATGAAGAGGAAATAGAAGGAGAATATTCTAATAATTTAAGTTCGCCAACTCCAGCAAACCTCAAAAAATTATGCATAAAAAGATTCAAATCAAATAATAGTAAAGATGACTTAACTACTTTTGAATCTTTTTTTGATTTTCCATTTGATAAGGATAAGAAAAATTTGTTCGGAGATGATGAAATGAACAAATTAGAAGCAGTTAAGAGATTTTTTTTAGGTAGAACAGAAAATCCTGCAGAAGATACGATTCAATTAGCTGCAATACTTGTAGACCTTCAACCAAGACCTTTTAGAGAATTTAGAAAGCAAATTGATCCAGATGATCAGGAAATCATAAATGACCTTAGAGACACTGAATTTTTTAAACCACAAAAGTCTTCTGATGATTTGATTGATGAGGTGGAAACCGCAAATTCTATGGATTCTGACTCAACTTTTACCGTTGAAGAACCTGAATTGTTTCAAAATCAAGAACCTGTGGCGACGAAAACATCTTTACCAATATCAACTTTTGTTACTATAGATGAAAAACCCATGTCTAAAGATGATAAACCAATATCTATGAAATGGGGATATTTAGGAATCACAGCTGTTATTATTGGATTAGGTTTAATTCTTTATTTAACCTTATCCAAAAAAGATTGCATACAATGGTCTGGTGACCATTATGACGAAGTAAGTTGTGATTTGAAAATAGAGGGAACAGGAACATTTAACTCACCTGAGCCTTATGATGAGAGAATTATTAATCTTAGAAGAATTAAAGTTTGCGATACAACAATCTTTTTTAAAAATGAAAAAGCTGTTGTTTGGTATGCTAAGGTGGGAGATAGTGTTGAGTTTTTTAACACACATGGAATGCATCCAGAAAACGGCAGAGCCTTAAGGCCTATTACTCAGTATATTATTAATAAGTATGTAGTAAAAAATAAAAAATAAAAATATTAACCTTTTGAAATAAATGCGATTTATGTAAAATATTCCTAAAATCATGGAAATTTCTGTAAGATTATACTTTTAATTTAGCATTATTAAATTAAATCAATAAAAAACAAATCGACATGAAAAGTAAAAACATATTATTCGTATTAGCCTTAAGCTTGGGAATGTTTGCTACGTCTTGCAGCAACGATGATAATGAAGGAGAAACAATTGTTCCGTTAGCAGGAAAATATAATCTTAGCCAAACAGGAACTATTGTTAATGGACAAGAAGTATTAGTAGATGCTCCGGAAAACCAGGAAGGATGCACTAGTAATAGAGATTATTTAGAATTAAAATTAAGTAATACAGCAGTTATAGGTGATTATAGTGGTTCAAATTGTGCTTTAGTAGAAACTACAGGAACTTACGTAAGATCTCATAATGATTTAACGATTACTATTGGTAATTCAAGTACAACCAGCGATATCATGAATTTAACTAATAAGGAGTTGAAACTAAAAGATAAAACTACTGGTGTAATTACAGTTTATACGAGATAAAAGCAAACTGAAAGTACTCCTAATTCAATCGAATCAGGAACAAAAACGGAAATGATTTAGTAAAGTCATTTCCGTTTTTTTATAATTTTATTTTGATGATTGTTACAGAGGAATATAGATGTCAAACGCGGCGCCTTTATTTAACTCGCCTTTTGCCGAAATGATTCCGTTATGGTTTTCGACAATTTTCTTTACGATCGCAAGACCAATTCCGGTGCCGCTATAATGATCCCGACCATGTAATCGCTGAAAAACATCAAAAATCTTTTTACTGTATTGAGATTCAAAACCAATTCCGTTATCAGAAATAGTAAGATGCCAGTATTTATTTTTCTTAGATAAACCTTTTTCTTCAAAATCAGAACCTTTGATGATTTCGTTATCTATTTTTATAACAATTGGAATATCAGGCCTTGAAAATTTAAGTGAATTGCTGATTAAATTATACAACAGCTGCCTGAATTGAAAAGGAATAATATTTACTTTGCCAATTTCATTACATTCGATAACGGCATTTTTTTGTTCTAATTCTTCTTTCAGATCTTCTTTTACTTCATCGATTATTTTAGAAAAATCTGTTTTCTCAAATTTTCTTTCCTGAATATTCGTTCTCGAGTACGAAAGCAAATCATTAATCAAAGTCTGCATTCGCTGCGCCGCATTTTGCATTCGCTGGAATTTATCCTTCCCATAATCAGATAAATTATCGTACTCTTTTTCCCTAATCATTGTTGCAAAAGTTTGAATTTTTCTCAAAGGCTCCTGCAAATCATGACTTGAAATATAAGCAAAAGACTGAAGTTCCTTGTTCATTTGCTCCAGTTCCGCATTTTTTTGTTCTAACTCTAAAGCATTTCGTTTAATCTTATCATCGGCTTTCTTTTTCTCTGTTAAATCATGTGTAACTTTCGAAAAACCAATAATATCATTGTTTTTATTGTGAATGGCAGTAATTACCACACTAGCCCAGAATAAACTTCCGTTTTTACGCACACGCCAGCCTTGCTGAACCGCACGTCCGGTCTCGCGAGCCAGCTGCAGGAGCGTATTCGGCAGATTACTTTTTTGATCTTCAGGCGTATAGAAAACAGCAAAATGTTTTCCTGTAATTTCCTGAGCTTTGTAGCCTTTAATTTTTTCGGCTCCCACGTTCCAGTTTTCTACAATTCCTTCATGATTCAAATACAAAATCGAATAATCCTGAACCTCTTCAACCATTAAATGATAACGTTCTTCGCTTTTCTTTAGAGACTCATACATCTGGCTTAACTCTCTCGTTCTTGCCGTAACCTGTTGTTCAAGTTCTTGAGTAAAAGCTTTTTCGGTATGAATATCTGTAAAGGCACCAACCCATTTCACAATTTTGTTATCAGCATCAAGAACAGGTTCTCCAATCACGGCATGCCATCTGTAATTTCCATCGTTTCTTAAAACCCTTACATCCGATCTAAAAACCTGACCTGTTTTCAGGCTGTGATTCCAGATTTTTATATTTTCTTTATAATCATCCGGATGAATCAAAGACTGCCATTCAGTATCGGCAGTAGGTTTTATTCCGGTATACTCAGTCCATTTACGGGATGCATACAATCCATTTCCTTTTTCATCCGTTTCCCAGATTAACTGCGGAATACTTTCGGTTAGAGAACGGAAACGTTTTTCACTTTCGGCAATTTTATTTCGGGCTTCGACTTTTTCTGTTACATCGATCATTGTAGCTCTGATGCCCGAAACCGTATTATCTGTTTCATACATTGGAGCATATTCAAAATCCATATAAAACAGCTGCTCACCGTTGCCGTCATTTATAAAAATTGGAGATTCAATTTCTGAATGAATTTTGCCAGTAGCAAAAACTTCTTCTAATAAACGACTGTATTTTTGATTGAGAAGTTCCGGAAAAACATCAAATAATTTTTTTCCCTGAACTTCGGTTTCCTCTCTTTTCCAGATATTTTTCAGTAAAGCCAGATTGGCAATTTCAATCACCATTTCTTTACCTTTCAAAATGGCTTTCGGAACTGGCGACTGCATAACAAGGTTTCGAAATCTTTTTTCGCTTTGTTCTAATTCCTGCTGGTGTTTTTTCTCTTTAGTGATATCACGTACAGTCCCAATTAGTTTATCAGGAATGTGGTTTTCGTCATAAAAAACCTTTCCTTTTCCTTCGAGCCAGTGAATCGATTTGTCATGCCAGATCGTTCGGGCTTCATAATGTAAATTTCCTGACGAAAGAGCATCTTTAAAAGCTTTATTTCGAATATGCATATCATCAGGATGCAGATGCTGTAATAATTGTTCGTGAGTTAAAACCACATTTTCCTTGTATCCGCCCACAATTTCAAGATACCTTTGCGAGTAATGAGGTTTTCTCGTTTTGGCATTCAGTTCCCAGGTTCCTAATTCACTGGCTTCAACAATAATATTTAAGCGGTCTTCGTTTTGTTCTATTTTTTTTCGGACTTCAACTTTTTCAGAAACCTCAGTTACAGTTACGATGATTCCGGTAATTTCTCCGGTTTCTTCTCTTAATGGATGATAAAGAAAGTCGAAATACCAGATTCCGTGTTTTCCATATCGGTTTAAAGGAATTGGAACTTCATTTCCGTGATACGGAATTCCGGTTGTTAAAACTCCTTTTAATAAAGAATCTACAGAATCTTTAACCTCCGGAAGTGATTCAAATAAAGGCTTTCCAACAAAACTTTTTTCTTCGCGATCGACAAGTTTAAGATAAGATTCGTTTGCAGATTCGACAATATAATTAGGTCCGCGTAAAATAGTAATTCCAAGCGGTGCTTGTTTTACGGTATCACGAAAACGCTTATCGGCAATTTCTATTTTTTTTGATGCCAGATGTAAATCTGTAACATCAGCACCAGTATTCATTACTGCATAAACATTTCCGTTCCTGTCATACAATGGCGTAAAACTATAATTAAAATAAAAAGTTTCGAGTTTATTATTTATCGTAATATCAACCCGGGCATTTTTATTATGAAAAGATTTTCCGGTTTCGAGAACACTTTCAACTTCTTGAAAAATAGTTTGATTATTTAATTCAGGAAGAATTTCTCTGTATGATTTTCCAATTACATCGTCGCCTTTTCCCCAAACTTTTATAATAGAATCATTGGCAAGTTCGATTCGCATTTCTTTCCCAACATAAACCGCAATAGGAAAAGGAGCATTTTCAACAATCTGTCTTATTTTCTGCTCACTTTCTTCAAGCTGTGCACGCGCTTCGACCTGATTTATAACTTCTTTTTTCTTTGCGGTAGTTTCAACAACTGTTACTAAAACGCCGCCAACTTCACCATTTTCAATGCGTATTGGCGAATAAGAAAAATCAAAATAACAGGTTTCAACAACACCGTTTTTATTCATCGGAATTACAAAATCAGGAAAAGAAATAGAATTTCCCTGCATTACCTCTTCAAACATAGGAGCTGTAATATTCCAGATTTCTGAAAAGGTTTCTTTTGGAGAATTTCCTAAAGCTTCAGGATGTTTATCAGAAGCAATAATTTTTAAAAAAGCATCATTGTACAGCTGTGTTAATTCTTTCCCCCATGCCATATACATCCCAAAAGGATTGTTGAGCATTACAGAAGTCATAGTACGCAGGCTCTGAGGCCAGTTTTCGGGATCACCCAAAGGCGTTTTGCTCCAGTTTTTAGAACGGATTAATTCTCCCATTTCTCCACCATCGGCTAGAAAATAATGTTCCTTATTTGAATGGCTCATTTGGAAGAAATTTTAGGGTTGAATTATAAATTCCGATCTGTCGGGCTGTTTAAAATCATTTTTAGATGCAGTAAGTAAAGCATTTTGTATAACTGATTTTAATTTTGAATAATCGCCCGGTTTACGAATATAATACGTTGCCCCTTTTTGATACATAACATCTACGATTTCAGTATCAAGAGAAGTAGAAAAAATAATAATTGGAAAATTTTTTAAAGTTTCTATCTGTTTAATTTCTGCAAGACATTCTGAGCCATTTTTTTTCGGCATATTCAAATCAAGAAATAATAAATCAGGAAGACTTTCATGAGAAGTATCAGTTAAAAAATCCATTAACTGTACCCCGTCATTAACCGTTACAAGAGTTGTTGCAAGTGATAATTCATCAAGGGCTTCTTCAAAAAAAGAGCAGTCATCGCTGTCATCATCGGCAAGTAAAATGTTGTAAATCTGGTTGTTCATGCGCAAATTTTAATTTATTGTAATACTAGAATCCATCTCATTTCTGCTAAAAATTGAATGAATAATGGCAGAAGTTTTAGTAAAGATTTCTATAAAATTAACTTTTTTAATTGACAATTAATAATCTATTTGACTTTATAAATTTTTGAAAAGGAATTTCAGAAAAGAGATTTAGAATTATTTTAAAATAAAACTTTATGTACTTAGACAATTTTACAGATAATTGACCGTTTTAATACTTTACAACACTTCTTCGCACATACGAAAAATCCTTTATTTTACGGCTCTTTACACACTTTAAAATGTATAAACATTCTACAAAGTGTAAAAATATTACACACATTGCTTTTTTGTGAAATTACGTAAACGGCTTAATTTCAGTTTAAAACCTAAATGGCATACCGCTTGCAAATTGTGAACATGTCACTCTTTAATTTTTTTGATGAAAAAAGAAAGAAGACGATTTGATAAAAGCCATTTTAGAGAATTAATACAAACAAACGGACATGGAAAGCGAAACAATTATCTCAAAACAATTTTACACAACAGGCGATATAAATAGTGAAGTAATAAGCCCATCAATTTTTAAAATAAACAATAACTCAACCACAAAACATATTGAAAGACCAAAGAGTACTTTTGGAACTCTGGTTCTTGTCGCTACATTTTTGCTGTTATTTGGCGGCTCTTTTTTAGTTCTTCAATTTCAGCCTGATTTCGATCAGCTGCATTTAGAAAGATTAAATTCTACTGGCGGAATGATTTTACTGATTGTTTCTGCAGCATTATTCCTTTTTAAAGGCGGAATGTTTTTATACAATCTTTTTCTTTATTACAAATACAAACCAATCGAATCAGTTTCTGATGAATTACTGCCAACTTGTACGGTAATTGTTCCGGCTTACAACGAAGGAAAACTGGTTTATGAAACTTTAATGAGTTTGGCCGACAGTGATTTTCCGGCACATAAACTTGAACTTTTGGCAATCGACGATGGAAGTAAAGATGACACATGGTACTGGATTCAGCAGGCAAAATTAAAATTGGGCGATAGAGTTTCAATTTTTCAGCAGCCTCAGAACAAAGGGAAACGTCACGCTTTATACCGCGGTTTTAATTTAGGAAAAGGAGAAGTTTTTGTAACTGTTGATAGCGATTCAATCGTAAAAAAAGACACGTTAAGAAATTTAGTAAGTCCTTTTGTTGTGGATGAAAAATGCGGTGCCGTTGCCGGAAACGTTCAGGTTTTGAACAATGAAAAAGCCATTTTGCCAAAAATGCTAAACGTAAGTTTCGTAATGAGTTTTGAATTCATGCGTTCTGCAGAAAGTGCACTAGGCTCTGTACTTTGTACGCCAGGCGCATTAGCAGCTTACAGAAGAAATGCCGTTTTTGCCTGTTTAACAGAATGGATCGACCAGACTTTTATGGGACAGCCTTCTGACATTGGAGAAGACCGTGCGATGACAAATATGATTTTAAAACAAGGACACCACGTTTTATTTCAGCGTAATGCGTATGTATTAACAAACGTTCCTGAAAATTATACCGGACTATATAAAATGTTTATCAGATGGGGAAGAAGTAATGTGCGTGAAAACATTATGATGGCAAAATATGTTTGGAAAGATTTTAGAAAAGAATCTAAAGTAGGCGCAAGACTTTTGTATACAGAACAATTTATAAGAATCTTAATGACATATCCTTTCTTTATTTTTATGTTCTATTTTATCGCCACACATCCTTTATTATTTGTGAGTTCAGCACTTTTAGGAATATTGCTGGTATCAACTTTTTCAGTATTGTTTTATGCCAGAAAATATTCATTGGGCGAAGCATTTTGGGCGTATTCTTATAGCGTTCTTTATACTTTTTCATTATTCTGGATTGCACCTTATTCGATCATTACAGTTCATAAAAAAGGCTGGTTAACAAGAGGTTAATAAATTCCACAAACTACTATTATATTTTTAATCCGCAAAAACTCCTGTTCCACTAAACAGGAGTTTTTTTATTATTCAGCTTTCGCCAAAGAAAAACAGAAAAGGCATTTACAAAAGCCAGAATCCATAAAACAGGACTTGCAAAAAAGCTTTCGTAACTTCTTCCATTCGGAATTTCGACATAAGGAACTGTAATAATTACATCAAGAAATAAAGCCGTAAGTGACATTATGATGCCAAGCCGGAGTCCGCTCATTTTGTAATTTTTTATATAATAAAACTCAGCAGAACCAATGGCAAAAAACACAATAAAAATGGTTGTCATAAACGACTGCCAGAAAAAAGCATCGTTTACAATTAGAATATTTTCTAAAATATAAAAAGAAAAACTAACGCCAGCCCAAACCAAAATCCCCGAAAATATTGCTCTGAAATATTTCATAACGCTAGTTTTCAGAATTCCAGATTCCCGTTTTGGCAGTTTCTTCTGCATAAGCACTAAAATCTTTAGCTTTTCTCCCTAAAACTTTTTCAATATCAAAAGTTACGCTCGAATTTCTTCCGTCGAGAACCTGCTCAAAAAGATAATTCGCCAGCCAGATATGATCTTCAGGAACCTGATATTTTCTAAGCATCTGCGTATATTCTTCTAAACTTAAACCCTGAAACGAAATATTTCTGCCGCTTGCATTCGCAATTTCGTTTACAGCATCTTTAAAAGTTAATAATCTCGGACCGGTTAAATCATAGGTTTTTCCGTTGTGGCTTTCGTCTAAAAGTACAGTTGTAACAACATCTGCAATATCATCGGCATCGGTAAAAGGTTCAAGCGCTTCGGCTCTTGGCAGAGCAACAATTCCGTAAAGAATAGGATCTAAAAAGAAACTTTCGCTAAAGTTTTGATTGAACCAGCTTGCGCGGATAATCGTCCAGTTTTTAGAATTTTTCTTTACGATTTCTTCGCAAATCTGCGCTTCTTTTTCGCCTCTTCCGGAAAGTAAAACTATTTTTTGAACACCCGATTTTGTGGCAAGCTGTGTGAAATTTTCTATTGCTTCTGCAGCAAAAGGAACCGCCAGATCGGGTTGAAAAGTAATATAAACCGTGTCAATATTTTTCACAGCATTTTCCCAGGTTTCGGGCTTTTCCCAATCAAATGGAATATTGGCATTTCGCGAACCTAAACGCACTTCAACTTCAGCATTATTTTCTAATCTTGCAGTAACTCTGCTTCCTGTTTTTCCGGTAGCACCCAGAATTAAAATTTTGATTTTCATATCAATATCTTTTTAAATGATTACTGATACAAAGTTGCTGCGATTAAAAAAGAATCATTTGTCGCAAAAGAATTATGATTTGTTTGAAAAGAACTGCTGTTTTACATCATTCGGGCGCATTCCAAATTTTTTATGAAAAGCATTCGAAAACGAACTCAGACTTTCATAACCAACTTCCCAAGCCGATTCCTGAACTGTTTTTTCGCTTTCGCGGAGTAATTCATATGCCTTATTCAACCGTTCTTCCTGAACATATTTAAAAACCGGAATTCCGAATAGTTCTTTAAAATTCTTCTTCAATTTATTGCTGTTGAGTCCCACCATTTGCGATAATTGCGTAATCGACGGAGGCGTAGAAAAGTGTGTTGTTACAATTTCTTTGGCCTGATACAATTTGTTTTTGTCTATTTCAGACAAATCCGATTTTTTATCAGAAGCCAAAAGCGCGTAGAAATGCGCCAAAAGTTCATTGATCTGGCTTTTTAAAAACAATAAACGTGTATTTCCGGTATACGAAGTATTAAATATTTTTTGAACAGCCAGCTGCATTTCGAGCGTCATATAAAAAGACGGACCTTTTACAAAATGTTCTTTCGGATTTAATAATTGCGGCAAATAACTTTCAAAAATTTCTCTTTCGGCTTGCGGAAGCGAATTAAGATTTTTTAGTTTCGTAAAAATACTAATCGATTGTAAAGGCTTATCAGGTTCGATTTTATGGGAGAATTCTACTTTTTGATTTCCAAAAAAACAAATAGCCAAACCCGTAGTGTTTTCCAGATATTTAGTTTGATTATTATGTTTGATTTCCAACTCAACATTGCCCGAACCATAAAAAGCAAAACCCACAGCATCGCCGTCAATTTCGCATTTTTGCACTATAGTTTTATTCGTATTCGATTGTTCTACTAAAACAATACAATCATGTAATTCTATAATATCAGTTGTCATAATTGAGGTTGAGGTTAGAATAAAAAGCATGAAAAGTTACTATTTATTTTTTAAATCGGTGTTTTTAAAAGCGTGATTTAGAATTTATTCGGAATAAAAAAACCTTGTTTTTACTTGGTTTTTAATGATTTATGAAAAATAAAATAAAAAATATTTGGATAATTAGACCGATCGGTCTAAATTTGCAGTGTCAAAATGAAAAAGATTATGAGTAAAGCAGAACGTACAAGACAATTTATTATTGAAAAATCGGCAGAGATTATCAATAAAAAAGGAATGGCAGGAACTTCTTTAAGTGATATTATGGAAGCGACAAAACTGGCAAAAGGAGGTATTTACGGAAACTTTGAAAGTAAAGAAGAAATTTGCAAAGAATCATTTTTGTATTTAAGATCGCAGTTAGCTGCCAAATTAGACAATGCAGTTTCGCAGGGAAAAACTGCAAAAGAAAAGCTTTATAAATTATTGGCGGTTTATGAAAATAAAAATAATATGACCGACGGCTGTCCCATTTTAAATTTTGGGATTGAAGCAGATGATACCAACCCTGTTATAAAAGAACAGGTAAAAAAAGCTATTGGCTCAGCGCAAAAAAGATATACGGATATAATTGAATTGGGAGTTAACAACAATGAACTATTGCCAGAAATTAATCCGGAAAAATTTAGTATTATGGCATTTACAATGATTGAAGGCGCTATTTTGTGCCGAAAAGTTTTTGATAACAATGACCAGATGAAAATTGTTTTAGAAATCTTAAAAAATGAATTCGAAAAATATGTTGTATAACATATTTTTTTTAAAATATTTTAGACCGAACGGTCTATTTTGTAATAAATTAATTAATAATAAGAATGAGAAATTTAAAAGAGGATCATAAAGGATTCAGCACCATATTGGCTTTGGCCTTAATTCCGTTATCAGGTTTTGCGACAGATGTTTATCTGCCTTCGCTTCCGGCAATGACAAAAGATTTGAATGTTTCAACATCGGCAGTACAGCTTACGCTGGTATTTTTTATGTTTAGTCTCGGTATAAGCCAGATTTTTATCGGCAGTATATTAGATAGTTTCGGGCGATTTAAAATCAGTATTGCGTCGCTGGCTGTATTTTCTATAACTAGTTTTATCATAGCACTTTTCCCCAATATATACGTTATATACGCGATGCGAATTATTCAGGGAATTGCCATTGCTTTTATCGTAATTGCGAAACGCGCTTATTTTGTAGATTTATTTAAAGGCGAAAAATTAAAAAGTTACATAAGTCTGTTTTCTATAATTTGGGCAAGTGCGCCTATTTTAGCTCCATTTTTGGGCGGATATTTAGAACACAGTTTTGGCTGGAAATCTAATTTTTATTTCCTTGGCGGATTATCTTTACTTATTTTATTTTTAGAACTTATTTACAGTGGAGAAAGTATCAAAGAACGTCATCCGTTTAAATTCAAATCGATAGCCAATACATATTCGAACATGCTGAAATCTAAGGATTTTACTTTAGGATTCGTAATTCTGGGAATCACTTTTGCGATCGTTTTAATGTTCAATTTATCAAGTCCGTTTATCATAGAACGCATTTTTGGATATTCGGCAATCGAAACCGGTTACAGCGCTTTATTGTCCGGATTATCAGTTATGATTGGCGGAATCACAGCAAAATCATTAATCAAAAAACCATTGGCAAAAAAAGTTGGAACAGCGATAACTATTCAGCTGATTTTAGCTTTACTCATGATTTTTACAAGTCAGTTTGAAAGTAATATTTATACGTTGGTTGCTTTTACAATGGGATTGAATATCTGCGGAGGTTTTATCTACAATATCGTTTTGGGTTATTGTCTAAGCCGATTTTCTAAAAATGCCGGAGTTGCCAGCGGATTAACCGGTGGTGGCGCTTATATGGTAAGTGCACTTTTTAGTTATAGTTTCGTAAATATTTATGCAGTAAAAAGTCAATTTTTATTAGGATTAGCGAACATCTCTTTACTCTTAATTGTAGGTGTAGTTTTTATCATTTTCAATAAATACAGATTGAAAAATTAAGACTCAGAATTACGAATAAAAAACTGCCTTTAAAACCTAAATTTTAAAGGCAGTTTTTTTATACTTCAAATTTTAAAATAAATTATTTTGTAGTATAATATTTATTTGTGCTCAAACACATTTTGTATTTATTCAAAAAACATTAAAAGCATGTAATAAAAAACTTTCAAAATATTAAAATTTTGTGTTCGAACACATTTTTTCTAATTATTTTCTTGCAAATTAGAATACAATATTTACTTTAGTCAGAAATAAGCTTTTTTATGTTATTCAAAAAGAATAAAATAGAACATTAAAACGATGTTTTTGAGTTCGAAATTGAAGTACAGAAAAAGCGTATTTGAAATAGAAAATATTGCAATATTCTATCTATAATTTTTTTTAGTTGTTAACCCAAAATATCAAAATTATGAAAGTCAAGAAAATTACATTTTTTATTTTATTCTGCTTTATACAAGGTTTTTCGCAAACCTATGTTTCTACAACAGGAAACGATACAACAGGAACAGGAACTGCCGCGCTTCCTTATAAAACGATTGTAAAAGGAGTTCAGGCCGCGCCATCTGGAGGAACCGTTTTAGTACTTTCCGGAACTTATGCCGTAACAGGTCCAATTTATGTTGGAAAACCTTTAACAATCCAAAAAAGCGGATCTGGAGCCGTTATTGTAAATGCTTCCGGATGGACAAGTACAGATACTTATGTTCTTGGAATCGTAAATACTAGCAATGTTACCATTGACGGTTTGACTATTTCGAACAAAATTGGAAACGGAAGTAAAGGAATCTGGATTTTGGCCAATTCTGGCGCAACAGCCAATTTAAATAACATCACAATCAAAAATTGTATTGTTAAAAATATCGGCTGGACCAGTAATAATCTTTCGGCAATTCCTGCAAACAGCGGTATTGTGGCCAACGCCATTAAAGTAGATGGTGGAAACGGAACTTATGCCATTACAAACGTAAAAATCGATAATAATGAAGTAAACAATTGTGCTACCGGCTGGGGAGAAGCTGTTACGGTAACAGGAAACGTAAACGGATTTTCGGTTTCAGGAAATACGGTTTATGATATTGCCAATATCGGAATTGTGGCTGCTGGGAATTATTTATCAACCGGAGCTTCAAGTAATAATCAGGCGCGAAATGGTATAATTGCTTCAAACGAAGTTTTTAATTGTATGAGTGCAGTTGCAAACAGTGCCGGAATTTATGTTGACGGAGCTTTAAACATTACGGTACAAAGAAATGAAGTTTTTAGATGTGGAGTAGGGCTTTCTGTTGGTGCAGAACAAAATACTTCAACCGGAAACGGCGGACTTTCTACAGGACATATTGTAAACAACAATTCGGTTTATAACAATGTAATAACCGGAGCAATTTTTGGAGGTGTTAACGGTTCTGGTTACACAACAAGTGTTGCGAATACCAAAATCTTCAATAATACTTTTTATAAAAACAGAACCGGTGCAACCATTAACGGAGTTACAACTATTCAAGGAACTTCGGTTGCTACATTGGCTGATAATTTTGGAGGTGAAGTACATTTTCAAAACAGTTCTGGAATCACTTATAAAAACAATATCATGTATGCAACGACCAATAAAAAAGCATTTTTAGCTTCATACGGATATACAATTTCAGGTTTTGTTTCAAACTACAATTTATATTACAGAGAAACAAATACTGATTTTATCATCGATTTAACGGGAACAAGTTTTAACGGAAGCTCAACAACTGGATCGTATAACGCGGCGCAGTTTGCCACAACAACAGGACAAGATGTTAATTCTGTAGTTGGTTTACCAGGATTTACAAACGCTGCAACTTTTAATTTTACACTGGTTTCTGGAGCTTTTGCGACAGATAAAGGAGATCCAACTTACAATTCGACTTATTCAGGAACTTTGGATTTTGATGATGATATTCGAAAAAGAAACGGAAGAATCGATATTGGATGTTCTGAACTTCAGACAGGATCAACAGCTAAAAAAGCAAATATCGCAGTTGCCGAAGAACAAACAGCAGCGAGTTTTTCTGTTTTCCCAAATCCGGCTTCAGATGAAATCAATATTAATTTCGGAAAAAGTGTCAAATCAGCTAATGTGATTTTATTGGATTTAAATGGAAGAGAGCTTTTAAAACAAGATTTCAGTTCTGTTGAATCAGCAAGAATTAATATTTCAGGTTTAAAGGTAAATTCCCAATTAATTATCCTTCAAATTAATGCTGATAACGAAATAACACACAATAAAATTTACTTAAAATAATGCAGTTCAGGGGCAGAAGATTTTTTCTTTTGCTCCTTTTTCTTTTTAAAATTTCGTACCTTTTTAAAATGAAAAATTACAATGTAAACCGAATCGAAAAAAACATTTTACAAATAAATGGTTTGGGAGATAATCCTTTTTGGAATCAGGCAGAAATTCTAACCGATTTTACTTCGCCCTGGAGCGATTTAGAACCTGAAAAAATAGAATTCAGATCGTTATGGGATACCGAAAATATGTATTTCTGCTACAAGGTTTATGATGATAACATACACATTGACAGACAAGACGATTCTATTGACAGTATTGGAGAATCAGACCGCGTAGAAATTTTTTTCAGAACAGATGAAAACCTGAATCCGTATTATTGTCTGGAAATTGATCCGACGCCAAGAATTATGGATTTTATGGCTTCTCCTAAAAAAAGATTTGATTTTGACTGGAATTGGCCAGAAAATAATCTGTCGGTGAAATCAAGTATAAAAAGCGATCATTTTATTGTAGAATTCTCAGTCAGCATTCAATCGCTGAAAAATTTTCAATTGATAAAAGATAACGTTATTGAAGCCGGAATTTTCAGAGCCAAATATATCAAACAAGAGAATAAACTTTTTGAACCAACGTGGATTACGTGGGTAAATCCAAATACGGAAACTCCAAATTTTCATATCGCCAGTTCTTTTGGAACGCTGATTTTAAAATAGCGAAGATTTAAACACATAGAGACATAGGTTTAAATGTGTAAAAAAAGAATATCAAAAAAAGAATATCAAAGAAACAAGTTTCTACACATAGTTCTCAAAGTTTGTCATCTCGACGAAGGAGAGATCTGCGCAAGAAACTCCGCATGAAAAATCGTCAATCTTTGTAGAGTTTCTTGTGCAGATCTCTCCTTCGTCGAGATGACAAGATTGTGTGTGTATTGATGCAAGTGAAATGCCTTTTAAGCACCACAAAAAACCTATGTTTCTATATGTTTAAATAAATACCCGCAAAGAAACTATAAAAAATAATCCTTAGCGTTCTCCGTATTTACAATATCAATTGGAAGTAACTTTTCAGGGCTGATTTCTTTTTCAAAAATAAAATGCTCAATCAAACTTGTCGTTCCAAGATAAGCCTGACGTTTCGGGTTTTGATGAATCAAAAAGTCTATCGTTTTATTGTTCAGATATTCCAGATTATTCTCTAATAAATCATAACCCACAAGCGCAATTTTTCTTTCAGGATTTTTCGAAATAATCTTCGCAACCTGATACGCTTTAGAAGTCGTAACAAAAAGACCTTCAATAGCTGGATTTGATTCCAGATATTCTTTTAGAGTAGTTTTAAACTGCGGATGTTTTACTTTGAAGGTTTTAACTTCGAATTTTCCTTTTTCAAGTGAATCAAAATAATCTCGGAAACCTTTCTCTTTTTCCTGCATGTGAATAGCGTTTTCGTAATCTTCATCAATATGAACAATTGCGATGGTACCTTTCTTAATCAATAAATCTAATAAACGCGCGGCGATTCTTCCACTTTGAAATAAATCCTGTCCAACAAAACTTTTGATGGCGCTCGATTTAAGCTGATTATTAAAAATACTCGAAATAATGCCTTTAGAATTGTAAGTTTCAATAGCGTCAAGAGCTTCTTTATGAAATAACGGAACAAGCAAAACCGCATCTGGAGATGAATTTAATACGTTTTGATTCGTTTCTACGAAAGAAGAAGTGCTAGTAGGATCAAAAAGGAAAACCTCCACTTTTACGTTAAAAGATTTAAACTCTTTTTTAGCTTCATTAATGCCATCAATGCAAGGCTGCCAATACGGATCGTTTGCAGAATCAGGAATTAGGACGCAGATAGAATAAATTTGTTTTTTCTTTAAGCTTCGTGCCATCAAATTAGGCTGGTAATCAATCTTGTCCAGAACTTCATTGACTTTTTTCAAAGCATCTTCAGACACTTTTCCTCTTTTATGCAAAACGCGGTCAACAGTCCCTTTTGAGACTCCCGCAAGCTCCGCAATATCCTTAATAGTATAAATCTTCTCCATATAGAAACAAATATATATAAAAATCAAATATGAGAAAATATTAAATTACATGTGTTCGAAAACATTTTTATTGTGTTCGAGCACATTTTAACACAATTTTCTTTTTTTATAAAATATTAATATATACTTTAGCCGAATATTAATCACATTACGCATGATATTAACGATATAATTGTCAGATTAATATTTATTTTTCATTTTATAAGAGAAATTTTCAATATCTAAAAATTACAAAATAACCGCTTTTATAAAACCATTTAGAAAAGCCGAAAAAAGACCAAAAACTTTAAAAATAATAACCAACTAATAATACTATTTAAATGAGCAAAAGTAAACCTACTCTCGTGATCCTGGCGGCAGGTATTGGAAGTCGATATGGAGGATTAAAACAGTTAGATACATTTACGCCCGAAGGAGATACCATTATGGATTTTTCGATATATGATGCATTACAGGCAGGTTTTGGAAAATTTGTATTTATTATAAGTAAAAACATTGAAGAAGAGTGTAAAGAAATATTCAATAAAAAACTGGAAGGAAAAGCTGAAGTAGGATATGTTTTTCAGGAAATTGAAAATGTTCCCGCACAATACTTAAATCCCGAAAGAAAAAAACCGTGGGGAACCGGACACGCACTTTTAATGGCTAAAGATGAAGTAACAGAAAACTTCGCCATCATAAACGCCGATGATTTTTACGGAAAAGAAGCTTTTGAAATTATGGCAAAAGCCTTGACAGAAATGGATAAAGAATCATACAATTTTAATATGATGGCGTATCTTTTAAAAAATACTGTTTCAGATCATGGTTTTGTTTCCAGAGGAGAATGTCAGGTTGATGAAAATAATTATTTAACCGATGTTACAGAACGCACTCACATCGAAAAAATAGATGGAAAACTGATGCGTAAAGACGATAATGGAGAATTTATTCCGATTGATGAAAATACAATCGTTTCTATGAATTTTTGGGGATTTACACCAAAATGTTTTGAGTTTGGAGGCGCACTTTTTGAGCAATTCCTAAAAGATAATGAACACGATTTAAAAGCCGAATTTTTTATTACATCTGTCGTAAACGAGATTTTAAAATCAGATAATGCGTCTGTCGAAGTGCTTCAGTCCAATGCAAAATGGTTTGGGGTAACGTATAAAGAGGATAAAGAAATAGTAAAAAAAGAAATTGAAAAGTTAAGAGCGCAAAAAGTTTATCCAACAAATCTTTGGTAATATGACAGCCGAACAACTAAAATTTATATTCGAACAGTTTGATCATATTGAGGTTTTCAAAACCTTTGAAGAACTGTCTTCCGGTCATATTAATGACACTTATTTGCTAACAACTCAAAGTGGTAAACAATTTATTTTACAGCGCATAAACGAAGGCGTTTTTAAAGATGTTCCGGGTTTAATTGCTAATAAAGTCAGCGTTAGTAAACATTTACAGAAGAAATTAAAACATTTGTCTGAAGCCGAATTAAAGCGCAGGGTTTTAACTTTTATCGGAACAAAAAAAGGCATTTTTTATTATCAGGATAAAGATGGAAATTTCTGGAATGTAATGGTTTATATTGAAGGAAGTCTGACTTTTGAAACCGTTAAAAATGAAGAAATTGCATATGAAGGCGGAAAACTTTTTGGTGAATTTTTAAATCTTACCAGCGATTTTGATGCCAGAAAATTGACAGAAGTAATTCCGAATTTCCATAATATGGCATTTCGTTATTCACAGTTTGATACGGCTTTAAAAGAAGCTTCTGGACAAAGAATCGAACAGGCAAAAATCTTAATTCAGAATGTTAAGGATTTAAAAGAAGAAATGCATATTCTTCAAAATTTAAAAGATGCCAAAAAAATTAAATTAAGAGTTACGCACAACGATACAAAAATTTCAAACGCACTTTTTGACCAAAACAAAAAAGGACTTTGTGTAATTGATACTGATACTGTTATGCCCGGAATTATTCATTATGATTTTGGAGATGCGATCAGAACTATTTGCAATACAGCGGCCGAAGACGAACAAAATTTAGATTTGGTAAACTTCAATCTGGAGTTTTACAAAGCGTATGTAAAAGGATTTTTAGAAAAAACGAATTCATCACTTTCGACATTGGAAATAAAATATCTTCCGCTTGGCGCAAAAACAATGACATTTATAATGGCACTTCGTTTTTTAACCGATTTTTTAAATGACGACGTGTATTATAAAACAGAATATCCGGAACATAATCTGGATCGTTCAAGAAACCAGTTTAAGCTGATTGAAAGTCTGTCGGAACAATTCAAAGAAATGGAAGATTATAATTTGAATTTCGTTGGATCATTAAAATAAAAAAAATGAAAAAATATGTAATTACCGGAGGTGCCGGTTTTATAGGAAGCCATATTGCCGAACATTTATCCAGTCAAGGACACGAAGTTTTGATACTTGATAGTCTTAGAACGGGATTCGAACACAATCTAAACGGATTAAATGTTGAATTTGTAAAAGGCGACATTCGCGATGAGAATCTGGTTAACGAAGTAATAAGCGGAGCAAGCGGTGTTTTTCATTTAGCAGCTTTAGTAAGCGTTCCGGAATCTCTTTTGAAAATCAAAGAATGTATCGAAATCAATACCATCGGAACAATTAATATTCTCGAAGCAGCAAAAAATAATGCAAATTGTAAAGTCGTATTGTCAACATCGGCAGCGAATTATGGAAACAATCCGGTTTTACCGAAAGTTGAAACCATGTTTCCGGAACCAATGACACCATATGCCATCACAAAGTTAGATGGAGAATATTATTTGAAAATGTATTTAGATCAATATCAGGTTCCAACAGCTTCTTTGCGATATTTTAATGTATTTGGTCCGCGCCAAAATCCCGAATCGGCCTATGCGGCGGCAGTGCCTATTTTTATTAATAAAGCACTTCAAAACGAGCCTATAACTATTTACGGAGACGGCTCGCAAACCAGAGATTTTATTTATGTAAAAGATGTTGTAAAAGCTAATATTCTGGCTTCGCAAAAAGGAAGCGAAACCTATAATGTTGCTTTAGGACATAGTACATCGGTTTTAGAACTTGCTGAAAAGATTATAAAAATCACCAATTCTAAATCGCAGATTAAGTTTTTAGACGAAAGACCCGGCGATATTAAACATTCTAAAGCAAATCCTGAAAAATTCAACCAATTAGGTTTTAAACCAGAGTATACAATCGATCAGGCATTAGAAGAAACGATTCTTTTTTACCATCAGCAATTAGTCAGTAAATAAATCCAAAATTAACCTAAAACCAAAACCAAAAATATGTCACAACTAGATCTTACACTAAAAAAAGAGCAAAACAGCACTTTGATTCCTATGGTTATTTTAACCTCATTGTTTTTTATTTTTGGATTCGTAACCTGGTTAAACGGACCGCTGATTCCATTTTTTAAATTAGCGTGCGAACTAACTGAATCACAATCGTATTTTGTGACTTTTGCCTTTTATATTGCCTATTTTGTAATGGCGATTCCGTCTTCATTTTTAATTGAAAAATTAGGTTATAAAAACGGAATTTCAGTTGGATTATTAATAATTGCCGTTGGTGCATTATTATTTTATCCCGCCGCTGAAGCCAGAACTTTTGGACTTTTCTTAATCGCTTTATTTGTAATGGGAACTGGTTTGGCAGTTTTGCAAACGGCTGCAAATCCGTATGTTGTTGTAATTGGTCCGCGCGAAAGTGCCGCAGCGAGAATCAGCGTTTTGGGAATTGCAAATAAACTGGCAGGTTTTCTCGCTCCGTTATTATTGACATCTTTGGTTTTGTCTAATATTGGAGATTATTCGGCTGATAAAATTGCCGTTATGACTTCGGTACAAAAAGAAGCGGCTTTAGATGCATTGGCTTTGCAATTGCAGTCGCCATATATTTATATGGCAGTGATTATGCTGGTTTTGGCTGTTTTGGTAAAATTTTCTCCACTTCCGGAAATTGATTTAGATGATGAAGGACAAGTAGAAAATCTGAGTATTTTCAAACAAATAAAAGCCGCTTTCAAACATCCGCAATTGGTTTTCGGCGTAATTACCTTAATGGTTTATATCGCTGCCGAAGTTTTAGCCGGAGATTCCATCGGTGGATTCGGAAAACAATTGGGAGTTTATGGAGAAAACGGCTCTTTCTATCTAAAACTGACTTCGTTTACTATGACTTTTATGGTTATCGGTTATATTTTAGGAATTACCTTGATTCCGAAATACGTTTCTCAGGTTTCTGCTTTAAAAGTTTCTGGATTTTTAGGACTTATTTTGGTTGCTTTAATCGTAATACTTTCTCCAAAAATTATGGTTCATTTACCGGGAATTCCACAATTACCGTTGATTATTATTTTGGTTGCTTTATTAGGTTTGGCAAATGCACTTTGCTGGCCGGCGATCTGGCCAATGGCACTTCAGGATTTGGGTGGATACACAAAAATTGGCGGTGCAATTCTGATTATGGGAATTATTGGCGGTGCCGTTTTTCCTTTATTTTACGGAATGATTGCCGACTCAATTAATGCTTCTAATGTGGCAGCGGGAATTACAGAAACCGCAAAAAGTGGAAATCAATTAGCCTATTTAATATTATTGCCAGCTTATTTAATGATTGTGTTTTTTGCTTTTAAAGGACATAAATACAGGAAATGGTAAGTAATGCAAAGTAGGTCATTGCGAGGAACGAAGCAACCGCGCTAAAAAAACTCGACAAAGATAGACACGCAGAACTTTGTCAAAGTTTAGATAAACACAAACATTTTTATTTCAACATAAAAAATCAAGCACTCAAATATCACATTTGATGTGTTCCAGCTCAACTTATGCCTTTTTTTAACCAAATGGCATTAAAAAATTAAACAAAAACATATTAAAAATATCCACAATGTTAAAAAGTAAAATAGACAAAGCAACAGGTTTCGAAAAGCGATTCGAAAACATCAATACTGTTGTTTTTGAAAATTCAACAGAAGCTTCAAAAGAAGTAGCAAAGGAAATTGCGGCTTTGATTAAAGAAAAACAAAAAGAGAACAAACCTTGTATTTTAGGTTTGGCAACAGGTTCTTCTCCAAAAGGACTTTATGCAGAATTGGTAAGACTTCATAAAGAAGAAGGTTTGAGTTTTAAAAACGTAATTAGTTTTAATCTGGATGAATATTATCCGATGGAACCCAATTCAATCAACAGTTATGTTCGTTTTATGAAAGAATTTTTGTTTGACCACGTTGACATTTTACCTGAAAATGCTCACGTTCCGGACGGACTTTTAACAAAAGAGCAAATCGCAGATTACTGTCACGAATACGAAGCAAAAATTGAAGCTTTAGGTGGAATCGATTTGCAGATTTTGGGAATTGGAGGAAACGGACATATTGGTTTTAACGAATCGGGTTCGCTTCAAAACTCAAAAACAAGATTAGTAGCTTTAGACCATATCACAAGAGTTGCAGCAAGTAAAGATTTCTTCGGATTAAACAATACACCAAGAACAGCTATTACGCTTGGAGTAAAGAAAATTATGGAAGCCCAAAGAGTTATTCTATTGGCTTGGGGAGAAGGAAAAGCTAATATTGTAAAAAAATCCGTTGAAGACGAAGTAACCAACCGCGTTCCAGCTTCATTTTTGCAGGAACATGATAATGCTGTTTTTATCTTAGATAAAGAAGCTTCTTCAAAATTAACGAGAATCAACAAACCCTGGCTGGTAGAAAAAATTGTCTGGACAGATAAATTAACTCGTAAAGCAGTATTAGGATTAGCATTAGACCTAAAAAAACCAATTTTAATGCTTACCGATGCCGATTATATCGAAAACGGAATGAGTGATTTATTAACAGATTATGGCCCTGCATACGATATCAACATTAAAATATTCAATAAACTTCAAAATACAATCACGGGCTGGCCGGGCGGAAAACCAAATGCAGAAGACACCAACCGTCCTGAAAGGGCAGAGCCGGCTAAAAAACGTGTGCTGATTTTTAGTCCGCATCCGGATGATGATATTATCAGTATGGGAGGAACCTTCATGCGTCTGCAGGAACAGGGACATGAAGTACACGTGGCGTATCAAACCTCTGGAAATATTGCTGTTGCAGATGATGAAGCGTTACGTTTTGCAAGATTTGTGATTGATTATAATGAGAAATTCAACATTAAAAGTGAAGAGGCTGATAACATTTACCAAAAAGCACATACATTTTTAGAAAATAAAAAGAACAGCGAAATTGATATTCCAGAGGTAAGATACATTAAAGGATTAATCAGAAAAGGGGAGGCTAGAGCAACAAGTCATTTTGTAGGTCTGCCAGACAGCCAGATTCATTTTATGGAACTTCCGTTTTATGAAACCGGCACAATTGAGAAAAAACCAATCGGACCAGAAGATATTCAGCTGACAATGGATTTGATCGAAAAAATCAAACCGCACCAAATCTATGCCGCAGGAGATTTAGCAGATCCGCACGGAACACATAAAGTTTGTCTGGATGCTATTTTTGAAGCGGTAAAAGCTTTAAAACCAAAATCCTTCATGAACGACTGCTGGCTATGGTTGTACAGAGGAGCTTGGCAGGAATGGGGAATTGATGAAGTTGAAATGGCGGTACCAATGAGCCCGGATCAGGTTTTGGCAAAACGCCACGGAATCTTCAAACACCAATCTCAAAAAGACGGAGTTGTTTTTCAGGGAACTGATGCAAGAGAATTTTGGCAGAGAGCTGAAGATAGAAACCGAGAAACGGCACAAGTTTACCAACAAATGGGACTTTCAAGCTACGCAGCAATGGAGGCTTTTGTGAGATGGCATTATTAAGGTGCTGAGGTTCTAAGATGCTGAGGTACTAAGTTTTGCCACTCCCGATAGCTATCGGGATAAATGGATTAAAAAGATTTTTAAAAGCTGCACTTAAATCAGAAACTGCTTTTAAACAAAGCTTTGCGGACTTTGAATTGAAAATTCAACTAAAAAACTACTTAGTGAACTTTGCGTAAAAACTTTGCGCGCTTTGCGGTTAAATTTTTTCACAGCATAAATATTATACAAAAATGGCATTAATAAAATCAATTTCAGGAATAAGAGGCACAATTGGCGGGGTTGTCAATGAAAATTTAACTCCGGTAAATGCGGTCAAATTTGCCGCAGCTTACGGAATGTGGCTTAAAAGTGAAAACTCAAATCAATCATTAACCGTAATTATTGGTAGAGATGCCCGAATTTCGGGAGAAATGATCAGTAATCTGGTTTCGAATACGCTTACGGGTTTAGGAATTAATGTGGTTGATATTGGTTTATCGACAACACCAACTGTTGAAGTTGCTGTGACTTTGGATAAAGTTGATGGCGGAATCATTATTACGGCAAGTCATAATCCGAAACAATGGAACGCTTTGAAATTACTAAATCATAAAGGAGAATTTTTGAATGCTGAGGCAGGAGAAAAAATCTTGAAAATAGCTGAAGATGAAAATTTTCTATTTGCAGAAGTGGACGATTTAGGAAAATACGAAAAGAAAGAAGGTTACATTGAAAAACATATTGACGAAGTTTTAAAATTAGCTTTAGTTGATGTTGAAGCGATTAAAAAAGCCAATTTTAAAGTAGTTGTCGATGCCGTTAATTCTACGGGCGGAATTGCGATTCCAAGTTTATTAGAAAAATTAGGAGTAGAATGTGTGAAATTATATTGCGAACCAAACGGACACTTTCCGCATAATCCGGAACCTTTAAAAGAACATTTGACTGATATTTCAGAATTGGTTGTAACAGAAAAAGCCGATTTCGGAATCGTTGTTGATCCAGATGTAGATCGTCTTGCAATTATATGCGAAGACGGTTCGATGTTTGGCGAAGAATATACTTTGGTCGCTTGTGCCGATTATGTTTTAGGAAAAATAAAAGGTGACACGGTTTCTAATTTATCCTCTTCAAGAGCGTTGCGAGATATTACTTTAAAGCACGGCGGAAAATATCAGGCAAGTGCAGTTGGCGAAGTAAATGTTGTAGAATTAATGAAAAGCACAAGCGCTATAATTGGCGGAGAAGGCAATGGCGGAATTATTTATCCGGCTTCACATTACGGACGAGATTCTTTGGTGGGAACTGCATTGTTTTTGTCGCATTTGGCACATCAGAAAATATCGTGCAAAACGCTTCGCGAAAGTTATCCGGATTATTATATGAGTAAAAGCAAAATTGAATTGACTCCGGAAATTAATGTCGATGAAGTTTTGGAAAAAATCATTCAAAAATTCAAAAATGAAAACCCGAATTGCATCGATGGAGTTAAAATAGATTTTGATGAAGAATGGGTGCATTTGAGAAAATCAAACACAGAACCAATCATTAGAATTTATACTGAAAGCAAGTCACAAAAAAATGCCGATGAACTGGCCGAAAAATTTATCTCGATCATTGAAAATTTGCTGTAAAATAATTGTTCAAAAACTGATACTGAATCGAATGTAAAATTTATTGTAAATCAAATAAAGTGTTGATTTTAAAATAATAAAAAAATCATTTGACTGCTGTTTTTAATTAAATGAATATCAAAATAAATGATTTGCTTTTCGGTTGATAATAAAATTTTTTAGACAAATTATTAAATTCTTACAATAGAAATAATTAAAAATCATAAGAATTTAATAATACTTTTTCTAAAAAATGTGCTCGAAAACACTTTTTTTATGTGCACGAACACATTTTTTTGATTTTGCCATTGTTTATTAAAAAATATTATTTAGTTTAGCCATAAGTAAGTCAAAAAACAGCTTTTTTTTATCCATTTTTTCAAGCTTAAAAATCAATTTTAAAACTCAAAAAAAGGACTTCAAAAAAATAAATAAGCAGCTGATTATTAAAAGAAAATAAATATCAAATAAGAAAAATAACCAAACTCAACAAAAACAAAAAACAGACAAAAATTATGAAATCAAAAAAAACATAACCGACCCATTTCGCTTTGCGTTTGAAAAAGCCTTAACCAATTTTTACTCACGCAAAGTTGCTTTTTACATTAACCATTAACTAACCAGAATAATATGAAAAAAAGTAACAAGTTACTATACGGTAACTATCAGGAAATAAAATTTAATTTAAAGACATTACTCACGGTCTTATTTCTGATAGTAACTGTTGTAAAAGTAAATGCGGCTTCTTCTACAGAAAACGAGAAAAAGTCAGAAATAATAAATAAAGAGTCAGAAGCAGATATTACAATTAAAGGAATTGTTTTAGATGAATTGGGACAGCCAATGATTGGAGTTACCATTTTGCCAAAAGGATCTTCAAGAGGAACAACAACAGATTTTGACGGAAGTTATACAATCGTAGTTCCTGCTGCTACAGAAGCACTTTTGTTTTCTTATGTAGGTTACGAAACAAAAGAAGTTGCAATAGCAGGCCAAACTACAATTAAAGTTTCATTAGTTCCATCGTCAAAAAGCTTAAATGAGGTAGTTATTGTAGGTTATGGAACTCAAAAGAAGAAAAATGTATTAGGCGCAATTTCTTCAGTAAAAGGAGAAACGCTGACTTTATCTTCTGCACCTTCAGTTTTAACGGCCCTTCAGGGGAAAGTTGCCGGTTTGCAAATTGCTCAAAACAGCGCGCAGCCAGGAGGAGGATTTAATATCCAGATTCGTGGAGCAGGTTCTATTAACGCAAGTAATGATCCTTTAATAGTTATAGACGGATTTCCGGTTACAAATTTAGAACAGCCGGGAACTGGAAATCGCTACAATGGCGGAACGCAAAGTATTTTAAATTCATTTAACCCAAATGATATCGAATCTATTGAGGTTTTAAAAGATGCGAGTTCAACAGCAATTTATGGAGCCAGAGCTGCAAATGGTGTAATCTTAATTACGACCAAAAAAGGAAAAGAAGGCGATGTAAGAGTGGATTATTCAGGTTCTTATTCTTATCAGGCTTATAATAATGCGTATGAAGTTTTAGATTTAAAAGAATGGATGCAGTTAAGAAACGAAGCTGCAAAAGAAAACTGGGAGTTTATTAATAAAGTGTATCCGTATTCACCAAAAACTCTGGAAGAAGCAAATGCTGCTCCGGTAAACGGAATTCCGTACAAAAGACTTTATTCTGATGAGCAAATCAGAAACGCAGGAAGAGGAACAGACTGGCTTGGACTTGTAACGAGAGACGGAATGATCGAACAAAATAACCTTTCGCTGCGTGGAGGAACAAAAACTACAAAATACTTTTTATCAGGAAACTTATTCAATCAGGAAGGAGTTATTAAAAATTCTGGTTTAAAGAGAAGCACTTTACATTTCAGCATTGATCAAAAACTGACAGATTATATCAATTTTGGTATGAATATGACCAAAAGCCGAATCAAAAATCAAAACTCACAACTTGGCGGCGATCAGTTTGAAAATTCAGGAATCATAAGATCAGCGATACAACAGAGCCCGGAAATTTTAGCCATAGATGAACTAGGAAATTATCCAATAAACCCGGATAATGCTTTAGAACCAAACCCGTATTCATTATTAACCATTTCTGATGAAGGTGTTATCGATCGTACATTAACAAATTTCTATGCAGAGATAAAACCAATTACGGGACTTACAGCAAGATTTCAGGCCGGTTTTGATCAGGGAAATTCAAAAAGAAGTACTTACCTGCCAAGAACTACTTTGTACGGGGCTTTAGAAAATGGTAAAGCAACGATAAATTCTCAGGAAAAAAATGATGATTTGTTTGACTTCACATTAAACTATACAACAAAAATAATGGAAGACAATACTTTTGGTCTGATGGTAGGTTATTCGCAGCAAACTTATAGAACAGAAGCGGCTACATTAGGAAACAGCAATTTTATTACAGATGCTTTTTTATGGAATAATATTAATGCCGGTGCAGGAACAAAAGTTACAGCATCATCAAAATCTGAAAATAATTTTGTGTCTTATTTTACCAGATTCAATTATTCATACAAGGATAAATACATGCTTACATCGACAATTCGTCGTGACGGAGCGAGTGTGTTTGCAAAAAATAATAAATATGGATTGTTTCCGTCAATTGCAGTAGGTTGGGATGTTTCTCAGGAATCATTCATGAGAAAGATAAACGATTATGTTTCTCAGCTTAAACTTAGATTTGGATACGGACAAACAGGTAATGCTTCTATTGGAGGAAGCGCTTTTGGAGCTTTCTACGCACAGCCGGCTTACTTAAATCCAGATGAATCGATAATAATTGGCGTATTCCCTTCAAGACTTGAAAACCCTGATTTGAAATGGGAAACAACAACAGAAAAGAATTTAGGTCTTGATTTTGAAATTTTAAACAGAAGAGTTTCAGGATCGGTTGAAGTTTATGACAGAGTAGTTTCTGACTTGTTAACTTTAAAACCAATTAATAGTTATCAGGAAATCAACACCGTTTGGGCAAATATTGGAAGTACACAAAGTAAAGGTGTTGAGGTTACATTAACTACTAAAAACATTGATAGTCCAGATTTAAAATGGAATACGACTTTTACTTATTCACAATTTAGAACAAACTGGAAAGAACGTGCTCCAGACTGGAAACCTTCAGTTTATATGAATTATAATGATCCTGTTCGTGCACAATACAGCCAAATTGCAGATGGTGTTATGCAGATTGGAGAAGTGGTTCCGGCGCAGCCAGATTTATATCCGGGACAAATTAAAATTAAAGATCTTAACGGTTTTGTGAGAGATGCGAACGGAAATCCGGTAACGGATGAAAATGGAGTATTCTTAAGAACTGGTGCTCCAGACGGCAAAATTGACGAAGCTGATACTGTTTTATTGGGTTCATCAGATCCGGATTTTGTAGCAGGTTTAAGCAATACAATTATCTGGAAAAACTTTCAGTTAAACTTTCAGTTTAATGGAATGTTTGGAAGAAAAATTGTTGATCAGACTGATTTTGCTTATGGCGTAACTGCAGTAGGTGTGGCACAAAATGGTAGAAATGCCATAAGAAGTATTTATGACAGATGGACTCCGGATAATCCAACCAATACGCGTCCGGGTTCGCATTTTGGATATACACAATATGGTTCAGGAGATTTCTTCCTGCAAGACGCTTCATTTGTTCGTTTACAAAGTGTTTCACTTAGCTATAATTTTCCAAAAAAATGGTTTGGAAAATACATGCAGGGAGCAGCAATTAGACTTGACGGGCAAAACCTTTTTACCATTACAAAATATGATGGTATAGATCCTGAAACAGATGGATATGCAGCAGCTTATCCAAATGTAAAAACATACACAGTAGGTATTGATCTTAAGTTCTAATAAAAAAGAGATATGAAAAATTTAAAAAATTATATAGTTGTATTATTGATGCTTGCCTTTTCCGGATGTAGTGAAGATCTGGAGTCTATCAATTACGATGAAATTAACCCGAGTATTTTTCCAAGCTCGGAGGCTGATATTCAGGCTATAGTAGCTTCTGCCTATTATCCGTTAAGAGGTTCATACGGAAACGGAATCCACTCTACTTCAGAAAACGGATTAATGTTTATGCTGGATGCAACTACAGAAATTCTCCAAGGTCCTTACGGTGTGCAGCAAGAAGCTTCTCTGCACAGTTATAAAGTAACGTCGACAGCGTTTACCCGTTTTTATGATGTGTTTTACAACAAAATAAGCGGTATGACTTTGAGCATCGACAGAATCCAGTCATCAAATGTAAATGAGTTGATAAAAAAGCAAGCTATTGCTGAAATCAAATGCGCAAGAGGATTATTGGCTTACGAACTTTTTGATTTATACGGACCGCTTGTTGTAGCGCCTTTAGATGTATTAAAAAATCCTTTGAAAGAAGAACCTTTGGCAAGACTTACAAATGCACAAATGGTAAGTTTTATTGAAAATGATTTGAAAGACGCTGCAGCAGATTTAAAATCTCCTGCCGAAACTGCTTACGGAAGATTCAGCAGCGGAATGGCAAGAATGATTTTGATACGATTATATCTTCATGAAAAAAGATGGGCAGAAGTTGAGGAACAGGCTAATGCTATCATGGCAATGAATTATTACGCATTAGAATCAAATTATGTTGGTTTGTGGGATGTAAAAGCGCCTGTTGACAGCAAAGAGGTAATTTGGGCAGTTCCGGCAGATTATGCAGGAACAAGTGAAAACCAATGGCAGCTAATGGCGTTACCAAATAATTTCCCGGGCCGCGGCGGTTACGGAACTATTCAAAGCTCCTGGACTTTTTATGATTCTTTTGAAGCTACAGATATTCGTAAAACAGCACTTGTTGCCGAGTTTACAGGAACTGATGGCGTAACATATAACAGACAAAATCCTGCAAACTATATGCAGTTAGGACCAATTCCGTTAAAAATCGATCCGGATGCAGCCAGAACAACAGCATTAACAACTGTAGATATTATTGTATATCGTTATGCCGATGTTATTTTATCAAAAGCTGAAGCATTGGTAAATAAAACCGGAACGCCAACACAAGAAGCAATTGATTTGGTAAACATCGTGAGAAAGAGAGCGCAGATCAGCGAAATTCAATTAGCTGATTATAACACGCTTGCCAAATTCAACGATATGATTCTTTTAGAAAGATCTCACGAATACTGGTGTGAAAACGGACAATATCGTTCAGACTTAATCAGACACGGAAAATATACAGAACATGCTCTTGCCTTAAACGGTTCAGCAAGTCAAAGTGCCCCTTACAAAGCTTTAATGCCATTTTCTTTAGAAAGAATAAGCGAAGGCAAAGGTAAATTTATTCAGAATCCTGGATATAATTAATTTAAAGACAGACGGATATCACAATTGGTGAAGGAATAAAATAAATCAGGATAATTTAATTATACAAAAAATGAAAAATTTACTAATGTTAATCTGCCTTTTTCTAAATGTCGCGTCAAGCTGTCAAAGCGATGGAGGTGATAAAAATGATGGCGGAGAAGTAGACGGAACTTCAAAAGTAACGTATACCGCTTCCAACGAAGTTTTTACAAATCCGGAACGTGGATTTATGCATACGTGGCAGGTAAATTCAGAAGGTGCGGCAATGACTGCTGCATCTTTAAACAATCTGAAAAAAGAAAACGTAAGCCTTATTCTGCGTTTGTATTATTTGGAAAAGTTTAAAACTTCGGCTTTAAGCCAGACACAATTAGATCTTATCAAAACTGATTTTATGCGTCTTAGAGAAGCTGGATTAAAATGTGTTTTACGTTTTGCGTATACAGATGCACAAGATGGTTCTGATGCTTCTGTGGCTGTAATTTCAGGACATTTAGATCAGTTGAAACCAATTCTGGAAGAAAACAAAGATGTAATTGCTTTTGTTCAGGCAGGATTTGTTGGAGCTTGGGGAGAATGGTATTATACTACAAACCAGCTTACAACGCCGGCAAATAAAAAACTGATTATAGACAAGCTTTTAGCATCTTTTCCAAAAGAAGTAAAAATTCAGTTAAGAACTCCAAAAATCAAACAAGATTACGTTGGAACAACAATAGCAATGGACGCGACAGCTGGTTACGGAACTTCAAATACTGCTCGTTTAGGTTTTCATAATGACTGTTTCATGGCAAGTGTAGACGATTACGGAACATATATAGACATTACTTCCGAAAAAACATATATAAGCAATGAAGCATTGTATGTGCCAACAGGAGGAGAAACTTGTCCGCCAACAGATGTTCCGGTTGCGAGCTGCAGTACAGCCGAAAAAGAAATGTCTCTTTTGAAATGGACGTATTTAAATCTTGATTATTACGGTCCGGTTTTACAGGAATGGAGAAACAACAACTGCTTTACGGATTTTGAAAGAAAACTGGGTTACAGACTTTCATTAGCATCATCAAGTCTTAAAAAAGAAGCAGCTGTAAATGGTACTTTAGAGTTTCAGGCATTATTAAATAACGGTGGTTTTGCTCCGGTATACAATCCTAAAAATGCTTATTTAATTTTAAGAGCAACTTCTGGCGGAACAGTTTATAAGAAAAAGTTAAACTTCGATGTTAGAAAAGTAGTGCCAAGAGTAACGTACGATTTAAAAGAATCGGTGAGCTTATCCGGAATTCCGGCAGGAACTTATGAATTGTTTCTTAAGATTGAAGACAGCTCAACAAAACTAGTTGACAGACCTGATTATTGTATTCGTTTTGCCAATACTGGAGTATGGGAAACTGCAACAGGTTTCAATAAATTATCACAAACGGTTATCATTAAATAGTTATCAAAACATTTAAATTAAAAACCATGAAAAAAATAAAACTAACCAAATACATAACATTGCTAGCCGCTTTGTTATTGCTAACGGCTTGTTCGAGCGATAGTTCGTCAGACGATTCAGCAACAAAACCAACCGCAGATTTTTCATTTACAAATGATGGAAGTACGTTCACTTTTACCAATCTTTCAACAAACGGAACAAAATACCGTTGGGATTTTGGAGATTTATATTATACATCCGGAGAAAAAGATCCGGTTTATACCTATAAAATTGGAGGTGAAATCAGAGTTTCTTTGACCGTAACAAACGACAAAGGCGAAGAAGCATTCATCACCAAAACTATAACTGCCCCAAGAATTATTATTATAGATATTAAAATCGACGGAAAATTTACAGATTGGGATGATGTTGCCGTAACCGATCAAAATACATCTGGAAATGGTTCTATCCAAAAAATTAAAATCTGGGCTGGAGGTCCAAATGTAAATGTGTATTTAGAAGGAAATAAAAAAATGCTGATGGAACTGGTTGATATGTACATCAATACCGATGGAAATACTCAAACGGGATTCTTACACAGCAATTGGTCACAAGGTTCTGGAGCTGAATTTTTATTCGAAGGTCCGGTTGTAACCAACGGCTGGGGACAATTCTACAACCACACCGATCCAAACGGAGGCTGGGGCTGGGCCGGAATTGCAGGTTCTGGAGCCAATTTAAAAGCGTCATCAATTGTTAGTTTGAATGACACCACAAATGCTATCGAATTCAGCATTCCGAAATCACAATTAGGAACATTAGGAAGTTCAATAGGAATTGCCATTACCGAAATGAATTCAGGCTGGGGATTAGTTGCCAACTTCCCTGAGGCGCCTAAGTTTTCTACACTTCAATTGTAGTTTGTCATCGATAGCCGATCAAAATGTGCCATTTGGCGAAGAGTTTTTTGGAGATTAATTTTTTAAGCCAAATGGCATAAGCTATCGAGTTTACATAATTAAAATAATCCCGGTCAATTAAATATAATCCGGGATTATTAAAAAAAGAAATTGAGAATATGACTAAAACAATTGCAAATAACCGATTAATGTCGGTAGACGTACTGCGAGGATTTGATCTATTGATGATTATAGTGGCAGACCGATTTTTCTATAATTTGAATACTGCAGCAAATACAAGTTTAACAAAAACACTTGCCGACCAATTTGAGCATCCGGAATGGATTGGTTTTCATTTATATGACGTTATAATGCCTTTATTCTTATTTGTTGTTGGTGTTGTAATTCCGTTTTCATTAGGAAAAAGAAGCAAAGAAACGTATTCAGATTTTAAATTATACCGACACATTTTAAAACGATTTGTCGTGCTGTTTATATTGGGATGGATTGTGCAGGGAAATCTTCTTGAACTAAATATTTCAAAATTTCACATTTTTAGCAATACGCTTCAGGCCATTGCAGTAGGCTATTTATTTTCGTGCATCGCTTATTTGAATTTATCAAAAAGAGGAAGATATATCTTTTTTATAATTTGCCTTGTTTTATACGCCGTATTATTATCAATTCCGAGCTACTTTGGTCACAATTTCGAATTATTACCAGAAAAAAATCTCCCAATATTTATCGATCAGCAGGTTTTCGGACCATTTTACGATCAAACGCAGTATTCCTGGCTTTTAACAGGTTTAGGATTTACAGCCACAACATTATCAGGATTGTTTGCCGGAGAATTGCTATTATCTTCTCTTTCAAGAAAAAAAATAGCACTTTACCTTTTCTTAATCGGAGTAACTGCAATTATTCTGTCATTAATAATTGGTATCTGGCATCCCATTATCAAAAAAATATGGACAAGTTCATTTGTAATTTTTTCATCAGGAATCAGCTTTGTTTTATTAGCTTTATTCTATTGGGTTGTCGACGTTCAGGGTTATACAAAATGGGCTTATCCATTTAGAGTAATTGGTCTAAATGCAATTGCAGCTTATGTTGGGTCGCATGTTTTTAATTTCTCCTTAATAGCCAAGCAGATTTTTTTTGGGTTTGAGCAATTTACAGGCGCTTATTATGACGCATTTTGCGACTTGGCCGGTTTTGGAATTCTTTATTTCATACTTTGGTATATGCACAAAAACAAAACCTATATAAAAGTGTAATAAAACAAATGGTTACAAATAAAACGTTCAAACAAAAAATATCATTAAAATAAACAAAATGAAAAGCTTAAAAATTTTATTACTAGCATTTTTGCTATTCAAAGTCTGCGATACATCGGCGCAGCTTATTAAAACCAAAACACCAAAAAGAGACAAAGGGCAAACCGATGTTTTACGTTTGGCAACACCAGCAATTCCGCATGTACGTGTAGCAGTTATTGGTCTGGGAATGCGCGGTACGGGAGCCGTAGGACGTATTCCGCATGTTCCCGGAGTAGAAATTGTAGCCTTATGCGATATGCTTGAAGAAAGAACAAAAGCAGCAAACGATACTTTGGCCAAACTTGGAGCACCAAAAGCACAGGAATTTTTTGGAGAAGATGCCTGGAAAAAAGTAACAAAACTAGATAACGTTGATTTGGTTTATATTGTAACCGACTGGAAACACCACGCTAATATTGCAGTGCAGGCCATGAAAGACGGAAAACACGTAGCTGTAGAAGTTCCGGGAGCTTTAACCATGAGCGAAATCTGGGACATTATCGATACTTCAGAAAAAACACGTAAACACTGCATGATGCTGGAAAATTGTGTGTATGATTTCTTCGAATTGACAACATTAAACATGGCGCAACAAGGAGTGTTCGGAGAAATTCTTCACGCAGAAGGTTCTTATATTCATGGATTGCAGCCATATTGGGGAAATTACTGGAACAACTGGAGAATGGATTACAACCGTAAACACAGAGGAGATATTTACCCAACACACGGAATGGGACCTGCTTGTTTAGCACTAAATATTCACAGAGGAGATAAAATGAATTTTCTGGTTTCTATGGATACAAAAGCAGTTGGAAATCCGGCTTTTATAAAAGAAAAAACAGGAGAAGTCGTAACCGATTTCAGAAATGGAGATCACACAATGACGATGATTCGTACCGAAATGGGAAAAACAATCCAGATTCAGCATGATGTTACAAGTCCGAGACCTTACAGCAGAATGTATCAATTATCTGGAACAAAAGGTTTTGCTAATAAGTATCCGGTAGAAGGTTATGCAATTGATGCCAAAGAAGCCGGAGCAGAAATTGCTAAAAACTATCAAAATCTTAATGCCGAAGAATATGTTTCTGAAGATGTAAAAAAGATTTTAATGGAAAAATATAAAAATCCAATCGTAAAAGATATCGAAGAACTGGCTAAAAAAGTAGGAGGTCACGGCGGAATGGATTTTATTATGGATTACAGAATGTTTTATTGTCTGCAAAAAGGACTTCCGCTTGATATGGACGTTTACGATTTAGCGGAATGGTCTTGCTTAAGTCCGTTAACAGAAATCTCTTTAGACAACAATTCGGCTCCGGTTGAAATTCCGGATTTTACACGCGGAAGCTGGAAAAAATTAAATACAGTTGAGTTTTCTAAATAAAACTTATTAAATGGGCATTTAGTTTTTTAGTGTTAATATTGTTAGTTATCCAAAAGCCTGTAAATCCCGAATTTACAGGCTTTTTTGTATAGTTTTTAAAATGACTAAATAGCTTCGATAGATTTACACAAAATAGAAACAGCTTTTTCCATTTCCTCTTTTTCTAAATGTCCAAAACCCAATCTTGTGGCGGTTAAATCTTTAGTTTGATATAAAATGGTTTTGGGCAGAAACAAATCATTTTTGGCGCATTCTTTTTGCAGCGTAATCAAATTAAATTTATCAAGCCATTCAATCCAAACCGCCAAACCTCTTGCAGGAACTTTAAATTTAATTTTGCCTTTCAGTTTTTCATTCAATAAGGAAACAAAATAATCGCGGCGTTCTTTGTAGATTTTTTTATTTTTTTTCGAAAGCCTGTGCACTTCGCCTTCGTTAATCCATTCCGTTAAAACCTGTTCTTTGAGAACGTCAATTCCTGGTTCGAGAATATTTTGATGTTTTTCTAATTCAGAAATAAATTCGGGAGGAGCGGCCACAAATCCATAACTAAATCCGGATGGAAGTGATCTTCCAAACGAACCGATATAAACCACTTTTTGATTCGAATCAAAAGCCGCCAAAGGCAAAATTGGATTATTATCATAATGGAAATCAAAATCGTAATCATCTTCCAGAATCACAAAACCATATTGATTGGCAAGTTCCAGTAATTCTTTTCTTCTTTTGGCACTTAAAGAAATAGTTGTTGGATAATTATAATTAGAAGTCAGATATAAAACCCTGATTTTGGTTTCTTCACAAATTTCTTTTAATCGATTCGTATCAATTCCGTCCTGATCGACGGGAATTGTAATAATCTGCGCTCCGGTATTGGTCAGCGTCATGTTTGAAATATAATATCCCGGAGAAGCCACAACCACTTTATCACCTGGAGAAATCAGCACTTTTGTAACCAGATACAAACTAATTTCATGACTGCTTGTTGTCAATAAATCTGCAGTAGAAATGCGTAAACCGCGCGTAAGGTTTAAGTAATTTGAAAAATGGATTTTAAAATTGAAATGCGACCGAATTTGAATCTGTTCGTATGTTTTTGAAGTTTTTTGTCTTTTTAATTTTGAAACATACAGGCGTGCCAAAATATCATTTTGAACCAATCTTAAATCCGGCATTCCGTCATTAAATTGATAAGTAAGATTACTTTTTTCGGTAGGATTTTCAAGAATAGTTGAACGTCTGAATTCAAAACCAATGTTAACTTCTTCTGTTTTATTTCCCTTTTCAATTATAAAATCTTCACTAATTTTTTGTTTATGCTGAGAAAGAATAAAAGTTCCTTTGTTGGGAAGCGTTTCAATCCAGCCCTGCGATTCTAAATCCTGAAACGCTTTTATTAAAGTATTTCGGTTTACAGACAAAAGTTTACATAAAATGCGAGTTCCCGGTAATTTTGTTCCTTCGGGAAGAAATCCGGTTTGTATTGCTTTTATAAATTCAAAAACGATCTGAAGATAAATTGCCGTGTTTTCTTCCGGCTTAAGCCGAATAAAACTTTGAAAAGGAATTTGAACCGGACCACTCATAATTATAAAACTGGTATACTTTATTAGTACGGCAAGGTACTACTTTTGCAAAAAAATTAAAACCAGAATGAAAAAAATCTATTTTGCTATTACAGCATTAATATGTACCAACTTTTACGCCCAGACAAAAAGGGATTCTATTATAGAAATTGATGAGGTAATTATTCATGAAAACCGTTTAAGCACGCCAATTTCAAAACAAAACAGAAACGTTTATGTTATTAGTAACGAAACGATTAAAAAATTACCGGGAAGAACGCTTCAGGAAGTTTTGCAATATGCAAACGGAGTTGATATCAGACAAAGAGGACCTTTTGGAGGACAGGCCGATATAAGCGTAGACGGAGGAAGTTTTGAGCAGACTGTTGTTTTGTTAAATGGCGCGAAAATAATTGACTCTCAAACGGCTCATAATATGCTTAACCTGCCTCTTCCGGTCGAAGCAATTGAGAGAATCGAAGTTTTGCGTGGTCCGGCTGCGAGAATCTTCGGAATCAACAGCTTAACGGGAGCGATTAATATTATTACTAAAAAGCCAACAAAATCAGGAGTTTTATTGAGTACTTACGCAGGTTCTAATTTTGAAAAAGATTCTGACGATACCGGAGATACATTTTTTGGGACTGGAGTTCAGGTTGGAGCTGTTTTAGGAAAAGAAAAACAACAGCATTCTATTTTTGCATCTCACGATAAAAGCAACGGATACCGCTATAATACAGGATTTGAAAACAATAAAATCTTGTATCAGGGAAATGTTCAAATCAATGATTCTAATGAAATTTTAGGTTCGTTTGGTTATGTAAAAAACGGATTTGGTGCAAACGGATTTTATGCAGCCCCTGGCGATAAGAATTCTACCGAAATTGTGCAGACAACTTTTGCTAATATTCAGTCTAAACATTCTATTACAAACAATTGGAAAATTATGCCAAGAGTTACGTACAGATATAATTATGACGATTACAGATATTTAGGAAATAATAATTTAAATGTTGGAAGAAGTCAGCATTATACCAATTCTATTGCGGCAGAACTGAATTCTTCGATCAAAACAGAAAATGGAGAAATTGGTTTTGGGGCCGAATTTAGAAACGAAGATATTCATTCGTCTAATATTGGTGATCACGACCGTGAAAATGTGGGACTTTATGCAGAATACAGAACGTCTTTTTTTGAGAAATTAAATGTGAATTTAGGAACATATTTAAATTATAATTCAGATTATAAATGGCAAATTTATCCAGGACTTGATGCGAGTTACGAGTTGACAAACGAGTTTAAGGTTATTGCTAATGTGGGGACTAGTCAAAGGATTCCTTCGTTTACAGACTTGTACTTGAATCAGCGTCCGGGAAATATCGGAAATCCTGATTTGGTTTCTGAAAATGCTTTTCAAACAGAATTCGGATTTAAATTCAACAGAAAATCTTTAAGCTTAAACGCTAATTATTTTTACAGAGAAATAAGCAATTACATCGACTGGACCAGAATGGTAACAACTGTGCCGTGGCAAAGTCAGAATTATGGAGATTTAATTACAAACGGAATCAATATGCGCGGATCGTATAGTGTTAATTTTTCTAATGATTCTAAATTGAATTTCACTTTAGGATATTCTTACCTGGATTCTAAATTTAAAGATACACGCCCGGAACCATATTCTAAATATTTAATTTCATCTTTAAAGCATCAGGTAACCAATACAATAGATTTTCAGCACAAAGATTTTTCAGTTTTACTGGCAACCCGTTTTAACGAAAGAGTTACCGGAGCTTCTTACTGGATTAATGATGCGAGAATTAGTCAGTCTATCAAGAAATTTACAATTTTCATTGATGCTCAAAATATATTTAATACTACATATTATGAAGTTGGAGCATTTCCTTTACCGGCAAGATGGTTTAGTTTAGGAGCAAAATTTGTTACTTTTTAAATTATAAAAGAGTTAGTTATAAAAAAGGGAAAGATTGTTAAATATCTTTCCCTTTTTTTATACATGATATTTTCTAACTTATTCAAAATCTGTAAGTAAGGAGTTTTATTACAAATTTTATTTTATCGTAAGAAAAAGTATTTATAAAAAAAACAAATTAGGTACGCATTGCGGATAATTTAAGTAAAATCAGATCTATAAATTTGTGTAAATCCACAAGAAAAAACTTTTTAGAACTTTAAAATATACCAAAAACTATGTCTGATTTTTTAAAACAATTTGGAGAAGATCTCAAAAAAAATGTACCTGGTTTTATCGCAGTTTCTGTAGCCGAAATTAATAGCGGAATGTCATATTATTCTCAATCAGCCGTAAGCGACTTTGATCCCGAACTTGCATCTGCATATAATCTGGAAGTTGTAAAAGCCGAAATGAATGCTATAAAAGCCTTAAAATTACAAGGTCAGGTAATCGATAATGTCATGATTACTCTTTCGTCTCAAATTCATATTATAGACGTATCTGACAATCAGGAATATTTTATTTATTTGGCAGTAGATTCAAGTAAATCAAATTTAGGTATGACAAAATCTATACTCAATAAATACAAAAAAGAAATTGCCCACAAACTGTAATAATACTTTTATAATTTTAAAAGAGGATTTTCGTATTTGAATTTCCTCTTTTTTGTTTGTTATAGTTTTGATGTATCCAGATTGTTTTATATTTAATTTTTCAAAGCAATTTTTAATAAATGGAATTACGGAAATACTTCGAAAAATACAATGATGAAGAAACCTGCATTGAGGAGTTTAAAAACAAACGACTCGAAAATGGTTTGTTTTGCAAAAAATGCGGACACGATTCACATACTTTTAGAAGAGTAGATTTGAAATTTCAATGTAAAAAATGCAAAAACAGAGTCAGCCTTCGATCTGGTACTGTTATGGAAAACTCCAATCTGCCCATAAAATACTGGATGATCTGCATCGAATTAATGACACTTTCTAAAAGAAAATTTTCTATTTTACAACTTCAATATTTATTAGGACATAAGCGTTATGAACCCATTTGGTTAATGGTTCAGAAAATTCGTCTGGTAATGCACGAACGAGATGAAAAATATACTTTGCGCGCTTATTCTGAATTTGATTCAGAGTTTCTTAGAGAAATTGAAAAACTTACTTTTTCAAAAAAGAGAAATGAAAATCAATAAAAACTTGGTTTCATATTATAATCTGCAACCTATAATCTTTTAAACATAACTGGATGAGCTTTTATCTTTGTTGTACCGCTGTATAGAAACATTTTCTTTAAATAGGTAAATTGAGATTTATGAGCATATTTAAAAAAAGCTTCATCATTTTATTTTGTATAATTACTGTACAACTTTTAAAAGCACAAGATGCTCCGTATTCTATGGGTTTTATTCCCGCGTCTATTGAAGAAGGAGATATCGCTTTTCCGATATACGATAAATGGCATTTGAGCGGACAGGTTGATTTTCAATTAGTAACACAAGGAGCGTATACTAATGGTAATCCTTTCGAGTACACACAGCGCGTTGTTGTAAGACCCTGGATTATGTATTCCGGGTTTAAAAAAGTAAAATTATGGCTGGGTTATGCTCATAATCAAAAGTATGCTGTGGAAGAAGCCGGAAATTATGAAACACTCGAAAACAGGCTGATTGTAATGGGAACTTTTTCTCAGGATATGCCAAAAGGATCTATTTTTGAACAAGTGCGTTTTGAAACCAAATTTTTTGACGACCGAAATGGCGTTCCGCAGACAATTCCCAGATTAAGAGCTAGATTCGGTGTCAATCATTTTCTTCGTCAAACAAAAGAAAAACCTATTTTTCTGGCACCAAATCTGGGATATTATACAGAATTGATGCTCAAGTTTGCTTCAAAAGATTATGCCGATGAGCATTTTGATATCTTCAGATTATCAGTTTACTACAGTGCCGGAATTACACCAAATCTTCATTTTTTAGCTGGAATTATTGGGCAGATGCAATTACGAACAAACGGAACCCAGTTTGATGTTTATTACGGCCCTATGGTTTCAGTAAAATACAGTATCAGACCAAAAGAAAGAGAAACTTTTGACAGCGTTGACGGCGGCGCTGACTAAATCTGCATTTTGATTTGATTATTAATTTATATAATTTGCGACAACAGTAAATTCGGTCTATAAGCCATTTAAATTAATCGCATAGTTATAAATTATAATGAATACAAGCAATTCTTCCGGAACAATTTTAAAAACCAAACAACATTTTGAAATTCTCGACGGACTCAGGGGAATTGCAGCTTTAGCAGTAGTAGTATTTCATTTTATGGAATGGATTTTTACCGATCCAGGCCAGAATTTTATCGGACATGGTTTTCTGGCTGTTGATTTCTTTTTCTGTCTTTCCGGATTTGTAATTGGATATGCTTATGACGACCGCATTGCAAAAATGGGACTTCGCAATTTTTTTATTTCCAGAATTATAAGGCTTCATCCGCTTGTAATTGCAGGATCTGTATTAGGTTTACTGGCTTTTCTATTTGATCCGTTTGGGGGACATCTCGAATTGTACAGTTCAGGAAAAATTATTCTCACTTTTATCTGTTCTATATTTCTTATTCCGTTTCCTGCAATAGAGGATCGCGGTTTTAACTTGTTTAGTTTCAATGCGCCTGCATGGTCACTTTTTTGGGAATATATAGCCAATATTGCTTACGCATTTATACTTTTTAAAATTAAGCGTAACATTTTGTTGTTGTTAACACTGCTTTCTGCCGGAGCCATTTGTTATGTTGCTTACAGTTCAGGTAATTTATTAGGAGGCTGGAGTGGTCCCACATTTTGGGATGGCTGTGCGAGAATATCTTATTCTTTTTTAGCAGGATTATTAATTTACAGATCGAATTGGATCATCAAAAAATAAATTCGGTTTTTTGGGGCTTTCCATACTTTTACTTTTGGCTTTTATAATGCCTTTTTCAAAATTCAACTGGATTTTTGAACCTCTTGTAGTATTGTTTTATTTTCCGCTTCTGGTTTCTTTAGGTGCTGGAGCAGTTTTAAAACCAAGTCTCAAAACGGCTTGTATATTTTCGGGACAAATTTCTTATCCTTTATACATGACACATTATGCCGCGTTGTGGATGTTTGGAAACTACTATACTAATTATAAACCATATACTACTCAATTGGTTATAGTCGTTGTTAGCGGCGTAATTTTATTGCTTGGATTTGCTTATCTGGTAATGAGATTTTATGATATTCCTTTTAGAAAATATTTAAGTGATAAAAGGAAAAATAGACTTTCGAAATAAAATTAAAACAATAAAAGATATTCTTTTAGCAGTAAATTATATAAGAATTTCTTCTTTAAATGTAACAATGCAGAATTTGTAAATAATTACTTTTCCTCAAAATTGTTATATTAACATTACAAATACATTCATACATACTTTAAAAAGCACCAATGACGGCAGCAGAAAATAATGATCTCTTTCAAACCGTTTTTAACTCTGCTGCAAACGGAATTGCGGTACTGCAGTCTTTGTATATTGAGAAAGGAAAATTAGAAGATTTTTCAATATTACTTTTTAATGATTATACAAAAATCTGGATTGGTGATATCGATTATAAAAACAAACGATTCAGCGATGTTTTTCCTACGACAAAAGAAAACGGAATTCTCGAAAAATTTCTCAATACTGCCCAAACCGGAATCACAGCTAATTTTGAATGCTGGTATGACGGCGAAGGAATACAGCGTTGGTTTAGATTCACTTCTGTAAAACAAGGCGAATTACTTGTTGTAACTACAGAAGATATTACAGAAAGAAAACAAGCCGAGATCACGCTGAGTAATGCTTTAATCGCGGCTGAAAAACAAAAACGACTTTATGACTCTATTACCAGCACAACGCCAGACTTGGTATATGTGTTCGATTTGTCTTATAAATTTACGTATGCTAATAAAGCCCTGCTCACCATGTGGGGAAAATCTGCAGAAGATGCTATTGGAAAAGAATTAAGAGAAAATGGATATGAAGACTGGCATGCAGAAATGCATGAACGAGAAATTGATGAAGTTGTCTCGACAAAAAAAGCGATCAGAGGAACGGTATCTTTCCCGCATGCTGAATTAGGGAGGAGAATTTACGATTACATTTTTGCTCCGGTTTTAAATGAAAATGGAGAAGTAGAAGCAATTGCAGGAACAACGCGTGATATTACTGAAATAAAGCTGGCAGAGGAACGACAGTTTTTATCGAGAAAAAAAATTGAAGAAAGTGAGGCGAGATTAAAATCGATGATCGACCAAACGCCTTCTCCAACTTTGGTTTTAATGGGTGACGATTTAGTAATCGAACAGATTAATAAACACATGCTCGCCATGATTGGCCGCGGTGAAGAAATCATCGGGATGCCTTTAATAGATGTTTTGCCGGAATTAAAAGGGCAGTATGTCTGGACTCAGGTTCAAAAAGTTTACAACGAAGGAATTCCTTTTGATCAAAGCGAAGTATTGGTTCCGCATAATCGTACAGGCGTAATGCGAAACTATTATTATAATCTCGCTTATCGTCCTTTGGTAGAAGGAGAAAAAATAACAGGAATGATTCAGGTTGCGGTTGACGTAACCGAACAGGTAGAAGCAAGAAAAAAAATGGAAGAGAGTGAAAATCGATTCCGTGCTTTAGTAAATGCATCTTCTGATGTTGTTTATCGCATGAATGCCGACTGGACTATAATGAGTAACCTCGAAGGAACCGAAATGGTATCAGATACAAATGGGCCGCTTTTAAAATGGATAGATACTTATATTCATTCAAAAGATCGGGAAAGAGCTGTAAGTCTTATAGCAGAAGCCATCACAAATAAAAAGATATTCGAACTTGAACATCAAATTTTAAAAGAAGATGGTGAAATTGGATGGGCATTTTCGAGGGTAATACCAATACTTGATTCTCAAAATAATATAATTGAATGGTTTGGCGCTTCAAGTGATATTACTTCACAAAAAGAAGTACAGCAGATTATTAAAGAAAGTGAAGAAAAATTCAGGCAGCTTGCCGATCTTGTACCGCAAATAATCTGGACAGGTCAGCCAGACGGGTTTATCGACTATTATAATAAACGCTGGTATGAATATACCGGTTTTGATGAAAATCAATTTGGAGATGCGAGCTGGGCTCCTATGATTCATCCTGATGACGTATCAGCTGTATTGGAAGTTTGGTATCAATGTGTGCAAAACGGACTTCCATATCAACTTGAATTACGGTTAAAGAAAGGAAATACAAACGAATACAGATGGTTTTTAAGTAAAGCTGTGCCTGTTAAAGATGCGAGAGGGATTATCATTAAATGGTTTGGTACCTGTACCGACATTCACGAACAAAAAACTATTACCGAAAAATTAGAAATTCTGGTTAATGACCGTACAAAAGAATTAAAACGTTCAAACGAAGATTTGCAGCAATTTGCCCATGTTGCTTCTCATGATTTAAAAGAACCGGTTCGAAAAATTAAAACATTTACAAGCAGACTCGAAGATCATCTTGACGGAAAGATAGATGAATCGGCATCGAGATTTATTGAAAGAATTCATGTTGCCGCAGATCGAATGTACAATATGATCGATGGCGTTCTGGCTTATTCTAAAATCAATGCCGATCTGCAAAAACCAACTTTAGTTGACCTTAATGAAATTATAAAAAACATTGAGATTGATTTAGAAATCGCCTTGCAGAAAACAGGAGGCAAGATTGAATATTATAATCTTCCAGCGTTAGAAGGAGCCTCAGTACTTCTATATCAGCTTTTTTATAATCTTATCAATAATTCTATAAAATTTGCCAAAAATAATGTGGCGCCGCAAATAAGAATATCTTCAAAAATAACAGCCCGTGAGAATCAAAATTTTGCCGTAATTTTGTTAGAAGATAATGGAATTGGTTTTGAACCTGAACAGGCAGAGAGAATCTTTGAAACCTTTACCCGCCTTAATTCTAAAGACAGTTACGAAGGAACAGGTTTAGGATTAGCACTTTGTAAAAAAATAGCAGAACGACACGGAGGAAATATAGTGGCAGAAGGTAATGAAAATGGTGCTGCTTTTATGATAACGCTTCCCTTACAGCAAAATGAAAATGATATTTAATTATGGAAAAGAAAATAATTTTATTGGCAGATGATGACATTGATGATACAGAAATGTTTTGTGAAGCATTAGAAGATATAAATGAGAATATTGTTTGTCATTGTGCCGTCAATGGTAACCAAGTATTTGAAATACTAAATTCGATCAATGAAAAACCGGAACTCATTTTTCTGGATCTGAATATGCCGATCATGAATGGATGGGACTGCTTGAAATTACTGAAAAAAGACAGTAATTATCAGGATATTCCGGTAATTATGATTTCAACATCTTCACATAAAAAAGATATGGAAGCTGCCGCTGGTTTAGGTTCCATTTGTTATTTTGTTAAACCCAATAATTTTAATGATTTAAAAGAAGTTTTACGAATCATTACTTCCAATTTAGGACCGGATTTAAAAGAGGCTATTGTTAATTTACTCAACAAATCTAAACATATTTTTACCTGTAGTGATTAAGGACTAATTTAGATTTCTAAATTCTAAAGGCGTTTTTCCAGTTCTTTGTTTAAAGAGTTTATTGAAATATTGAGGATATTCAAAACCTAATGATAATAAAAAAGCCTGTAAATATTACGATTACAGGCTTTTAATATTTTATAAGACAAATTGTTTAATTAGTTCCCGCAGCAATTTTATCTACAAGGAACAACAACTCTCCAGAAGTTGGTTTAATCAACTGCATCGGATAAAGTGTCGGATTATATTCTCCTGCAGTAACTTCTTTTAAGGCATGTATTTTTTTCTCTCCAAACGCTACTACGACAATTTTTTCTGCTTTATTGATCAATGGCGCAGTAAGTGTAATACGATACATTTTTTGAGGAGCTAAATAATAAGCATCAACCCATTTGGTTTGTTCTTCTAAAACTGCTTCACCAGGGAAAAGAGAAGCCGTATGTCCGTCGTCTCCCATTCCTAACAGAATAAGATCGAATTTTCCTTCCTCGCCTAAAACTTTTCTGATTGACTGTTCGTATGTAACCGCATATTCTTCTGGTGTAACGCCATCTTTATACATCTCAAAAATGTTTTCTGACGGAATAGGAACGTGGCTTAACAAAGTTGAATAAGACATTTTTGCATTGCTCAAATCATCGGTAAGCGGAACCCAGCGTTCGTCTCCCCAGAAAATGAACACTTTACTCCAGTCTATTTTGTTTTTATAATCATCAGAAGCTAATAATTTATAAATTCCTGCCGGAGAAGAACCTCCTGTAAGAACAGCTGTAAACTGACCTTTTTCAGCAATTGCTTTTTGAGCTGATGCCGTAAATAAATCTGCAGCTGTTTTATTAATTTCTTCTGTATTATTGTGTATCTGTATCATCTAAAAGTTCTTCTTTTGTTTGTGTGTTCGGAATCCATTTGTGTCCCTGACGGGCTAATAATTCATCCGCTTCTTCAGGTCCCCAGCTTCCTGCTTTGTAATTAGGAAAATTGGTTGGCGCAGTAGTTTTCCAAACTTGCTGAATTGTATCAATTGCATCCCAGGCTTCTTCTACCTGATCCCAGCGCATAAATAGAGTAGGATCTCCTAACAATGCATCGGCAATTAATGTTTCATAAGCTTCTGGTGACATTGTTGAGCAGGCAAAATAATCAAAAACCATTTCGGCAGGCCTTAAAGACATTGATAAACCTGGTTTTTTGGTCATAAACTGCAGTTTAATGTCCATTGAAGGCTGAATGTTGATAATCAATCGGTTTGGTGTCATTCCTTCTTTTCCATAAGAAAATGAAGAATGCGGAACAGGTTTAAACTGAATGATAATAGAAGATTGTTTTTCTTCCATTCTTTTTCCGGAACGCAGGTAAAACGGAATTCCCTGCCATCTCCAGTTATCCAAATAAATTTTCATTGCCACATATGTTTCTGTATTAGAATCTGGAGCAATTCCTTTATCCTGACGGTATCCCGGAACCGGAGTTCCTTTTATTTCACCTGCAGCATATTGGCCTCTTACAATATAATGATCTACTTCTTCTGGTTTAATACGACGAATCGATTTCAAAACATCAGCTTTACGATTACGAATGTCATCAGCATTTAATGAAGCAGGCGCTTCCATAGCTGTCATACATAAAATTTGAAGTAAATGGTTCTGAATCATATCTTTTAAAGCCCCGACACCTTCGTAAAATCCGCCTCGTTCTTCAACGCCCACTTCTTCTGCAACGGTAATCTGAACAAAATCAATAAAATTTCGGCTCCATAAAGGTTCGAACATTGAGTTTCCGAAACGGAAAGCTAAAATATTCTGAACCGTTTCTTTACCTAAATAATGATCAATTCTGTAAATCTGTTCTTCTTTGAAAGTTTCAGAAAGCATTTCGTTCAATTCGATTGCAGAAGCTTTATCGTAACCAAAAGGTTTTTCGATAATAATACGATCTTGTTTCGGATTTGCCGCAAGTCCAATCTTTTTGATATTACTTGAAATTGTCGAAATAAAAGAAGGCGTAATTGAAAGATAGAAAAGACGATTAGCACGTTCGCCAAAAGCCAGATCAAAATTGTTGATTTTTTCGTTTAACCCAATATAGGATTCTTCTTTGTCAATATCAAGACTATGATAAGTTATATGAGAAAGAAATTTTTCTGTTTCAGGATCCGAAATTCCTTTTTTTTCTTGAAAAAAGATTCAGGTTTTCTAAAACATAGCTGCGAAAATCTTCATTGGTTTTTTCTGCTCTTCCAAGAGCAATAATCTGAAACTTTTCAGACATACGTCCGTCAAGATACAGATTTTGAAAAGCGGGAAAGAGCTTTCTCTTTGCCAAATCTCCGGTTCCTCCAAAAATAACAATGATTGTTGGATTCTTAAGTTTATTTTTAGTCATTGTGTGTAGTTGTGTTGCTTTAAGTTTTATTCAGACCATTGTGTGTGGAAAACACCTTCCTTGTCGATACGCTCGTACGTGTGAGCTCCGAAGAAATCACGCTGCGCCTGAATTAAATTTGTTGGCAGATTTGCAGATCTGTAAGCATCAAAATAAGCTAATGAATTCATTAAACCTGCAACAGGTAATCCTTTTTGAACTGCAAACTGAATTACGGTTCTCATTCCGGCTTGGTTTTCTGTTAATTTTGAAGCAATTCCAGCATCTAAAAGTATATTTGGCAAATCTGATTTAGTAACAAATGCTTTTCTGAAATCTTCTAATATTGTTGCACGAATAATACACCCACCGCGCCAGATTTTAGCAACAGTTTCTAAGTTTAATCCGTAATTATATTCTTTAGAAGCCGTATGAAGCTGCGCTAACCCTTGCGCGTAAGTCACAACAATAGAAAGGTATAATGCAGATTTTAATGCAGTAATTGCTTCACTTTGAGAAACATTTGTTTCGCCGGCATTCCAGATTAATTTTTTAGCAGCTTCAATTCTTTCAGGCTTAGTTTTAGACATATCGCGCATGTTAACCGCTGCGTCGATAGTTGGAACCGGAACCTGCAGATCCATAGCGTTTTGCGAAGTCCATTTTCCTGTGCCTTTAGATCTTGCCCAATCTGAAATTTTATTGATTAAAAGACTTCCGTCTTCGTCTTTTTGTTTTAGAATTTTTCCGGTGATTTCGATCAAATATGATCTAAGATCATCAGTTTGGTTCCATTCTTCGAAAGTTTTCTGAATCGTTTCGTCATCCAGATTATAACCTCTTTTCATAAGGTCATAAATCTCAGAGATTAACTGCATGATTCCGTATTCGATTCCGTTGTGAACCATTTTTACATAGTTTCCGGCAGAACCGTTTCCAAGATATTCAACACAAGGCTCGCCGTCTACTTTTGCTGCAATCGCTTCAAAAATAGGGCGAAGTCTTTCGTATGCTTTTTGATCACCTCCCGGCATCATAGCAGGACCGAAACGTGCGCCTTTTTCTCCTCCTGAAATTCCCATTCCGAAGAAATGAATTCCTTTTTCAGATAATTCTAAAAATCTTCTGTCAGTATCAGTGTAAAAAGTATTTCCGCCGTCGATAATAATATCTCCTTTATCTAAATGAGGTAATAAGCTAGCGATTGCGCTGTCAACAGGTTTTCCTGCAGGAACCAATAACATAATAGCTCTCGGCTGTTGAATAAGCTCAACGAAATGTTTTACATCCGTAGTAGCTTCAATAGTGTGATCAGAATCGGCTTCTTGCTGAAGAGAGTTTACTTTTTCGGTATCTAAGTCTAGACCAGCCGCCGCGAATTTATGGCTTGCAATATTTAAAAGCAGGTTACGGCCCATTACACCGAGTCCTACAATTCCAAAATCAAATTTGCTCATAGTTTTTAATTAACTAAATTATTAGAAGAATGTTTTAGCAGCAAAAAGTAAGAGAAAGTATGGTAAATCTTTTTCAATCAATGTTTTGCGGAAAAACATAGTTTATTTTAATCTTACATTTTAAAATGTAGACTGCTAAGTTAGAGAAAAATGATGAAAAATGAGGGGTAAAATTGTACGGTTTTAGGGTTTATTGTGATAGTTTTTTAAGTGTGGAAATTATACTTATTTTAAAGCTTGCGACTTTAAAAATGTATTTATGATTTATAAGTTTTGATACTTTTAGAATTAAAAAAAGCCTGTGAAAAATAAAGTTTACAGGCTTTTTTACTGATGATACAAAAAGATCGAAGTTGAACGCTTGATGTCTCCTCTTATTTATTTAACAGAATGTAATAATGTATTCACGATGTTTACATTTAATTTTGACTCCTGTATTCTTGAGGAGTCAATCCTGTTTTGTTTTTAAATAACCGACTAAAATAATGCGGGTAATTAAATCCTAAAGAATAAGCAATTCCATTAATTGATTCTGTTTCACAAAGCAATAATGTTTTCGCCTTTTCAATGATAAAATTATTTATGTGGTCTTTTATAGAATAACCGGTTTCTTTTTTTAATAAATCACTTAAATAATTTCCAGAAAGATATATTTTTTCTGAAAAGTATTCTACTGAAGGTATTCCTGATTCTGTAAACTTTCCATCTTTATAATAACTGCTCAATATTGTATGAAATTGGCTGACAACATCTGAATTTTGTGATGATCTGGTATTAAATTGTCTCTCATAATAACGTTTGGATAAATTTAATAACAATTCTAAAGAAGATGAAATTACAGTTTGGCTGTGATTGTCAATACGTTCAGATATTTCGTTTTGAATCATAGACTTACAATCTGTAATAGTCTTTTGTTCCAAATCTGACAAATGAAGTGCTTCATGTACATCGTAAGAGAAAAAACCGTAATTATCAATGTTATTTCCTAATGAGTTATTTCGAATTAAATCTGGATGAAAAAATAACATCCATCCTTGTATTTCATCTAATTTTTGTGATTTTGAAACTGACTGCACTTGATTAGGTGCTGTGAAAATTAGCACGCCTTCATCAAAATCATAAGTATTTCTTCCGTATTGTAAACCACAGCTTTTGTCTTTTAAACCAATAGTATATAGTTCTGAGGTATATTTTACACCAATAAAATGTTCTGGTATTTCCCATTTTGAGACATCAACGATACTAATCAAAGGATGAGTTGGTTTATCAAACCCAAAAACCTGATGCAGTTGGCTAATTGAGTTGATGGTATTAATTTCTTGTTTCATTTCACTTACGATTTTCGATGCGTTGTTTTGAAATATTCATTGATACTGAAATTCAACTTGTGTTTAAAATTTTATATAGTCGGAATAAATGCTCCACAATAATGCAGAATTTGCTTCTTGAACTCTTTTTTAAATCACATTGTATTTATTTTAAAACTTGTCAAACCTTATAAAACCTTATTTTCAAAGGTACAATAATCCTAAAATTTTATAAACTTAATTACAATGCATTAATGATTATTGATTTATTGTATTGTTTGATTGTGCACTCTTTTAAAATTATTTAGAGTTGGCTCATTAAAATTTTATCAAATATTTTATCTCCCAAATTTAAACGCATCCAAACCATTGGTTTAGCCATAAAACCTACAAGATAACGTGTTTTTGGTTTATTTGTATTGACTATTTTAAGTATTGTTTTCGCTATTACATCTGACTTAGATCCTAGGTTTTTTTCATACATTTTTTTACTTGATGCAATAAGCTTATTTGTTAAACCTGAGTAAGCTCCGTGCAAAGAAAATTTGCTGATGTTTTGCAGCATAATATCTGTCCATTCGGTTTTGATAATTCCAGGTTCTAAAACTACTACGTTGATATTGAATTCTTTCAATTCAATTCTTAAACAATCGCTAAAGCCTTCTAAGGCATGTTTACTCGCATGATACCATGCACCCATTGGAGTGTATAATTTTCCGCCCATTGACGAAGTGTTGATGATGGTACCTGAATTAGCTTTGCGCATGTATGGAATAATTTTTTGAGTTAAAGATGCTAATCCAAATAAATTGACTTCGAATTGTTTTTTGGCTTCTTCCATAGGTACATCTTCCACCGATCCATAGAGTCCATAACCAGCATTATTCCAAAGCACATCAATTTTACCTTCTTTTTGGATAATGCTGTCGACTACTTTTTGAATATCTTTTTCGCTGGTCACATCCATTTCTATTGGATTTCCTCCTAATTGTTTCAAATCTTGCATTTGCTCAATACGTCTTGCTAGTGCATAGACTTTGTGCCCTTGATTAATAAGTACTTTAGCCGATTCTTTTCCCATTCCTGAACTGGCACCTGTTATTAAAATTACTTTTTTCATTTTCCTAAATTTTTAATGTTATAAATTATTTACACTGCAAATTTAGTTTGGAGAATACGGATGAATTAACACAGTAAAAGGAATAGCTAACACAAATTACTGAATGTAGAAGTTTGAATTTAATCAGGAATGTTTAAGATGATTTTACACTGTATAATAATATTTTAAGCCCTAATGATCAATCTGACAGACTAAATGTAAAATTTTTGTCGAAAGATTTTCTGATTGCAAATTAGATTTGAGTTATGAGTACTTAAAAAATAAAAGGGAAGATATATTAAAATATCTTCCCTTTTCAGTGGAGTCGCCGGGAATCGAACCCGGGTCCAAACAAGCAACTAAAGAGCTTTCTACACGCTTATTTCCTGATTAGATTTTCGATGTTAAGCTAGGCCAGAAACAGCCACCGAACACTTATCTTCTTAATTTTCGAAATCCACCCGAAGCTCATGGATATCTAGGTTTATTTTTACGGTTCCCCTGAACGGAACGCCACAAACCAAGGCTTTCCAGGAGAATCCAGCTTCCCTACCTTGTAGAGACGTGGCGCAATCGTACTATGATTCGGATTATGCAGCTAAAGCGTAATTATTTTCGCCGTGTAAAAGTTTGAGATCTTATATTTACGAGCAAGGTCTCAATGCTCGACGTGCTTACTGTTCAATTCGACTCGCTGTCAAAACCAGTCGACCCCAAAAAATAAGTCTGCAAATTTATACTATTTGAAATTACTTTCTACTAAAATTTTCAGAAAAATTTGTAAGTCATAAAGTCCAAAGTCGAAAGCCAAAAGTTGAAAATCAAAAAGTGAAAGTTGTAAAATTTTTAAAGTCAAATACTTGTTTGCTATTGCTTCTTCTTATTTTCCTCAATTGGGTTGTTTGAAAAAGGATAAAGTCAATATTAGCAACTATTTTTGAGACTTTACGACTTTTGACTTTCGACTTTATGACTATTAGTTTTACTCTTCGTCTTTAAAATTAAAAGGATAATCTCCAAAAATTGGAGCCAGTTTACGAACCGCATAAGTATTTCTTGTCATTTTGTTAGACAAGGCGATGATCGTAACATTTTCTTTCATTAAAGTAATATAAGAAGAAGTATTTCCATGCCACCAGCCATTATGGAAATAATAGTTTTGACCCGTTTCCCAATTAATCATTCTAATTCCTAAACCGTAATTTTTAGTTCCTTTGCGTTCATTACTATAACCTGTATACACTTGTTTTAGCAATTCAGGTTTTAAAAAGTCAGGCGATTGTCTTGCTCGGTCAAATTTTAAAAGATCTCTAACTGTTGAGAAAATATTTTTATCACCGTAAACATTGTCAAGATAATCAAAACCAATTTCAACACCATTCCCTTTATAAGACGGAACAATTTTTTTTCTGTCTTTGTCATCATCAAAAACATAGGTATGTGTCATTCCCAAAGGTTTAAAAATCATTTGAGACATCGCTTCTTTATAACTTAAACCGGTAATTTTTTCTATAATTAAAGCCAGCATCGCATAATTGGTATTGCAATATCCAAAACGTGTTCCGGTTAAAGATTCTAAACCAACGTTCTTAGTAGCCAGAATATCTAAAATGTCTTTATTAGTCAATTGATTATGTCTGTCCCAAACCGATTTGTCATGATCTGTAAAATAAGCATAATTACGCATTCCGCTGCGATGATTTAAAAGCATTCTGATAGTGCATTCTTCGTATGGAAACGTTTTTAAAATAGTATTTACCTTTTGGTCTAAATCTATTTTTCCGGCGTTAACTAATTTTAAAACAGCCGTAGCCGTTAAAACTTTGCTGACAGAAGCAATTTGTACAGGAGTATCAGCTGTAATTTTTGTGCCTTCATTTTTATTGGCAAAACCATTATATCTTTCAAAAATTATCTGACCATTTCGGGCTACTAAAAAGCTTCCGTTCATGCTGTTGTTAGGCCAGTTTTTATTGTAAAAATGATTTATTCTGCCTATTACCGAGTTTTTATATGCCTGAGAAATTTTTGGCTCAGGACCTAACGGTTTCATTTTAGGTAAAGTATCTTCGACTGTAGGTGTAGTGGCAGTTTGTGTGTTTTTGTCTTTACCACACGAACTTAATACTAGTATAGAAAAAAGTATTTGTGGTATCTTTGTTTTTTTAAGTAAAATCATTTTCATCGTTCTTTAAAAACAAATATATCGAATTCAATTTTGTTGTTTTCGCAATTTTAAACCGTTTACAGAGGTTGTTTTAACATAATATTAACTATTGTTTTTTTTATTTCTTTGTTTTTCAGCCTCTAACGTTTTGTATGCATTCTAAATAGCAATTTAGAAAGGAAATTTTAACTAAATTTGTTATATTTGAAACAAATACGATGTAAAAAGTTATATTATTAAATGCTTTAAATCTAACTAAATGAAATTTGGAATAATAAAAGAAAGAAAAAACCCACCAGACCGAAGAGTTGTTTTTTCTCCAGATGAGCTGGCTAAACTAAAACAGGTTTACCACGAAGCTTCAGTTGAAGTTGAAAGTTCAGATATCAGAATTTTTTCAGATTCTGAATATAAAAACATGGGAATTACCGTTACTGAAGATGTCTCAGATTGTGATGTTTTATTTGGTGTAAAAGAAGTTCCTGTTGAAAATTTAATTCCAAATAAAGCGTATTTCTTTTTTTCGCATACCATTAAAAAACAGCCGCATAACAGAAAGCTGCTTCAGGCAATTTTAGAAAAAAATATTGATTTGTATGATCACGAAACTATAGTTGATTCGCTTGACCGCAGATTAATTGGTTTTGGAAAATATGCCGGAATGGTTGGTGTTTATAACGGAATTCGTGCTTTCGGAATTAAATTTGAATTATTTAAATTGCCTAAAGCCGAAACTCTTTCAGGAAAAGAAGATTTGATAAAGCATTTAAAACGTATCACAATGCCAGCCTTGAAATTTGTCGTTACCGGAACCGGAAAGGTTGGGAGCGGAGCCAAGGAAATTTTGGATGCTATTAAAGTAAAAGAAATTACGGTTGATAATTACTTAACCAAAAAATATGCTCAGGCAGTTTATGTGCAGTTAGATGTTTTAGAATATAACAAACGTATTGACGGTCAGGTTTTGGATTTTAAAGATTTTGTTGAAAATCCACAGGACTACACTTCAGATTTTGAAAAATTTACTAAAGTTTCAGACATTTATTTTGCGGGTCATTTTTATGCAAGTGATGCTCCTATGATTTTGACCAAAGAAATGCTGAATGCAAGCGATTGTAAACTAAAAGTTGTTGCTGATATTTCCTGCGATGTAAACGGACCAATTGCGTGTACAGTTCGTTCTTCGACAATTGCAGACCCATTATATGGATATTTTCCTTTAGAAGATAAAGAAGTAGATTTTTTCCATCCGGCAGCGGTTGCGGTTATGGCAGTTGATAATCTTCCGTGCGAAATTCCTAAAGATGCCAGCGAAGGTTTTGGAGAACAGTTTATGGAACATGTAATTCCGGCTTTCTTCAACGGAGATAAAGACGGAATTTTAAAACGCGCGAAAATCACCGAAAACGGAAAATTAACAGAAAGATTTAGTTATCTGCAGGATTATGTAGACGGGAAATAATTATTAATTGTGAATGGTTAATTATTAATGAAAAATAGCTTTCTAAATTTTAGAAAGCTATTTTTTTATATAATGATGATTTGATAATTAACCATTAACCATCAACAATTAAATTAAACCATATCCTCCGGTTTTACCCAAGCATCAAAATCTTCGGCAGAAACGTAACCTAAACGAACAGCTTCTTCTTTAAGAGTTGTTCCGTTTTTGTGAGCAGTTTGAGCGATTTCGGCAGCTTTGTAATAACCAATTTTTGTGTTTAAAGCTGTTACCAACATTAAAGAATTATCTACTAATTCTTTAATACGTTTGTGATTAGGTTCGATTCCCTGAGCGCAATGTTCGTCAAAAGAAACGCAGGCATCGCCAAGCAAACGTGCTGATTGAAGGAAGTTTGCTGCCATAACAGGTTTAAAAACATTTAATTCATAATGTCCCTGCATTCCGCCAACTGCAATTGCCATATCGTTACCAATGACCTGAGCGCAAACCATTGTTAAAGCTTCGCATTGCGTTGGATTTACTTTTCCAGGCATGATAGATGATCCCGGTTCATTTTCAGGAATATGAATTTCGCCAATTCCGGAACGCGGGCCGGAAGCCAGCATTCTAACATCATTAGCAATTTTATTTAGCGAAACAGCCAGTTGTTTTAATGCTCCATGAGATTCAACAATGGCGTCGTGAGCCGCCAAAGCTTCAAATTTATTTTCGGCAGTTACAAAAGGATGATTGGTAAATTTTGCAATATATTCGGCCACTTTTACGTCGTAACCTTTTGGAGTATTTAATCCGGTTCCAACTGCAGTTCCTCCAAGGGCAATTTCAGATAAATGGGCTAAAGTGTTTTTTAAAGCTTTTAATCCGAAAGCCAATTGCGCTGCATATCCGGAAATTTCCTGTCCTAAAGTTAAAGGCGTTGCGTCCATTAAGTGTGTACGTCCGATTTTTACAACATCTTTAAATTCGGCAGCTTTTTTAACTAAAGTGGCATGTAGTTTTTCTACTCCCGGAATTGTAGTTTCGACAACCATTTTATAAGCGGCGATGTGCATTCCGGTTGGGAAAGTATCATTTGATGACTGCGATTTGTTTACATCATCATTTGCTTTTATAAATTGTTCGCCCTCACCAATTTCAAAACCTTTAAGAACCTGAGCACGGTTGGCAATTACTTCATTTACGTTCATGTTACTTTGCGTTCCTGAACCAGTCTGCCAGATTACAAGCGGAAACTGATCGTCTAATTTTCCTTCCAGAATTTCATCGCAGACAGCTGCAATGGCATCTCTTTTTTCGATTGGCAAAACACCTAAATCATAATTGGCATAAGCGGCTGCTTTTTTTAGATACGCAAATCCTTCGATAATTTCATGTGGCATCGAACCTGAATTTCCTATTTTGAAATTATTACGTGAACGTTCTGTTTGTGCACCCCAGTACTTATCGGCAGGGACCTGAACTTCGCCCATGGTGTCTTTTTCTATTCTGTATTTCATTATAATTATATGTAAAAAGTTATATGTAAAATGTGATATGTTTATTGAAAATGAAGTTCTTTTGAAAACGGATGCCCTAGCTCTGATGGCAGCGGCATCCTTTTTGTTTTTTCTTTAAAAACAAAAAGATATAGCGGACAGCAGGTTTCAGCTCCTTAAAATACTCATGTTCTTCTAATTTAGATAGTTGAATAATATTCGGAAAAAATCCTTATTTAAAATGAGTATAAATATACGTATAAATGTTATTTAACGAAAATTGATTTAGATTTTATTGCTGAGGAAAAATATATACCCTACATTTGTCGTAACATTCAAAAATTCCGGAAAACATGTTTGAATTTTCACAGTACTTAGGCTTTTTACTTTTCTTAACCATACTAACTATAGGGTTTTGGTTAATGTTTTTCTTAGTTGGTTTCGTATCTTACTGGGTTACGGGTGCTAGCTGGGAAATGTTCAAAGAAAAGAGAGCTAAAAAAAGACAAGAAGAACAATCAATTTAATTTAAATTGATTTCACTAAAAAAGAACCCAATTGGGTTCTTTTTTTTTGCTTTAAAAAAGAAATTTCAATACTAAAAATCCAGATTACAATTTTACTCGGAAATACTAAAAAAAGAAATTCCAAATCCCAATTATAAAGTTGGAATTTGGAATTTCTTTTATTCGAATTTATCTCAAAAAGAAATTGGAATTTCAATATTGAGATTTAAAAGTTTTTTATCCCGGGAAATCGCCGCCGCCGTCTCCGCCGCCCTCGTTTCTTGGCTGTGCATTTTTGTCTCTTTCACCTTTTGGTTTGTTGAAACGGTAAGTGAACGATAAATTGAATTGACGTTTACGGAACTGCATTTCGCCGTATGATTTTTGACTTTCACCAGTTACATCATTTGTAAGATAAGTATAAGATCTCATGATTCTGGAATTGAAAATATCACTGATGTTAAAAGCAATTGTAGCTTTGTCTTTCATGATATCTTTACTTAAAGCAGTATTCATAGAAAACTGATCTAAATTTTTCCCTGAGCTGTTTTTTGTTCACCGTTATAAGTACCGTTTAACTGCCAGTCAATTTTGTATGGTAATGTAATTTTTGAATTTGCTCTTGCAAACCAAGTGTTAGCTTGATTATCAAGATTTTGAACAACCGTATTTCCATTTGTATCAATGTAAGTGTTCTCTCCGGTTGTTTTTACATTGTAAAGATTAAAGTTGCTGTTTAATCTCCACCACTTGAACGGAGTATAATTAAATGTAAACTCAAAACCAAATTTTTGCTCGTGTCCTAAGTTAATAGGTCTGCTTAAAATAACCGGAATTCCGTTTACATATTGACCATTTGGAGTTCTTACAAAGCTGAAAACATCTTTTGTATCTTCAAAATAAGCTGAAGTATTAAAAGTTACTTTGTCCCAGCGTTTGATGTAACCAATATCATATTTGTCTGTTAAAGACGGATCTAAGTCTGGATTTCCCTGAAAAATATTAACGTTGCTTGAGTAGTTAACAGCAGGGTTCATAAAACGTCCGCGAGGTCTTGTTAAGCGTTTACTGTAACTAGCCGAGAAATTACTTTGATCTGAAATTTCATAACTAATAAAAGCACTTGGAAATAAGTTGTTGTATTTTTTAGTGTTGAAATCGCTGTTGTCTAATAAATTTACATGAATATCAGTGTCTTCCCAGCGTAAACCAAATAAATAAGAGAATTTGTTTATTTTGAAACCGTATTGGGTATAAAGAGCATTAATATTTTCTTTGTATTCTAATGTATTTGATAAATTAGGATCTTTTACATAGGTATTATTTGCAGGGTCGTATTCTGTGACGTAATATTCATTACTTAAGTCGCCAAAACTTCCTTTATATCCAGCCTCAAACTGACTTCCTTTTCCTATTGGCAATACATAATCTGCTTGCACCTGTACTTGTTTTTGTACCTGATCGTTTAAGGTATTATTGAAGTTTGGAGAAGCTGTAATTTGGCTGTCACTGTCATCAGTATTTCTTGAAATCGATAAATCGGCCGTAAGTTTGTGACCTTTATCGTTGAAATTTTTGATGAAATTAGAAGTATACTCTACGTTTTGACTTCCTGTATCTCCATTATTCAAACGAGATGAAGTTCCAGTAAAATTATGAGCAGCGTCAAAATTATTATAATTGATTAAATCTGTCGTGTTACCTGAATTGTTTTGATAATTGATGGCATTTGTCCAGTAGGTGTTTGGTGCAATTGTCCATTCTATACCAGCTCTCCCGTTAAATCCGTCTGATTCTCTTTTGGTATCACGATCTTCATCTAAGAAACCTTTTGGAGTTCCATCAGCATTAAGGTAAGATGTATTAGTTAAACCACCGCCTTCATTAGTTCTGTGGTTATATCCTAAAGTTGTAAAATAGTTTAATTTTTCTGTTTTATAATTTAGGTTTGCAGTTAATCCATACGTTTCCGGAATACCTGTTGAAGCAATAAAAGTTCCGTTAAGACCTTGATTTTTACCTTTTTTAAGAATGATATTGATAATTCCAGATCCACCTTCGGCATCGTAACGCGCAGATGGATTTGTAATAACTTCAACTTTATCAATGGCATCTGCAGGAAGCTGACGTAAAGCCTCGGCAACATTTATCGCATTTGAAGGACGTCCGTCGATTAAAATACGAATATTATCACTCCCTCTTAAACTAACATTTCCTTCAGAGTCAACAGAAACAGAAGGAACGTTATCCAAAACGTCGCTTACAGTTCCGCCTTTTACCATCATATCCTGACCAACATTGTAAACTTTTTTATCTAGTTTAATTTCAACTGTTGATTTATCGGCACGAACCACAACTTCACTCAATTGTGCAGCATCTTCAGATAAATTGATGCTGCCTAAATTAGTATCTCCTTCAATGCTTTTTTGTTTAATTTCTGTAGATTTAAACGAAATGAATTCTACTTTTATATCGTAAGTTCCCGGTGCTACGGCAACTTCAAATTCTCCTTTAGGATTTGTAATTCCACCGGCGATTACTTTTGTATCATTAGGAGCCATGATCGAAATAGTAGCATATTCAAGCGGCTGCTTGCTTACTTTTTCGAAAACTTTTCCGGTAATCTTAACTTTATTTCTTGCAGGCGGTCCTTGTTGTGCGTAGCTGTAAAAGCCTGTAAGAAATAACACAAGCATTACGGCAAAATTGATTTGTTTCATTTTTTCTGGTTTCTTTTTCTTCTTAGACGGCAAATTTACTTTTTGGTTTAAAGAGAAAGATCATAAAAAAATGTTAATTGATTATTTTATAATCAATCTAAAAAAGAAGCCACTTTCTCCAAATCTCTCCCAATAATTGCTTTTCCATCTTTTACAACGATTGGTCTTTCGATTAAAATGGGGTTATCTGTCATAGCCTGAATTATTTCGTCGTCGTTTAAATCTTTGCCTTTATAATTATCGATCCAGATTTTTTCTTTGGTTCTGACTAATTCTCCTGGTTTTAAATTTAATTTTTTAAGAAGTTCTTTCAATTCGCTAAGAGTCGGAGTATCGGTTAAATAAGGAATTATCTCATATTTTTGTTTAGTGTCTTCAATAAAAGCTAAACAATTTCTTGATTTTCCGCAGCGGGGGTTATGGTAAATTTGTATCATTTTGTTATATTTAATGTCTGTTAAAATAAGATCTCATAAAAAGTGTTCTTATTTAGTACAACAAAAATAGGATTTACTATTTAAATCAAATTCTCATTTTAAAAATTTTAAGTTTATGTTTTTAGAACAAGGAGTTAAGCCTGGAAATTTTTTTTGGAAATATCTTTTAGGATCCGTTATTATCATCACAGCGTCATTTATAGGTCAGATTCCTTTTTCAATTGCGGTTCTTTATAAAAGTTATAAAGAACATTCCGTTTTCCCTACAGACAATGATTCGGCTTTAAAAATGTTTGAGCCCAATCTTACTTTGTTTTTGGTAATGCTGTCGTTTGTTTTTGCTTTTGCAGGGATTTATTTTGTGGTAAAATATATGCACCATCAAACACTTTTATCTATTACTACTAGTAGAAAAAAAGTCGACTGGAACCGCATTTTCTTTTCTTTTTTGTTGTGGACTATATTCTCTGTAATTAGTTTTTTTATTCTTTATTTTCAGTCTCCGGAAAAATTTGTGTGGAATTTTAAATTAGTTCCGTTTCTAATTTTAGTTGTTGTTGGAACTATTTTAATCCCCATTCAAACCAGTACCGAAGAATATGTTTTTAGAGGATATCTTTTGCAGGGTTTCGCCAATTTAGCAAGAAACAGATGGTTTCCTTTAATGATGACATCGCTTATATTTGGTTCAATGCATATTCTTAATCCTGAAGTAACCAAAATGGGTTACATCATTATGATTTATTATATAGGAACAGGATTGTTTCTTGGAATTATTACTTTGATGGATGACGGGATGGAACTCGCATTAGGATTTCATGCTGCAAATAATCTTATTGGCGCTTTATTGGTAACTTCAGACTGGTCTGTTTTTCAAACGCATTCGATATTTAAAGACATGTCTAATCCTTCTGCCGGGGCCGATGTTATTTTACCGGTTGTAATTGTGTATCCTATTTTGCTTTTTATTTTTAGTAAAAAATACAATTGGACAAATTGGAAAGAAAAACTTACAGGTAAAATTGAAATAAAAAATGATGAAATAACTGAATTTTTAAACTTAAATTAAATATATCATGCCAACTTTAACTCATAGAAATGTACATAACTACTTTAAACTGGATGGTTATCATTTAAATGCCGCAGATTTGTGCCGAATTGGTTATAGTTTTATCAAAGAAGGTGATGCATACGAAAGAGCTATTGGTGAATTTTTTCTGGATTGGTTTGATCATAAAGAGTATATCGAAATGACAACTTCCGGAACTACAGGACTCCCGAAACTGGTTAGGTTAGAAAAACAAGCCATGATTCAGTCGGCATTGGCAACGGGAGATTTCTTCGGTTTAGAACCCGGAAATAAAGCTTTGCTTTGTCTTCCAACTCAGTTTATTGCCGGTAAAATGATGCTTGTTCGAAGCTTAATTTTAGGTTTAGAACTGGATATTGCTGTTCCGTCTACAGAGCCTTTGGCTTATAATAATAAACAATATGATTTTGCGGCGATGGTTCCGTTGCAGGTTCAAAATTCGCTTGAAAAACTAGGAAATATAAAGAAGTTAATTATTGGAGGTGCAAAAACCGACAGTGATCTTATGGAGAAACTTCTGCCGTTTAAAACGGAGATTTACGAAACTTACGGAATGACCGAAACGATTACTCACATCGCGGCCAAAAGAGTAGGAGAAACTGCTTTTACGATTTTACCAAATGTGAAAATTGAAAAAGATGATCGAGGATGTCTGGTGATTTATGTTTCTTCAATTTCTGATGAACCTGTTGTTACAAATGATTTGGTTGATTTAATAAATGAAAATCAATTTGTGTTTTTAGGAAGAATCGACAATGTTATTAATAGTGGAGGAGTGAAGCTTATTCCGGAACAGATTGAGGCCAAATTAATTGGTAAAATTAATAACCGTTTTTTTGTAACGGGTGTTCCTGATACTGTTTTAGGTGAAAAACTGATTTTGGTGATTGAAGGAGAAAAATATGATTTTTCGGAAGACTTTTTTGATGATTTAGGAAAATTTGAAAAGCCGAAAGAAATTGTTTTTGTTCCGAAATTTAAAGAAAACGAAAACGGAAAGTTATTGCGAAAATCGAGTTTGGTGTAGAAAAATTCCAAATATTTTAAATTCCAAATTCCAATTTATAGTTGGGATTTGGAATTTTTTGTTTTGGGGATATATAATTCATTTAGTCCCTATGGGACATCTGATGGAGACGGAACATTTTTTTCTACCGATATGTAACTCCTAACGGAGTTTTTCCAGATTATCTCGCAGAGTTTTCTAACGACATATAATTCGTAACGAAGTTTTTCCCAAACTATCTCGTAGAGATTACATATCGGTAGAAAAATACATGCAATAAAAAAATGTCCCGTAGGGACTAAACTTTTAAAAACAAAAAATTCCAAATCCCAACTATAAATTGGAATTTGGAATTTAAAAATATTGAGATTTTATAATTTTATTTCTTACGCTCTAATAATGCCATATAAAAACCATCAAAACCAGATTCAGAAGCTAATAATTTACGATCTTCTACAAAAGTAAATTGCTGCCCGATTTCTGTTTTCAGGAATTTTTGAACTTGCTCCTGATTTTCAGAAGGTAATACAGAACAAGTTGCATAAACTAATTTTCCTCCAGGTTTTACAATTTTCGAATAGCTTTCTAAAACTTCACTCTGAACTTTACGAATGTTATCGATAAATTCAGGCTGTAATTTCCATTTAGAATCCGGATTTCTTTTTAAAACACCTAATCCGCTGCAAGGCGCATCAATTAATACACGATCTGCTTTTTCATGTAATTTTTTGATCACTTTTGTAGTGTCAATAATTCGATATTCGATATTAAAAGCACCATTTCTTTTGGCTCTTAATTTTAATTGCTTTAGTTTGCTTTCGTACAAATCCATTGCAATCAATTGTCCTTTATTTTCCATTAAAGAAGCAATATGCAATGTTTTTCCTCCGGCTCCGGCACAAGTATCAACCACACGCATTCCAGGTTTTAAATCGAGGAAACCGGCAACTAATTGCGAATTGGCATCCTGAACTTCAAAAAGCCCTTGTTTGAAAGCATCTGTTAAAAATACGTTGGCTCTTTCTTTTAAAACTAAAGCTTCCGGCTGATCTTTTAAATATTCTGTTTCAATATTCAAATCCATCAAAGTATTTCTCAGGCTTTCTTTAGTTCCTTTAAGCGTGTTAGTTCTTAAAATAACTTTAGCAGGCTGATTTTGAGCGGCGATTTCTTTTGCCCAAACTTTTTCACCTAATTCTTTTACACCTAATTCATCCATCCAGTCCGGAATAGATTCTTTTAAAGCTCTAACTTTTGAAAGTTCGTCAAAACGCCCTTTTATTTTTCTTTCCGGAGTTCCTTCAAGTTGTCTCCAATCCGGAATTGGATAACCTCTTAAAACAGCCCAAACTGCAAACATTCTCCATAAATTGTCTCTGTCGTAAGGTTCTTTTACTTCTGCAATTTCTGCATATAAACGTTTCCAGCGAACAATTTCATATATCGTTTCAGCAACAAACTTCCTGTCAGAACTTCCCCAACGTTTGTCTTTTTTTAAGGCTCTTGCTACCACTTTATCTGCATATTCTCCTTCATTGAAAATTGCATTCAAAGAGTCGATGGTAGTATAAACTAAATTTCTGTGTAATCTCATTTCTAATATTTGAGGTGCAAAGGTACTATTAATTGATTGAAAGTTAAATTTTTAATTGTGTATTGTTGTTTAGCTTTCGTTTTAAAATAAAAAACACTCTGATAAAAATTTTAAAAGAGTGTTTTTAATTTGGTTTTCTGCGTGCAGATTATTCTTTTGTAATTCTTGTCAATCCAATATTTTCAGGAGCATGAAGCACCATCGGGAATTTCTCTATTTTAACAGAGCTGCTGTCTAATCCAAAAGCTCTTTCCTCAGATAAACTTAATTTTTTGATGAAGAAATAAGAGTTCATGATAATGTTTTCATGCCATCTTAAATCATTGTCATTTGATAAGAATTTCTCAGACAATACAAATTTAAAGTCTCCAATAATATTGTTTTTATTTAAAGATTCGTATCGGCTTGTGATATCAACTTCACCACGTTTTACCATGTCACGAATTACTTCTCTAAACATTAAATTGATTTTAGTAGGCTCTCTAAATCCTAGATTAAAATCGATTCTGTAAATATCATCTTTTGCAATCTCGGTAACTTTATATTGTGTTTTATATGGTTCAGTAAGAATGTTTACGTGTACAAACCAATAGATATCAGCTCTTTTTGGTCGTTTTTGTAAAATCGAATAAATTACTTTTTCCTCTAATTCGTCAACACGGTTCGCATTGGTCATATAAACCAAATGTGTTGCGTATTTAGGAATAGATAAGTCCTGACTCAATTCGACTAATACTTTTTTGTAATCGTCAATTTTGATGATTTTAGTATAGCTTTTGTTGATTTTCTTAGCTAAATACCAAATTGTCATTACTGAAATAAGTAAACTGGCAATGATTAAAGTTACGAAACCTCCATCAATAAATTTGGTAATGTTGGCAATTAAGAAACTAAATTCAATCAATAAATAAATTGTAATAAGCGGTACCATAAAGTATAGTTTTACACGCTTCATGATTAAATAATAGTTCAGTAAAATAGTTGTCATGATCATGCACAAAATAATGGCAAGACCATAAGCATGTTCCATATTACCAGATTCTTTGAAGTGTAATACAATACCAACACAGCCAAAAAATAATAACCAGTTAATTGACGGAATGTATAATTGTCCTTTTACCTCAGTAGGATATTTAATTTTTACTTTAGGCCAGAAATTTAAGCGCATTGCTTCATTTATTAATGTAAATGATCCACTAATAAGAGCTTGAGATGCGATAACAGCAGCTAAAGTTGCAACAACAATTCCAAATGGTAAAAACCAGTGAGGCATTATTAAATAAAAAGGATTGTCACCTCCTAATTGTCTTAATGTTTTTCCAACGTGATGTGTTAAATATGCAGCCTGACCAAAATAGTTTAATACTAAAGTTGCTTTAACAAATATCCAGCTAATTCGGATGTTTTTTCTACCGCAATGTCCCATGTCTGAATATAAAGCTTCAGCTCCGGTTGTACATAAAAACACTAATCCAAGAACAAAAAAACCTTCTGGGTGAACTTGTAATAAATGATATGCATAGTATGGATTAATGGCTTTGATTACTTCTGGATGATGAATAATCTGAATCAATCCTAAGGTTCCTAACATAGCAAACCAAATTAGCATCATAGGAGCAAAAAACTTCCCTACTAGTTTGGTTCCAAATTGTTGTATCGTGAATAAAACAAATAAAATTGTAATTACAATACCAACAATCGTATCGGTTTTCATTGTTGGATAGAAAGCTCTAATTCCTTCTACAGCAGAAGAAATCGAGATTGGCGGTGTTATAATACCATCGGCCAGCAGCGCACTTCCTCCAATGATAGCGGGTACAATGAGCCATTGAATTTTTGTTTTTTTAACTAATGCATAAAGTGCAAAAATTCCACCTTCGCCATGATTATCGGCGCTTAAAGTGATAAGAACATACTTTATGGTGGTTTGTAATGTCAAGGTCCAGAAAACACAAGAAATACCTCCTAAAACAATATCAGTATTTATAATGTCTCCACCAAGAATGGCCTTCATTACATACAAAGGAGATGTACCAATATCTCCATAAATAATCCCTAATGTTATCAATAAACCCCCAATAGACAACTTACTATGTAAGTTTTTATGCGATGCGCTCATGTATATTTTTAATAAAAGACGGTTGCAAATTTACTGTTTTAAAATAAATTAGCGACAATTATAATTAAAAAGATAAAAAAAAGCACAATCCCCAAATTGTGCTTTTAATTTTGAACATTAATTGAGAGATTCTTAACCTCTTCTTCCGCCTCCTCTAGAGCCGTTACCGCTTTCTCTTTGCGATTGTCCGCCTCTTGATTCCTGACTCATACGTGGTGATTCAGAACGTTGAGGAGCGCTTTGCGGTCTAGAAACATTAGAATTAGATCTGTTTTCAGAGTAGCCTCTTGGTGCTTCTGTTCTTTGAACTGGAGCTGACTGAGGTGTGCTGGCTCTGTTTGATGAACTTCCTCTGTTTTCAGAATAGCTTCTTTGCGGCTGATTCTCTTGTGTAGATGTTCTGTTTGTATAATTTCTGTTTTCAGAATTTCCTCTTGATACTGATGGGCTAGAATTGTTTCTTCCGTAATCAGGTCTTTGAGTGTTTTCGTTTCTTGCCGGAGTGTTTACATTAGCAGAGTTGTCTCTGTTGTTATTTGTTACACGATTTGTGTTGCTGTAACTTCTATCAGATGTATTTCTGCCAGAATTGTAATCTCTGGTTGTGTTTCTGTTTTCTACAGAAGCCGGACGTCCGTTATTAGATCTGTTATAATTGTAATTGTTTGAATTTCTGTTCACATCTCTGCTGGCAATTCTTCTTTGATCTAAGTCATATCTGTTGCTTACGTTAGAATGTCTGTCAGCAAAACTGAAGTTTGGTCTCATTCTTTCATAACCATAAGTACGTCTTGTTTCGTAAATAGCAGGAGCTCTGTAGCTTCTTCTAGTGTTTACATAATTGTAACTGTTATGTACATTAATACATACATTTATGTTGTTTCTGTATCTGTAAACAGGATAAGGTCTCCATGCTGAATAATACGTTGGGTAATAACCCCAATACCAAGTTGAGTAATAAGGTCTGTAATTTGTAACCCAAAATGAAGTATAAATTACCGGTACTACACTGTAAACAGGCTCATAAATGTAATTGTCTCCATATAAGTAAGTATTACCTACAACCTGAACACTTACTTTGTTATAATTGTCTCTTTCAACATCAATTGTAGCAACATCCTGATAAACATCACGGTCAAGTACAGCCTGAATAATTACAACGTGAGTTCTGTCTTCTACAGATTCGATTACACGTAAATAATCTACTTCGTCATCTCCATTTAAATCAAGGTTAGAAATTTGATATTTAGGATCGTTTAATCTTCTTTCAAAATCCTGAAGGTTAGCAGATTCACCAAACATCGAAGCTACTGCTCTAAGGTCTAGGTTATCGCTTATATCTGAGTTTTTTGCATAAACAGTAGTTTGGCTTTGCGCTCCGCAAGAACTCAAAACTGATGTTACAAGTGCTATAAAAAGTAATTTCGTTTTCATGATAAAATCATATTAAATTATTTGTATTAGGAGATATCCAATTACTGTGCCACAATTTTGTTTTTCTATCTTGGTATTTGTAATAGTCATTAAATCAGTTGTTTGTGTTTTTGTTCAATTGTTGTTTGCTATTTATTAAACAGAAAAAAATGCTGTAATATTATTACCTGAAAAAAGACAAAACCTATTTTGATATGTTATAAATAATTGTATTTTAGCATTAACAAATCTGATTTATATGAAAAAACTAATTTTATTTTGCGGTATTTTTATTTTATTGATGTCTTTTGGAACATTTAATAAAAAAACTGAGGTAAGACCTGGTGGAGGCTTTACATCAATGACAATAGATACTTTGTTTAAAGATAGAATTAGTATAAGAGCCATTGTAGTTGATAAAAATAAAATTTGGTATGGCGCTGATAATTCTCGTTTTGGATGTTATGATTTAGACAAAAAAGAGAAATTTGAAGAACATATTTATCGTGATACACTTAAACTCGAATTTAGAAGTATTGCTCAAACTTCAGATAATATTTTTCTTTTAAGTGTTGCAAATCCAGCGTTACTTTACTCAGTTTCAAAAAAAGACAGAAAAGTAAAATTAGTTTACAAAGAAGTTAATCCGAAGGTTTTTTATGATAGTATGCAATTTTGGAATGATAAAGAAGGAATTGCCATTGGAGATCCTACTGAAGATACTTTTTCTATGATTGTGACTCGTGATGGAGGGGAAACATGGACTAAAATATTATCTGATAAACTGCCGACAAATGCAGTTGGTGAAGCGGCATTTGCAGCAAGTAACACGAATATTGTTATAAATGGAAATGATACATGGCTGGTTTCCGGAGGAAAAAAAGCACGTGTTTTTTATTCTCCTGATAAAGCAAAAACATGGAAAGTTGTTGACACACCCATCGTACAGGGAAAAGCCATGACCGGAATTTATACAGCAGATTTTTATGATTCTAAACACGGATTTATTGCCGGAGGAGATTATGATCTGCCAAATAAAAAATCAGGAAATAAAGCTTTTACAAAAGATGGCGGAAAAACCTGGGAATTAATAGGGCAGGATATGGGCTTTGGATATGCATCTTGTGTTCAATATGTTCCCGGCGGAAACGGAAAAGAAATTATTTGTGTAGGTTCTGAAGGAATTCAATATTCTCAAAACGGAGGCGAAAACTGGACACAATTATCTACTGATACAAAATTTTTTACAATACGTTTTGTTAACCGAAATACTGCAATCGCTGCAGGATATAATAAAATGGTCAGACTCAATTTTAAATAAAAAATGAAAAATAAAAAAGCCCCTAAATAAAGTAAGTATTATTTAGGGGCTTTTTCGTTGTTGTTTCTTCTTCAAAGGAAATTATTTCCCTGCTTTATCGCGATACTGTTTTAGCAATTTTCGATTAAAATCATCTTCAGATTTTTTAAGCTTTAATATCTTTTTTGCCGGTAAAACCTTTTTAATGCTGGTCATAAACTTTTCACGCAAAAGATATAATTCTTTATCCGTCGTTTCAATTTGTGATAGCAATACAACGGCTTCTTTCTCTGAAATAGAATTTAAATTGTCGTCGTCTAATTTTTTCAAATAAGTTTTCATTTTGTCGTGTCTCAATTCAAATTGCTTATCGTCGTAAGCATTATAAATTGGCCAAAACTTCTCTGCTTCTGTAGGTGTCAATTCTAGCTCTGTAGTTAAAAATGAAACCTTAAATGCTTTAATCTTTTCACGTTTTTCATCTATTTTATCACTTTGAGCATAAAATGAAAAAGTAACTAAAAACAGAAGTAATGCTAATATATTTTTGATTTTCATATTTGTATAATTTTGTTTTTACTCAGAAATTAGATTTTCAATATTTGGATTAGAAGCTAAAATGTCTTCTAAAGTTTCTTCATCTTCAAGAGCTACACTTTTATTTAGTTTGTCAATGTCTTTTGTATCTAATTCTTTCATTAAATCATATTGATTCAAATTTGACTGATAAGCTAAATAAGTTTCTAATGTTGCTTCATCAAGTTCTTTCGATGCTTTATAATAATGGTTTGCTGTTGGAATTAAAAAAGCAATAAAAACTGCAGCCGCCGCAGCAATCGAAATAACTTTTCTGCGTTTATATAGCGGAATTACTTTTACTTCTTTCTCTTTTTCAATCTGCTCAAAAACCTTTGCTGAAAGAGTATCAAAGTAATGATCCGGAGTTTTAAATCCCGGCGCTATTTTCGGTTCGTTTTCTAATTTAAATTCTTTCATAATGCTTATAAGATAAGGTTTGCTATAAAAGGTTTAATTTGTTGTAACATATAATTCTATTTTTTTTACCGCATGATGATAAGATGCTTTTAATGCACCTACTGAAGTTCCTAAAATTTCAGCGATTTCTTCGTATTTTAATTCTTCAAAATACTTCATCTTAAAAACCAGCTGTTGTTTTTCCGGCAGTGTAACTATTGCTTTTTGAAGCTTGATCTGGATTTCATCTCCATCAAAATAAGCATCTGATTTTAAATTGTCGATCGTTTTATTCTGTAAATCCTCAGAAGTAATGCCTTTTAATTTTGCTTTTTGGTTTAAAAAAGTCAAAGCTTCGTTTGTTGCGATTCGATACATCCAGGAAAAAAGTTTACTTTCTCCTTTAAAGTTTTTTAAATACTGAAAGACTTTTACAAAAGTATTCTGCAAAACATCATCTGCATCATCATGATTCAAAACAATGTTTCGAATATGAGAATACAGCGGTTTCTGATAATCAGATATAAGTTTTTGAAACGCTGAATTTTGCGTTTTAGGATCTAATAATTGTTGTATAAATTCTTTTTCGTCGATCAAACTTTTTGATTTATCAAACTTTATAATCAGTTAGATTGAATTTTATTCAAAAGGTTTAATCGGCCTTTTAAAAAATTAAAATTCAGAGTCCTCTTCTGGTTTTGCAGCCGGAGTCGCCGGCGGTGCAGCTGCAGGTTTTGGTGTAACCGGTTTTTTAACTACTGGTTTTGGAGTTGTTGTAGTTGTGGTAGGAGCTGCAGTTGCTGGTTCTGTACCTGTCGATACATCAGTTCCTGTTTGAGGCTGATAATCAGGTGTTGTAGTTTGAACCGGAACAACTTTTGGTTTAATTGGGAAATAAATTTCTGTAATTAATTTCGACGGACTTTTTACATCTAATTTACTTGCTGTCAAAATTTCAAGATGTGACCAGCCTAATTCAGGTATTATTTTTTCATTATTAATATAAGCTGTAGTTTTTGCGATAGCTTCGGCTGAATGTGAATAATCTCCATTTAAAGTTGTTTTTACAGCATCAAATCCATTCAGTTTTCCTGATAGAATATCGCTTCCAGAGCTGATTGATATTTCTTTATTGATTGGTAAACAAATAGAAATCTTTGCCAGTCCTTTTGCAGTATCGTAAGTATGATAAATAATAAAAGGTTTCCCGTTTGCGCTTAATCCGTTAGTTTCGCTAAAATGAATAAGTTTAGGAATTACGACTCTTGCGTTTTTGTTAACCTTAGAAATTTCACTTGTAAAAGTTTGTTTGATATAAGGAGTTTCGGTTTTTTTAACTACACCGTTTACTTTTATAGCATACGTTTTAGTTTCGTAATCCAGATTTTTGTCAATGTTTACAAGGCTTTTTTCGTAAATAGTCCCAATAACTTTATCCGAACCTCCGTTTAACGCTGTATAGATTTTAAACAAAAAGCTCATTGTTCCTTTTGCTTTCCAGGTAACTTTTGTTTTTCCTGCCAAAGTATCTTTAAATGTCCATACAACATCAGCTTCTGTGCCGTCGTATTTGATTTTTTGCTCAATGCTTTCTCCATCTTTTGTTTTTAAGGTAATAGCATTTCCTTCTCCTTCTTCTCCAGACCAATAAAATGCACCTCCATTACCGCTGGTTTTATTAGGATAAGTATAGTTTAAAGTTGAATCTTCGACTGCCCACGACTCAAAATCTTCGTAATTTCTAAAATCATTTACATAATTATAAACGGTTGCTTTTGGCGAATTGATTACTTTACTTCTTTCTACAGAAAAAATCCCTTTTTGGGTAGCAACAAAAACGGTAAGAGCGACTAAACTTAATAATAGTAAAAGAAATAAATATTTTAGAATCTTCATTGGTGCAGGTTTTTCGTAAAGTTATAAATTTTATTGGGAGTCTAAACTAATAACTAAAAATAATAGGTTGTATTATCTTTTTAAAAAGATTTTGATAACAAATAAAAGAACAATAAAAAGTATAAAGGCAAGCAATACTTTGTAATTTCCTTTGTAAAATATTTTATGAAGAGCAAGATCTTTACGGTAAGCAAAAATCATTATGATTACAAATGCGATAAAAAAACAGAGCGCGAATATTAATTGTCCTTGACTAAACATACTTAAAAATTATTTTTGACAAATTTAGAGAATTGTATGCGATTTGTTGCTAATTTGGCATCTCAATTAATAGAATAAAAACATGAAAAAACAACTTGACGCAGTTACTGAATTTCATACTGCTTTTAAAATAGGTCACAGCCAGACTCCAATTGCTGATTTAGGAGAAACTAAAAAATTGCTTCGTTATAATTTGATGAAAGAAGAAAACGAAGAATATCTTGAAGCGGTTAAAAATAATGATTTGGTTGAAATTGCTGATGCTCTTGGAGATATGATGTATATTTTGTGCGGAACTATTATTGAACATGGTTTACAGGATAAAATTGAAGCTGTTTTTGACGAAATCCAGCGTAGTAATATGAGTAAACTTGGCGAAGATGGAAAACCAATTTATAGAGAAGACGGAAAAGTAATGAAAGGCCCAAATTACTTTAAACCTGATTTTTCGAAGTTGTTGTAAAAGATTAACCGCAAAGAACGCTAAGGTTTTTTTTCTGTTGTTCTTGTTAAAGAGGAAAGTTCGCAAAGCTTTGTGTCATTTTTGTCATTTCGACGAAGGAGAAATCTACGCAAGTAGCTTGACAAAGATTGTCGATTTGCAATGAGGAGTTTCTTGCGCAGATTTCTCCTTCGTCGAAATGACAAGATTGTGTTTAATCTTAGTAGTTTTTGCTGAAAATTAATAATAAACGAAATAAAAAACCCGACAAATTTTTAAAATCTGTCGGGTTTTATTTTTATTCTGATTTTGGATTATTGTACTTTAACTGTCCATCCGTAAGTATCTTCAGAAAGTTTGTTTTGAAGACTTGTTAGTTTTTCTTTTAAGAATGAAGCGTATGAGTTTTCAATTGGAGCCATTTCATAATACTCATCTTTATATGAGAAACCTTTGATAACGCTGATTACCGCAGCAGTTCCTGCTCCGAAAATTTCTTTTAAAGAACCATTTTTAGCAGCTTCAACTAATTCTGAAACAATTACCGGACGAACTTCTACATTTAATCCTTCTTTTTCAGCCATTGTGATCAAACTTTTTCTGGTTACACCATCTAAAATTCTTTCGCTTGTTGGAGCCGTTAATAAAGTATCATTAATTCTGAAGAAAACGTTCATTGTTCCTGCTTCTTCTAATTTTGTGTGCGTTGCGTCATCAGTCCAGATAACTTGTTGGAAACCATCTTTGTTTGCCAAATTTGTTGGGTAAAACTGTGCAGCGTAGTTACCGGCAGCTTTTGCAGCACCAATTCCGCCATTTGCAGCTCTACTGTAATGTTCAGCAATAATTACTTTAACTTCACCGCCATAATATGATTTAGCAGGAGAAAGTAAAATCATAAATTTATATTCATCAGAAGGGTTTGCAATAACGCCAGGGCCTGTTGCAATCATAAACGGACGGATATACATACTTGCTCCGTTACCTCTCTGAATCCATTCTTTATCAATTTTTAATAATTCGTATAAACCTTCCATGAAAATATCTTCCGGAATTTCTGGCATTGCCATACGAACAGCAGAACTGTTTAAACGTTTGTAGTTTTCATCAGGTCTAAACAACCAAACATCATTATTTTCATCTTTATAAGCTTTCATTCCTTCAAAAATTGCCTGACCGTAATGAAAGACTTTTGAAGATGGATCCATCAAAATAGGAGCGTAAGGCTTAACGACCGGATTTTGCCATTGTCCGTTTTTGTAATCACATTCGAATAAATGGTCTGTAAATACAGCACCAAAACTTAAGTTTTCAAAGTCTACAGAGCTTATCTTAGACGATTCAGCTTTTCTGATTTCAATTTTGCTTGTTTGAGTTGTACTCATAATTATGTAAAGTTTATCTAATTTGTATTTTCAGCAGATAAAAACTAACGTAATGATCTGGTGAAGAATAGGTTTTTATAAATGCAAAATTACGGAAAAATATATTATTTGCTTGGTAAAACTGCATTAATTCCTGTGTTTGACTGAGATTTATTTATCTTATAATAAACCTAAAATTTTAGCGAAGTTTTATAAAGAATTTATGAAAAAAGTATCGTTTTTTAAGGCTTTACGCATTTGTTTTAATTAAATTTGACTGCTAAAATGGACTGAAAATCAGGAAATCGCCATTATAAAATTCGAAATTGTGAAAAGAGAAATAATTAAAACGCTAGATGGTTCAACGACAATTCATTTGGAAGAATGGAATGAAAATTACCATTCAAAACATGGTGCAATACAAGAAGCAAAACACGTATTTATAAAGAATGGATTGTCATTATTTGAGAATAATCCAGTTTCTATTTTAGAAATAGGTTTTGGTACTGGTTTAAATGCGTTTATTACTTTTTTAGAATCTGAAGAAAAACAACAGCAAATTGATTATTTTGGGGTAGAAGCTTATCCGATAGATGAAAATGAAGTGCTGCAGATGAATTATGTTTCTGAACTGGATGCATTGAAATTTGACAACATTTTTGAGAAAATGCATAAAACAGAATGGAACAAGAAAAACGAAATTAGCGCCCTGTTCTCGTTAACTAAAAGGAAACAATTTTTTGATGAAATTGACGATTTTGAAATTTTTGATTTGATTTACTTTGATGCCTTCGGATATCGTGTGCAGCCGGAGCTTTGGAGTACTGAGATTTTTCAAAAAATGTACAATAGTTTAAAACCAAATGGGGTTCTTGTAACTTATGCAGCAAGGGGAGTTGTAAAAAGAAGCATGATTTCTGTTGGGTTTACAGTCGAAAAATTAGCTGGCCCACCTGGTAAACGAGAAATGTTTAGAGCCTTTAAAAAGGTTTAAGTGAGTTATTTAGAATTATTCTATATTGATTTATATGTACTAAGAAAACGTATTCGTTGATAAAGTTTTTAAAAAAATAAGTTAAAAAGAAACTTTATATGTGATTAATGTTTACATTTGGTGCGAGTTTAAAAATATAGATAACCCCCAAAAATCTTATTTTATTATGTCAAAAATGATGTTTGATTACACGAAATCAATACTTGAAAGAGTAAGTTTCGATCCGGTACTTTTCTACAGAGAATTAGAAAAAGCTATCAAAACCCTGTTACCATACGAAATGGAGCAATTACAAGAATGGTTATTAAATTTTATTATTGAAAAACCAGAATTAAAACCAAGTCTACAGCTAATTAAAGTATAAAAGAAAAGGAGCCAAATTGGCTCCTTTTTTTATGCTTGCTTTTTTTGCAGAGGACTAATGATTTGAACATTCTGAAAAACAATGGCGCCTTTTACTACGCCGGCAATTGTAGATCGAATGGCATCGATGATTTGCATTTTTAATTCGCTCTTTGGGTAAATTAAACTTACCTCTCGGGCTGGTTTTGGTTCCTTAAAGTTTCGTAGTTTCAGTTTATCGGATTCTTTTAAGTCTAAGGTGTGCAAGTACGGAAGTAATGTTGTGCCCAAACCTTCGTCGGCTAATTTTATCAGAGTTTCAAAACTTCCGCTCTGGATTTGAAAATTAGTTTGATCGATATCAGAACCGTTTTTACATAAATTTAAAATTCCGTCTCTAAAACAATGCCCATCTTGTAAAAGTAAAATTTCATTCAAATTCAGGTCAGCAACTTCAATTTCTTCTTTTTGAAAACTGTGATGATGTTCCGGAATATAAGCTACAAAAGGTTCGAAGTATAAAACAATCTCTTTTATTTTTTCATCTTCAAGCGGAGTGGCAGCAATGGCAGCATCCAGATGGCCGTTTTTAAGTTTTACAATAATTTCTTCGGTATTAAGTTCTTCTATAAGTAGTTTAACTTTTGGATATTTCTTAATGAAATTATTTAAAAACATTGGTAAAAGAGTAGGCATAATGGTTGGGATAATTCCTAAACGAAATTCGCCTCCTATATATCCTTTTTGCTGCTCAACAATATCTTTGATTCTATCAGCTTCATTTACAATGTTTTTAGCCTGATTTACAATCTTCTGCCCAATATCTGTAAGCTGAATTGGTTTTTTACTTCTGTCGAAAATTAAAATATTAAGTTCTTCTTCAATTTTTTGAATCTGCATACTTAAGGTAGGCTGTGTTACAAAACACTTTTCGGCAGCAAGTGTAAAGTTTTTGTGTTCTGCAACTGCTAACACATATTGTAATTGAGTTATCGTCATTTTGATAGTAATTTGTGATGCAAAAATAAGTAAATATAATTTTTTTTTATAATTTTTTTAAAGAAGTTACTTTAAATTTGTAGTAAACTTAGTGATAAAAAGTAAGAATTATGAAAACAAATATTTTAGGATTACCTGTAAAAGAGTCAGAATTATTAGTAAAAGAATTAAATGTTCTATTGTCGAATTTTCAGGTATACTACCAAAATTTAAGAGGAATTCACTGGAATATTCGCGGAAAACGTTTTTTTGATTTACATGTTAAATTTGAAGAATTATATACAGATTCACAATTAAAAATTGATATGATTGCAGAAAGAGTTTTAACAATAGGAGGAACTCCGTTGCATACTTTTGAAGATTATATTAAAAACAACAAATTAACAGTTGGAAAAAATATTTCGAATGATGAAAAAGCAGTTCAGTTAATTGTTAATTCTTTATCGGATTTATTGAAAATTGAAAGAGAAATTTTAGCAAAATCAGGCGAAATTAACGATGAAGGAACAAATTCCATGATGAGTGACTTTATTGCTGAGCAGGAAAAAACAATCTGGATGATGAATGCATGGCTGGATGAAACAATCTAATTCGTTGTAATATAATATATTAAAAAGCAGAATAATCGAATTTGATTGTTTTGCTTTTATATTTTTGTTAAAAATGTATAAAATTTTTGCTCTGTCGCTTTGATTTTATTTGTTTAACGCTATTTTTGTTTCGATGAAAATATTAGCACGCATATTATTATTCATATTTATTGCCTTTTTATCGACGCCAACAATTGTTCAGGCGATAAAAAAAGGGAATAGCAGCTGTGTGTCTTTTAATTTTTCTGAAGAAGAAGTTCATAAAGAACTTAAATCTGTAGTTCATCCTTTAATTTTAGAGCACGAAGCACCGCTTCCTCTTTATATCCAAAAGAAAACGATCGTTTCAGGAAATATCGTTAAGCTGGATAATATTTCTCCGAGCATATTTGCTCCACCTCCCAACTTAGTATAATACTTCCGATTATTTAAAAAACAACTGTATTTAAATTCTTAAATACGGAAAGTTTTAATGTATCCATTTTTAGTATTGTATTATGACAAAAAAAATCAATCTTTTTGCCAACCTTAAGTCTGACTTTGCCTCAGGTTTAGTGGTTTTTTTGGTGGCTCTTCCGTTGTGTTTAGGTATTGCAATGGCATCCGGAGCGCCGTTATTTTCTGGAATTATTGCTGGTGTAGTTGGTGGTATTATAGTAGGATATTTAAGCCAGTCACATATTAGTGTTTCTGGACCTGCCGCCGGTTTAACAGCTATTGTATTAACAGCTATTACTGATTTTGGTGCTTTTGATGTGTTTTTGCTGTCCGTTTTTATTGCAGGACTAATTCAATTGGCATTAGGATTTTTAAAAGCCGGAAGTATATCCAATTATTTTCCAACAAACGTAATTGAAGGGATGCTTGCAGGTATCGGAATTATTATTATTCTAAAACAGATTCCACACGCTTTTGGTTACGATGCTGATTTTGAAGGTGATCAGGCTTTTATTCAAAATGATGGAAGCAACACCTTTTCGTTTTTATTTGATATTTTAAATCATATTCAATTAGGTGCAGTTGTAATTTCAGCAATTTCACTTGTAATATTGATTTCATGGGATAAAGTTCCGTTTTTAAAGAAGTTAAAATTAGTTCCGGGAGCATTAGTAGCCGTTATTTTAGGAGTTTTGCTGAATGAATTTTTTATCTCTTCAGGAAGCTCTCTGGCAATTGCAAAAGAGCATTTGGTTTCTTTGCCTGTTCCAAAATCTTTTGATGATTTTAAATCAATTCTGATTATGCCAAATTTTGCAGCGATATCAAATCCGCAGGTTTGGATTGTAGGAGTTACAATTGCCATAGTGGCTTCTATCGAAACACTTTTGTGTATTGAAGCATCTGACAGAATGGACGTTCAAAAACGCTATACTGATACTAATGTTGAGCTTAGAGCACAAGGTATTGGAAACATTGTGAGTTCACTTTTAGGAGGTCTGCCAATGACATCGGTTGTAGTTAGATCATCTGCAAATAATAATGCAGGCGCAAAATCAAAAATGTCAACCATTATTCATGGGGTGCTTTTAATGATAAGCGTTTTGTCTATTCCTGTGATTTTAAATAAAATTCCATTAGCAACACTGGCTACAGTTTTAATTTTGGTTGGTTATAAACTAGCGAAGCCAGCAACCTTTATGCATTTCTGGAAAAAGGGAAAATACCAGTTTGTCCCATTTATAGCAACTTTGGTCTTTGTGGTTGCAACAGATTTGCTTAAAGGAGTTGCTCTGGGGATTATTATCAGTATCATTTTTGTTTTGAGAGGAAACTTAAAAAGAGCTTATATCTTCAAAAAAGAAGAATATGAGGATGGCGACATCATTCATATCGATTTAGCTCAGGAAGTATCTTTTTTAAATAAAGCGGCGATTAAACAAACTCTGAGTGAAATTCCACAGAATTCGAAAGTAATCATTAATGCACATGATACAGAATATATTGCACATGATGTTCTGGATTTAATTCGTGAGTTTAAAGAAACCAGAGCTATTGATGATAATATCAAAGTGAAACTAAAAGGTTTTAAAGAAGCATACGAATTAGAAAATACTCCCGATAACAATAACCATGTTACAATAGAACATTATTATGACGTTGCAAAACGCGCATTAGTAAAAAGGGAAGAAGTAAAAGAAAATTTTTAAACAAATTATATCAATAAAGATATTTATCAGGTTTGAGAAATGTCAAAAAATAAATAACTTTACAAAAGTCTTTTTTGACATGCTGAAGCATTGATAATACTACAAAAAAATAAAAAGAAATGAGAAAGTTTTATGAACAAATATTGGAGAACAATAAAAAATGGGTCGAAGATTCTTTAGCAAAAGACCCTAACTATTTTGCTGATTTAGCAAAAGGACAGTCACCTCCTTTATTATGGATTGGATGTTCTGACAGCCGTGTACCTGCAAATGAAATTATTGGGGCAAAACCTGGAGAGGTTTTCGTTCACCGTAATATTGCAAACATGGTCGTGCATTCTGATATGAATATGTTAAGTGTACTGGATTATGCAGTAAACGTTTTAAAAGTAAAACACGTTATTGTATGCGGACATTACGGTTGCGGTGGTGTAAAAGCCGCAATGGGAAATCAATCTGTTGGAATTATCGACAACTGGCTTCGTCACATTAAAGATGAATACCGTTTGCATGATAAATATCTAAATTCTATTGAAGATGAAGACAAACGTTTTAATGCTTTTGTAGAAATCAATGCAAAAGAGCAGGTTTATAACTTAGCAAAAACTTCGATTGTACAAGGAGCCTGGAAAACAGGTCAGGATTTAATGCTTCACGGTTGGGTTTACGGTTTAAATTCAGGTTTTGTAACTGATTTAAATGTAACCATTAGTTCTAATGAAGAACTTGACCAAGTTTATCAATTAGATCTTTAATAGTTAAATATAGATAAAATAAAAAATCGCCTTAAATAGGCGATTTTTTTTATTCGTTCTCATCAAGATTTTCGTTAAATGCCGATGGCAGCATTGTTGGAATAAACTTAATTAATATAGGCAGTAACAAACTTCCGCCCGGAAGTAAAAATATTGTTAGCGACGGGATTGTTTTACAAATATCCAAAAGCTGTTTTTTTACTTTTTTCTTTTCTTTGGCGTCCAAATCTCTTGTTGTAGAGTAAGCCAGCAAAACCATCAATTCTTTACTCTGAACAATCTCTTTAATCAATCTGTTTTTATTTCTTATAATCAGTTTTACAACGCTGTGCGTCATCTGATCATAGAAATGTTTAACAGGATTTGAATAATTAAAATAAGGGATTTTCTTTTTATGGGTTGTAATAAAAGTATGCGTTGTGTCGATACTTTTGGTTACAAAATCATCTCCAACACCCATCATAGAACCTAAAGAATACAAGAAATATGATTCTTCATTTTCTACAACACCATCGCTCCATAAAGCCATTCCAGCCATGTCGATTAAATAATAATGCTCTAATCGGTTTTTAAAATAATCAAGCTGTAAAGTTTCTAAGGTGTCAACTGTAACTTTCGAAAATTTAGAATAACGTATCGAAGCTTCAAAAAGTTTAATCAATAAATCGTCGTGCTGAGATTTTACGGTTTTAGTTTTTAAAGCCAAACCCACAATTCCAAGCACGGTTTCTTCAATTCTTTTTAAATATTTTTCCGGAATTACGCCATGTTCCAAATATTGTCTAAACGCCAGAACATCAATAAACAAAAGTGCATTAGTAACTAAATGCGAAAAGTTTTTACTGATGATACTGTCATTGGTTTGTACTCTTTCATCGATTATGGTTTCTAATGAATGAGACGGCGTATCTTTTGGAAGCAGAATTTTAAACAAATTAAAACCTTCCGGATTCATTTGTTTATAGAATTTTACAGCTTCAGCAATAAAATTATTGGGTTCAGAATTTCTTTTTTCTAAACAAAAAACGTGGTAAAGTGTATTTAATAAGGCGACTTTAGAAATTTCGGTTTTAAACCAGCCTTTTATCGGAATTGGAATTTGAGAATCAATTGCAATAATGTGCCCGTAGATAAAACCGGTTTCTCTCACTTTATAGTAAAAGTAGTCTGGAGTTTCAAAAGGAATTGCTTCTGAAAACTTCTGTTCACTAAAAAATTTATCTATCCAGCCGTGTGCTGATGGGTTAATCATTGCTTTGAATTTATAGCTGCAAAGCTATATCTTTTTCTTGTTTTAGAAGAGAATAAAAATAAAATAACCACTACATTTTTGTGAAATATAGTGGTTATCAGTGTTTTTCTTATTTTATGATACCTGCACAGGCAACTCTGCCGCCTGCATTTCCTGTTGGCTGAGTGGTAAAATCATCTGTTCCCTGGTGAACAATTAAACCTTTTCCTAAAACATCTTTTGTTGCATCACCACATCCAATACACCATTCATCAGTAGTCAGAGTAATTGTTCCGTTACCTTTTGCATCTGCAGTAAAGTTCCCGATATCACCTTTATGATATTCTCCAACTCCCCATTTTCCGTGTTTTTTAAAAGTAGGATTCCAGTGTCCACCTGCTGAACTTCCGTCTGCTGCAGTACAATCTGCTTTTTCATGAATATGTATAGCATGAACTCCAGGCTGTAAACCAGAAACTTTTGCAGTAAAAGTTACTTTTCCGTTTTTTTCAGTAAAAGTAGCAGTTCCGCCTACAGTACTGTTGCTTTTTGGTTCTAAAGCAACCGTTAGGGTTTTAGCATCATTTGATTTTGTATTAGTCTTACAGCCAATGATTAAGGCTGTAATTATAGCGAAAGATACGATCAATTTTTTCATATATAAGGGCATTTTAAATTAAAGATTAAGTAAATTTAACATAAAATAACGGAATACTTTAACTCTAAAAGTTAAAAAAAAGTCAAACTATACGTGCTAATTTAATATCAATTGAGCGCATAACCCAAAAATATTGTTTAAATTCGTAATAGTTTTAACGAAAAATTTCTGAAACTATACTTTTCTAATTCGTTCATATTTAATTCTTTAATATTATGATGAAAAAGATTTTTATTCTTGTTGCTTTTAGTTCGATACTATTTTCATGCAAATGCAAAAAGACAGATACGGTTTCTAAACTTGATGGAACCTGGGAACTAAATTATATCACCGGCCCAAAAATTACTTTCGATGGTTTGTATCCCAATAAAAAACCAACGATAAGTTTTAATACAAAAGAAAATCAGGTTTCTGGCAATAGCAGTTGTAATAATTATACCGGAAAACTAGTCATAGACGGAAATAAAATTGATTTTACCCAGCCAATGGCCATGACAAAAATGATGTGTCTGGACGGGCAAGGTGAACAAACCTATATGAGTACGCTTCAAAAAATAACATCATACGATATTACAGATGATGGTAAAAGGCTGAATTTCATCTCGGGAGATATTGCAATGATGCGATTTACGAAAAAATAAATTTCTTTAATAATCTAAAATTGGATACACATGAAAACGAAATTATCCATTTTACTACTATTATTGTGCTTTTTGAATTTTTCTGTTTCAGCACAGCAAAAAAGCAAAAAAGAACTAAAAGCTGAAAGAGAATTGCAAAAACAAAAAGAAATTGAAGCTTTGATCGATTCTAAAAATTTTGTTTTTGAAGCCCAAAAAGTCACTCCACAAGGCGGGCGTCTTATTATTTTGGATTATAATACGTATTTCTTAAAGTTTAATGCAGAGAAAACAACATGCGATCTTCCGTTTTTCGGACGTGGTTATAATGTGGGATACGGCAGCGACGGTGGAATTAAATTTGAAGGGACTCCAGAAAATATGAAGATAGAGAAGAAGTCAAAAAATTATAGAGTGAGAGCTACTGTTAAAGGCAAAGACGATGTTTATGATTTGTTTTTTACCATATTTTTTGATGGAGGTGCGACACTTTCGGTAAATAGTAATAATCGTGCTCCAATTTCTTATGATGGACAAATAAGTGCTCCAAAAGCTGAGGAAGATAAAAAATAGAATAAATTGTTTTGAATCCCATTTTAAACAAGAATATTTAGAATGCATAATTATTTAGAAACACATTAAAAATCAAAACTATGAAAAAATTAAGTCTTATTTTTATTATGGCAATTGCCACGTTTTCATCTTATGCACAATCTACATTTAAAGAAGATGTAGAAGTTTTACAAAGTCTTTACGGAAAATCTAAAAATGATTTGGTAAAACAGTATATGAATTTGTCTGATGCACAGTCTGCAGCTTTTACAAAAGTCTATGATGATTACGAAACACAGCGTAAAGCTCTCGGACAAGCTAAATTTCAATTAATTAATGATTATGCGGCCAATTACGGTACTCTTACTGATGCAAAAGCTGATGAATTGGCCAAAGGAACTTTTAAAAATCATATGGCTTATGAAAAATTATATTGCAAGACATACAGCAAAGCTAAAAAAGCAATTGGAGCTATAAATGCTGCTAAATTTATTCAGTTAGAAGTGTATTTGCAAACTATAATTAGAGCAGAAATTTTAGAAATTATTCCTTTTATAGGAGAATTAGATAAATCAAAGATTTAATAAAACTTATATTACAAAACAAAAACGGCGGTTATTAGAAAAATAACTGCCGTTTTTTTATTTGTTTAATCGAAATTTATTTAGCGGTTTTAACTTCATAAATTGCATTTACCATTCCGTTGCGGAAACTATCCAAAGTTAATTCCCAGAACATGATTCCGCCCAGTTTTTTAGACTTTACATATTCAGTTTTGGCTTTAATAGATTTAATATCGTCAGAAGTTGCAAATGTTTTTGTTCCTTCATTATACCAATAAGGTGCTTGAGCTTTTTCATCATAAAAATATTTCCAGCCGTTTGCTTCTGTGTAAGTTGTAGCATAGTTTTTAAAATCAGCACCTTGAAAATGTTCTCCTGCCTGATACAAACCGTTATTGATGTTTTCTACATTTTTCCATTGTCTGGTATAAAATGCGCCTCCAATTACCAATTTTTCAGCAGGAACTCCAGCTTTCAATAAAAATTTAACAGCTCTGTCTGTAGATTCTTCTTTTGGATTTGTACTGTATAATGGAGTGTGATGTCCAGTTACTTTAGAATATCCGTTTACTAAATCATAACTCATAATATTAATACGATTAACTAATGGTGCAACGGCTTTCCAGTCGATAGATTCATCTAAATATTTTTGAAAACCTCCGGCAGCAAAACTTAATTCGTATTTTTTACCTAAAGTTGAACGTAAAATTTTAATTAATTCTGTAAAATTAGGTTTATCAGCAGGCTGGAATAAATGTCCAGGAAGACCTTCGATTGCAGGATATTCCCAGTCAAGATCTAAACCATCAACTTTAAAATAATCGCTTACTTCTTTTACCGATTTAGCAAATTTCAAACGTCCATCAGCAGTCGAAAAAGCATCTGAACATGGTTCGCAGCCGCCCCATCCGCCAAGAGATAAAACGATTTTTAATTGTGGATTTTTAGTTTTTAGTGAAACTAAATGTTTTATAGTAAGAGAATCTTTAGAAGAATCAACGATTAGTTTACCGTCTTTTAAATGACAGAAACTAAAAATAATCTGATTTAATTTATTGACTTCATACTCGTCAATTAGTTTAGAATCACCAGTGTAATAAGCGATGATGTCAAATTTTTTATTCTTCTGCGCAAAAATGTTTGTGGAAAAAAGGCAGATAGATAAAAAGGCAATTAGGCTAATTTGTTTCATTTTATGTTTTTTGAAGATTTAAAACGCTAAATATAAAACATTAGAAATTAAATTTTGCTATTAATCTTGTAACATAACCGCAATTTTAATAAAGATTTGTGAAATTGGGTTTAACCATATAAGTGATAGAAGTTCATTTAGGTACAGCTCAATAACACTAGAGAAACTTTGTCAAAGTTTAAAACTTTGACAAAGTTGGTCAACAGTAAAAAATACATTCTTTTAAATGAACTTATATAACTTATATGGTTCAAAAAAAATAAAAAAATAAACCCGCACAGTTTCGGACAAGTGCGGGTTTATAACAAATTAAAAGCTAAAAACTATTTTGAAATTAGAAGCAGTATGAATTTTCTGCAACTAATTTTTCTGCAATTTTTTCTCTTAACGCTACCACGTTTGGCAGGTTAGTATATTTAGTGAAACGTTTAAGTCCCATTAACATCATACGTTGTTCGTCTCCTTCAGAGAAAGAAGCAATTCCTTCTTTACCTCTTAAGTTTACGATATCTACAGCTTTGTATAAGTATAATTTTGCCATAGCAATTTGCTCCTGAACTTTATCTTCTCCTTGAGATTTAGCTAATTTCTCAGTTCTCAATATAGTACTTTCCGCCATGTAGATTTCGATTAAGATATCAGCAGCAGCCATTAATAACTGTTGGTGAGAATCTAATTCAGGACCGTATTTTTGAACAGCGCTTCCGGCAACCATTAAGAAAACTTTTTTCAAGTTAGCCACGATTACTTTTTCTTCTGAGAATAATTCAGAGAAATCTGGAGTATCAAAAGATGGAATTCCCATTAGTTCTTCCTGAACTTTCATTGCTGGTCCAAGTAAATCAACGTGTCCTTTCATTGCTTTTTTAATCAACATACCTACAGAAAGCATTCTGTTGATTTCGTTTGTTCCTTCGTAGATACGAGCGATACGAGCATCTCTCCACGCACTTTCCATCGGAGTATCTTCAGAGAATCCCATTCCTCCGAAAACCTGAATACCTTCGTCAGAACAGTTTTGAACGTCTTCAGAAACAGCTACTTTCAAGATAGAACATTCTATAGCATATTCTTCAACACCTTTCAATTCTGCTTCTTGATGACTTGTACCTTCCGCTTCACGAGCAGCAATTCTGTCTTCAATGTCTTTTGCTGCACGGTAAGAAGCACTTTCTCCAGCGTAAGCGTTAGTTGCCATTTCAGCTAATTTAGAACGGATAGCTCCAAAAGAGGAGATAGAAGTATTGAACTGAATTCTTTCGTTAGCATATTTTACCGCTCCAGAAGTAACTCTTCTTTGAGCATCAAGACAAGCAGCAGCCAATTTAATACGACCAACATTTAAAGCATTCATTGCGATTTTGAAACCGTTTCCTCTTTCAGATAACATGTTTTCAACCGGAACTTTTGTTTCGTTGAAGAAAACCTGACGAGTAGAAGAAGCACGAATTCCTAATTTATGCTCTTCTTCATTCATAGAAATTCCGTTTGAAGGATCGTTTTCTACGATGAAACCTGTAATGTTTTTATCATCTCCAATACGAGCAAAAACGATGAAAACGCTGCAGAATCCTGCATTCGAAATCCACATTTTTTGACCTGTGATAGAGTAGTATTTTCCGTCTTCAGATAAAACTGCTTTAGTTTTTCCTGAGTTAGCATCAGATCCTGCGCCTGGTTCAGTTAAACAATAAGCTCCAAACCATTCTCCAGAAGCCAATTTCGGAACGTATTTTTTCTTTTGTTCTTCAGTACCATAAAGTGTAATTGGCATAGTTCCAATTCCAGTGTGAGCACCAAAAGCAGTTGAGAAAGAACCTGTTGCTCCAGAAATATAGTCGCAAACCAACATTGTGGAAACAAATCCCATTCCTAATCCACCGTATTCTTCAGGAACTGCAACTCCAAGAAGTCCAAGTTCTCCAGCCTTACGCATAGAAGCTTCTGTATACGCATAATCTTTTTTCTCAAAACGATCTTTATGCGCCCATAATTCTTTGTCTACGAACTCCTTTACAGAGTCACGCATCATTAACTGCTCTTCTGAGAAATCTTCTGGTGTGAAGATGTCCTCGCATTTTGTTTCTTTAACTAAAAACTGACCACCACGAGTCACGTTTTTTTCGATTGTATCTGCCATTTTGTTTTTGTTTTTTATAAAAGATGAAAGAAGCAAGAAGCAAGATTTTTAATCTAACTTATTTATGAAGCCTGTGGTCATCTTTTGAAATTCAATTATTTTGTTCTCTATTTCTACTGTTTTTGTTTTGGATAGATAATCATTTTGACAAGCTATCAACAATTGTGTTTGTAATTCAAATGACGAGCCTAAACTAATATTCAAATAATGCTGAAAGTGTTTATTTCCTCTGTTTGAACCTTCAGCAATATTAGAAGGCATTGAAACAGAACATCGATTCATTTGATTTGACAAACTATAGGTTTCTGACTTTGGAAAAGTAGACGTTAGTTTATAGATATCATTTGTAATTTCCATAGCTAAAATCCAAATTTTCAAATTCTTAAAATTGTGTTTCATGTTTTTTGAGGCAAGATAAGAAGAAAAATTAAACGTAAGTTTTTTACTACTTTTTAAAAATCCATTTCAGACTAACTTTTCATCCCAAATAGAAAGTCTTTCCTCTTGCTTCTTTCCTCTAAAAAGTCTTATAAAACCTCATAGATTCCAGCGCTTCCTTGTCCAGTCCCCACACACATAGAAACGATTCCGTATTTATTGCCTCTGCGTTTCATTTCATCAAATAACTGAACAGAAAGTTTAGCTCCTGTACATCCTAGAGGGTGTCCTAAAGAAATTGCTCCACCGTTTACGTTTACGATTTCTGGATTGATATTTAATTCACGAGTTACTGCTAAAGCTTGTGAAGCAAAAGCCTCGTTTAACTCAATTAACTCGATATCATTCAATGTTAATCCCGCTTGTTTTAAGGCTTTTGGAATAGCTTTTACTGGTCCGATACCCATAATTCTTGGCTCAACACCAGAAGAAGCAAAATTTACCAAACGTGCAATTGGCTCAAGGTTTAATTCTTTTACCATTTCTTCGCTCATGATTAAAACGAATGCAGCACCGTCGCTCATTTGAGAAGAGTTACCGGCAGTTACACTTCCGTCAGCAGCAAAAACTGGTTTTAAACCTGCCAAAGCTTCTTTAGAAGTTCCGGCTCTTGGCCCTTCGTCTTTGTTTACAACGTATGATTTAGTTTCTTTTTTACCATTTTCATTGATGAAAGTCTGCTCAACAGTAATTGGAACGATTTGTTTGTCGAATTTTCCTTCTGCTTGCGCTTTTAAAGCTTTCATGTGAGAGTTGTAAGCAAACTCATCCTGATCTTCTCTAGAGATTTTATATTGGTTAGCAACCGCTTCAGCAGTTAAACCCATTCCCCAGTAGTAATCTTCGTGACCTGCAGCAGCAACTTTATAATCCGGAGTTGGTTTGTAACCTCCCATCGGAATATAACTCATACTTTCTGCACCACCTGCAATGATACAATCTGCCATTCCTGATTGGATTTTAGCAGTCGCCATTCCGATAGTTTCTAATCCAGATGCGCAATAACGGTTTACGGTAACACCAGGAACGTCTTCTACTTTCAATCCCATCAAAGAGATCAAACGTCCAACGTTCAGACCTTGTTCTGCTTCCGGCATGGCATTTCCTACCATAACGTCGTCGATACGTTTTTTGTCGAAATTAGGCAGTTCGTCCATCATAAACTGAATGGTTTCAGCTGCTAATTCATCAGGTCTTTTAAATCTAAAAACACCTTTTGGAGCTTTTCCAACCGCTGTTCTATATGCTTTTACTATATATGCTGTTTTCATTTGTTTTTGTTTTTTTAAGATTTATTAGAAGAAAGAGGCAAGAGAAAAGACAAAACTTTGTTTTGAAGTCTTGTTTCTTGCATCTTTCTTCTTATTCTCTAATTACGAAGCGGTTTTCCTTTAGTTAACATATATTGAATACGCTCCAGAGTTTTTCTTTCTGTACATAAACTCAAGAAAGCTTCACGTTCGATATCTAATAAATATTGTTCAGATACTAAAGTTGCTTCAGATAAATCACCACCAGCCATTACATAAGCCAGTTTGTTAGCGATTTTCTTATCGTGCTCAGAAATGTATTTTCCAGCCTGCATTTGATCCGTTCCAACTAAGAACATTCCAAGAGCCTGTTTTCCTAGAACTTTAATATCGTTTCTTCTGATTGGTTGTGTATAGCCAGCTTCAGCTAATAATAAAGCATGTTTTTTAGCTTCAGCGATCTGACGATCTTTGTTTACTACGATAATGTCTTTTCCATGTTGAAGAAGTCCAGTATCAAAAGCTTCATAACCGGAAGTCGAAACTTTAGCCATAGCGATTGTTAAGAAATACTCTTGAAGAACGTTCAATTCCACGTCGTTTTTGCGGAATAAATCAGACGCTCTTAAAGTCATTTCTTTTGAACCACCACCGCCAGGGATAACACCGACACCAAACTCAACTAATCCCATGTAAGTTTCTGCAGCAGCAACAACTTTGTCAGCATGTAAGCTCATTTCGCATCCACCACCAAAAGTCATTCCGTGAGGAGCCACTACAACTGGAATAGAAGAGTAACGAACGCGCATCATTGTATCTTGGAACAATTTAATTGCCATGTTCAATTCGTCATATTCCTGCTCAACGGCCATCATGAAAATCATTCCGATATTAGCACCAACAGAGAAATTCGCTGCTTGGTTTCCAATAACTAAACCTTGATATTCTTTTTCAGATAAGTCGATTGCTTTATTGATAGCCTGAAGTACATCGCCACCAATTGTATTCATTTTAGATTGGAATTCTAAGTTCAAAATTCCGTCTCCTAAATCCTGAATAATTGCTCCACTGTTGCTCCAAACTTTTTTGCTTTCGCGAATGTTGTTCAGAATAATGAATGAATCTTGTCCAGGAACTTTTACTTGTGATTTTGTTGGAATGTTATAGAAATAAGTCGCTCCTTCTTTTACAGAATAGAAACTTTCGCTTCCAGAAGCCAGCATTTCAGTAACCCATGCAGCAGGCTCTAAACCTTCTGCTTTCATGATTTCAATTCCTTTTTCAACACCAATTGCATCCCAGATTTCGAATGGACCATTTTCCCATCCAAATCCAGCTTTCATAGCATCATCAATTTTGTAGAATTCGTCTGTGATTTCAGGAACTCTGTTTGAAACGTAAGCAAACATTCCAGCAAAACTCTTACGGTAGAATTCACCTGCTTTATCTGTTCCTTTTACTAAAACTTTAAAACGATTGATTGGTTTATCAATAGTTTTAGTTAATTCTAAAGTAGCAAAATTTGCTTTTTTTGCAGCTCTATATTCTAATGTATTTAAGTCTAAAGAAAGAATATCTTTATCTACTTTTTTGTAAAATCCTTGTCCAGTTTTGCTTCCTAACCAATTATTTTCCATCATTTTGTTGATGAAATCCGGAAGTTTGAACAATTCGTGTTGCTCGTCGTTTGGACAGTTTTCATAAATACCGTTGGCAACGTGTACCAAAGTATCCAATCCAACAACGTCAACCGTACGGAAAGTAGCCGATTTTGGGCGACCAATTACTGGGCCAGTCAATTTATCAACTTCTTCAATAGTTAATCCCATTTCTTTCACTAAATGGAATAAACTCTGGATTCCGTAAATACCAATTCTGTTTCCAATAAACGCCGGAGTATCTTTTGCAACAACCGAAGTTTTTCCTAAGAATTTAGATC